>CAYSLC010000212.1:7363-9083 GCA_964431545.1 uncultured Desulfobacteraceae bacterium | reverse complement strand
CGGTGAACAGGATGCCGGGCCGCAGCTTGAACCGGATGTGGTTGGGGTCGATCTGTTCGATCTCCTCGGCGGCATCCAACTGCCATCCCCACTCGTTGCCGGGCTGGTACTGGATGAGCTTGTTGTAGATGACGGCGTTGATGTTTTCTTCGTAAAGGTTGGAGGCGATGCCCGGGTCGAGGCTCTGGAAATCGCCGTAGTCCCGGACTTTCAGAATGGTTTTTTCCGCTGAAAACGAAATTCGGGGAAACAGGGGCAGGGCCGCCACGGCGGCGATCGCGGCCCCGGTTCCCTTGATGAAATGCCGGCGGTTGATGCCGCCGTTCCAGAAAGTCTGCTCCGTTTTGTGGCTCATGGGGATCCTCCTTGCCTGATGGTTTTGATGAAAAACAAAAGGTCTCGATGATCCGCTTGCGCCCGGCGTTCTGCGCGGGGCTATGGTTTGTTTTGATCTCGATCGCATTATGACCGATTTATCCCCCCGTTGTCAAAGAAAAGTTACGGGAAAAATGTCGCCTTGAGCGGATTTTTCCAACCCCCTTCAAAACCCGCGATCCCGTTTGACATGGATTCGTTAAACAGGGTATTTTCCGGATGACGGGAAAGGGTCCAGAGACATGAGAGCGGAAAGGAAGCGGCGGATCAAAATAGAGCCAATCGACAGTGGGGGACGGCATTGCCGGATGGGGTGGACGGTTCTCCTGGCCTCCCTGATGCTCTCGGGCGCCTGCACCCGCATTTATCAGCCTGACGGCTGGGGGGTTGCCGGCATGGAAACTGTCCAGGAGACCCAAATCCTGTGCGTAGAAAGTGAACCGCCCGCCGCCCTCTGGGTAGATGGGCGCTACGCAGGAGAAACGCCGCTGGATATTCCCTTTTCCTACACGGTCGATGAGATCCGGCTCTCCCGACACCGGTATAAAATAGAGGGGTTTGGGTCACCGGAGATTCTCTCCAGCGAATCCCGCGTTAGGGGCCTTCTCCGGGAAACCACCCACACCCTCCATTTTCGGACTTCCGGATTTCATGACCGGTTCCTGCCGCTGACGATCCCCCGTATCGAAGATACCCTCCGGGTCCGTCTCAAACGCAGGGCCGCCCCGGCATTTCCTGTGACCGCCGCGCTATCGGTGACCGCTCCCAAGGACCACCTGCCCGCTATCCGCAACATTGTCGCCCGCCACGCGGTGCAGGGAGAGGTGGTGATCCGCCAGGGGGTAGTGGCGCCAGCCGGTCCGGAAAGCCGGCAACAGACATTGACCGTGACCGTCGCCGATCCCGACGCCCTGTCGGATCTCATGGGGGCCCTTTCCGTCGCCGCCCGGGACCGGCATTTCGTCTTCAACGTGTCCGAGGCCCGATTCACGGCCCGATTCACCGCCAATCCGACCCGGGAATTCCGTGCGGTCTGGGTCACCTATCTGGATTGGCCTGCGGAAACGGCGACGATGGAGGCCCAGAAATCCGCCTTTACCCGACTGCTGGACAGCTTCGAGCGACTCCACATCAACGCGGTGTTTCTGCAGGTCCGAACGGAGGGGGATGCCCTCTACCGGACCGATCTGGCCCCCTGGTCGCGTCTGTTGACCGGCGAACAGGGCAAAGACCCGGGCTACGATCCATTGTCCTTTGCCGTCTCGGAGGCCCATGACCGGGGCATTGAACTCCACGCGTGGCTGAATCCCTACCGGACCCGCCTGTCGACGCGGTGCGGAAACGG
>CAYSLC010000212.1:4583-7263 GCA_964431545.1 uncultured Desulfobacteraceae bacterium | reverse complement strand
TACCGCAAACTGCTGGCGTGGTGGGCGGAAAAGGGGGCTGTGGCCGGGCAGCACATTTATCCCGGCCAGATGGTCTATTACCTTCGGACGGACGGCCCGGCCACCGACCTGGACAAACCGGAATCGACCCACGAGGTGCTCGAACAGGTGGATTTCAACCGGACCCTCCGCGAGCGGGGGGTGCTGGGGAACGCGTTTTACCGGACCCATACCATCGAGGAACGGGCGATTGGCGACACCGAATTGAGTGATCGGCTGCGGGAAAGCCGCTATGCGACGCCCGCGCTGCCGCCGGTCATGGACTGGCTTCCCATGGCGAAACCGCCGCCGCCCCAAAACTTGAAAATCGGATTCAGGGACGGGGGGATGGGCGCGCCCGTCCTCACCTGGGAGGCGGTCCCGCCATCGACGTCCATCTGGAAATATGCCGTCTATGTCATCGCCCGGCAAGACATGGCGTCGGCTGACGATGACTTCACGGGACCGGGTACCCTGGTGGGGATCACGGGGCGCCCATTCTACGGAATCGGAACGGGTGGCATCATCGAGTCCGGCGACCGGGTCTATGTCACATCGGTCTCACGAAACAATGTGACCAGTGATCCGAGCGTGCCGCTGGACATCCCGATCCTAGCAGACAGCGCAGAGGCCCCTGGTCGCGCCCCGTCGGCGGCGGATTGAAAGATCAACAAAAGCGCCGGGAGGGACCACGGGCCGCTGGCAGACCGGCCCCCGGCAACGAACCGTCACTCTTTTTAACGTCCCAACATGAACACCGCTATCAATTCGCCTGCCCTCGCCAGTCGAAGGAAATCTGTTGGAGCAGTCGCTCGGGTTGCGGATAGGTCCTTTTGACCCAGTCAATGTAGTTGGCCAGCCCGTCGTGCAGGGTATAGGCGGGGGTGAACCCCAGAACGCGGCGGGCTTTGGACATGTCCGCCGAATGGCGCAGAATTTCGCCCGGCCGGGCCTCCACATATTCGGGTTGGATGTTGCCGGTTTCTCCCAACCGGTCGATGATCATCTTCGCCAGGGTATTGATGGTGATTTCGTCCTCTCCGCCGATGTTGAAGGTTTCGCCAACGGCCGATTCATGTTCAGAAGCCAGAATAATGGCACGCACCGTATCGCTTACTTCGTGAAACGACCGGGTTTGCCCTCCGTCTCCGAAAACGACCGGCGACAGTCCGTTCATGACCCGCACGACGAACCGGGGGATGACCTCGCCATAGAGGCCCTCGAAATGTTCCCGGGGGCCGTAGGTGTTGAACAGCCGAAGAACGACGCTGGGCAGCCCATAGGTGCGCCGGTATACGCTCAGATAAAGTTCACCGGACATCTTGGCAGCCCCATAAGGGGTGTTGGATTCCAGGGGGTGGTCTTCCGCAATGGGAATGATCCTCCCGTCGCCATAGACTTCGGCCGAGGAGGTATAAACGATTTTTTGCACATCGTTTTCGAGGGCGGCGATGCAGATGTTGAGCGTGCCGGTGGCGTTCACGTCGTGGACGATGCTCGGATTGTGAAGGGAAAGGCGGACGCATTGAACGGCCAGATGGAAAATGAGGTCAACGCCCTTTGTCACCGCTCGCATTTCCTTCAGATTGCAGATGTCTGCCTCCACAAAACGAATGCGTCCTGAATCGATGTGGTGCCGAATATTGCCGATAGCGCCCGTCGAGAGGTTGTCGACAACGGTAATGTCATTGGCGGCGTTAGAGGCCAGTGCATCTACCAAGTTACTTCCGATGAAACCGGCACCTCCTGTGACGAGAATTCTTTTTCCCATGATTTGATCTCCTTATCATTTATTGGTATGTGCCCTCGTGTAATTGGACAATTTGTTCGGGAGTCAACGCCGTATCGAAAATACGCAAGTCGTCAATTCCTCCCTGGAAATACCACTGAGAGAACCCAATCAATAGATCGTCGCCGGCAGTGGCCCAGTTGATATTCCGTGTCTCCGGGGTTGACGAGACAAGGAGGCCATTCTGATAGAGGTCGATGGTTTCATGATTATAGGTGAACGCAATGTGGGTCCATTCGTTTTGCGCAAAAGTGCCGCCCAAGATCCAGGTGGGTGCTGAATCTCCGAAATTGATCTGAAGCAGCGGTTGATTTTTGTAGTCCACGATCCGGAATCCGTTGTGGTAGCCATTCCCGTAAGCGCCCTGGATGATGCCCCCGTATGATGAACCCGTATCAACGGTATGCTTTACCCAAAAGGAGACACTGATGGTTTCAGGTTTCAGGTCGGGTTGATATGGGCAGGTCACCCGATCATCGGTCCCGTCAAAGACAAGAGCATAGGCGCCGACCGCGCTGTCGTCCGTGTAGACGGGGCCGGCGATCACGCCATCGATGGCGTTACCCGATGTATCATAGGCTGTTTCTCCGATACCTTCTTCAAATCCAAGTTCCAAATCGGGTAACATGTCTGGCGTATTGATGATGATGGAAACCGTTCCGATGGCAGTGCCCCCCTTGCCATCGTCCACTTCGAATGTGAAGCTGTCGTCCCCTACGAAACCGGTAATGGGCGTGTAGGTCAGTTCGGGTACGGTGCCGGTAAGCGCCCCATTCATTGGCGGATCGGCCACACTGAAGGTAAGGGGGTCCTCGTCTGCGTCGGAGGCCGCAAGGGTGATGGCCACCGGTGTGTCTTCCAGCGTTGTGACCG
>CAYSLC010000212.1:0-4483 GCA_964431545.1 uncultured Desulfobacteraceae bacterium | reverse complement strand
CATTATGGGGTGCGGTGGTCACAGTGAAGGTGAGGATGTCCCCGTCGGCGTCGGAAGCCCCGAGGGTGATGGCCAAGGGTGCGTCTTCCAGTGTCGTCACAGCGGCGTCTTCAGCAACAGGCGGTGTGTTTGTGGCGGTGACGGTAATGGTCACCGTTCCCGTGGCGCTGCCGCCATTGCCATCGTCGACAGCGAACGTAAACGTATCCTCCCCGACGAATCCAGTGGACGGCGTGTAGGTCAATGCGGGTGCGGTGCCGGTCAGGGTTCCATTATGGGGTGCGGTGGTCACAGTGAAGGTGAGGATGTCCCCGTCGGCGTCGGAGGCCGTTAGAACCATGTCAATTGGGGTATCCTCAACAGTGCTTACGCTTTCATTATCAGCGGCTGGTGGTGTATTGACGGTTAATTGTACTGAAATCGAAAATGGAGAGTTGCTGGCATTCTCATCCACGATGGTGATATTTCCGGAATGCGTTCCGGCGGGCAATAATCTACTTTCATAATTAACAGAAACGATATTCATCCCGCCGCTCGATGTGCCGGTTTCCGGGTCCAAATTGATCCAATCGACGTCTGAAGAGATGGTATAGTCCAACGCACCATCACCGTTATTCCAGATGCCGATTGTCTGGTTTTGTGGGGTAACGCCGATGTTTGCCTGGTTGTTTAAACTTGTTGGGTCGGCCGCTATGACCGGTTCTTCAATCGGTGGGCTATAGAGCCCATGTATTTGATCCGGAGAAAGGGCATCATCGAAAATCATCACATCATCGATGAGGCCGCTGTAGTACCATTGCGCAAATCCCAGGTACAGATCGGCATCATAGGTAGACCATTGAATGTCCCGGGTTTCCGGGATCTCGGCGATGGGTTCTCCATTTTGATATATAATGATATTTTGATGATCGTAGGTCCATGCTAAATGCGTCCATTCATCCTGAGGGAATGTGGCCCCCCAGATCCATTCAGGACCATTATCGCCGAAATTGATTTGAAAAAGCGGACGGCCCTGATTGACCAAGATTCGAAAACCGGCGGAGTATCCATCGCCGTAAGCACCACGGATGACTCCCTGGTAATTCGCATTATCTGCACTTGAAAGCTGTTTGATCCAGAGGGCGACGCTGATATTGGATGGTTTCAATGAATCGTCATAAGAGACAACGACGCGATCATCGACCCCGTCGAAATTCAGGGCGTAGGTTCCTTTTGCGCTGTCCTCGGTATGAGTGGCGCCAGTCAGCATTCCGTCGTTGGCATGTCCTGATGCGTCGAAAGCGATACTCCCGCCGCCTTCTTCAAAATTCAGCTCAAGGATCGAATCGGTGCTGGACACCGTCAAATGAACCCGGAGGTCGACAGGGGAATTGCCAGCGTTTGGGTCACTGATCGTAATGGTGGCCGAATAGGTGCCGGGGGCCAGATCGGCAGTTTCATAGATGACCATGATACTGTCTTTTCCCCCAGTAGACGTGCCGGTTTCGATATCGCAGTGAAGCCAGCTGCTATCTACCGAAATTTGGTACGTTAGGGTGTCGCTGCCGGAGTTCCAAATGTCGAATGTCTGGCTCGGTGCATTCGTTCCCAGGCCGCAGGAGGAAGACAGCAAAGTCGGATCAATGGAAATGACGGGGTAGGTCGGGAGGCTATCCGGAAACAGGGTGATCCGACCGTTATTGGGGACCGCGTCAAAATAGACGACCGTCTCACCGCCTTCGACGGTGATGGGGAGCACGGTATCGAAATCTCCCTGATTGATTCCGACCCGAGACCACGTATTGGGAACGGTGCTGCGGATTGTCAGGGGCGCATCGTAAATCGTTGGATCGAGCGAATGCGTCAAATCCAACACGATTTCGCTGCCACTTTCCGAAACCACCGATAGATCTGATTCGATTTTTTCCCGCATGTACCGAACCACGCCGCCGTAGGTTTCGACCCAAATATTCCGGCGTTGAAGTTCGTCCAGCATCTGGATGAATTTTTCGTATCTTTGCGGATAATTCTCCGGATCGATATCATGGATGAGCGGGACAAACCATGCCGATCGTTGTTCCGCAAGGTCCAAAAGCGCCACGATTTTTTCGAAGCTGTTGGAACCGAAACTGAAACCGCCGACTTCATAAAAATCAATCGGGTGATATCCACTGTCCGGGTAATAGTTGAGATTGTCCGGTGACCATACCGTCCTGGCAGAAATGTAGTATTGCTTTGTGATCTCGATGACATGATCATCATAGTCGCCGTATGGATATGCCAGGGTGAGACAGGATTGACCCGGGATGTTGGCATCGATTTCTTCCTGGGAATCCCTGAGTTCGGCGATCAACTCGTCTTCCGGCAACTCGGAGAGATACGGGTGCGTCAAGGTGTGTCCGGCGACTTCATGGCCTTCGGAAGCAACCGTCCGCCACATGCTCCAGCTTGTGCCGGCCCAGTTGAGGCTGTCCGTCATCAAAAACAGCGTCCCCCTCATATTTCGAGGGCTCAACACATTCAACGCCACGCTTGGCTGCGACCAGTAGCCGTCGTCAAAAGTGATGGAGATGGCCGCACTGTGGTTGTGCCGCCAGTCCGTGATTTCGTGAGACGCAAAAGAAACGGCGGCGGTCAGGACCAGGATTTGAACCATTAAGGAGTAAAACAGAAATGTTTTCATTGGGGCACCTCCGGGGTTTATACTGCAATAAAAAAGACGATCATGACTCCAGCATTCAGACGGTCATCCGTTGACTGGCCATCGCCTCCGGTTACCGGTTCCGATTTCTTATAAATTGACTGAAAAAAAGAATGGCTTCGGCCGATCCGTAAATACAGGGTTCATTCGTGACAAAATCATGGGGGTGATCGTGGTACAGGCAGTCAGGCGGTTGAAATTCAGCATAGATATCGTTGCGGACATGCGGAACAAGATGGTGCCATTCTTTTTCCCAATACACTCGGTCGACAGGGCCCAAGGCCACGCTGCCCGGCAATGCGGCTTCGGGAATCACCCCATTTTTCTCAAGAACGAACGGAAGATTGCCATGCGTGTTTCTCGGATAGACGGCGCCGACGCCGCTGATAAAGCATACCCCCCAGGGGTTGACCCCTAAAGTGAAATCCCGGATTCGCCGGTTGACCACATCGTATGTTCCATCGCCTGTCAGAGATTCGTATAACCAGGCAGCCGATCCGCCACTCAAGCAACGATATAGCGACCCCCACAAGTATCGTCTGGTGGTGTATCCAAACGCCCGCTCGTCGGAGGTTGACAGCATCAATGAGAGGGAAGCTTTGAGTTTTCGGAGGGCCTCATCGTGGTAAGGCGCCAGCCGCGCATGAGCGAAGTTCACATTGGTGTCGTAACTGCCCCCGTCGTTTCTTGCGATGAAGTGATTGAATTTTTTCGCATCGTTAAGGAATCCAGGTTGCCGGGTCACCCGATAGAGTTCCGTGGCGGCGAGACACAGTTTGTCAAAATGGCCGTCTTCAATTTGAATCGCTTTTTCATATGCTCTCTCGGCCAGATGCCTATAGGTTTCAACATCCTTTGCAAATTGCGGAAAGTCTTTGAATACATTTGCGCCAAGGGCCATGGTATAGGCATATTTTGCCAGATTATTTCGGTCGAAACCGATCAGAGCGGGTCGTCCGTTCTTGGTTAATTTGTCCGACTCAGGCATTCGCATACCCTGTCGATGATCCCGCTCCAGGTCGCCGACACGATAAATAAATGTATCCTCATCCGGATACAGTTTTAACAGATAATCCAACCCGATTTTTGCTTCATCAATCACGTCTGGAAGGCCGTTGCTGTCCAGATCGCTGAATCTGTCCGCATACTCCGCATTCTCAGCATAGGTGAGCAGGAGAAGATAGACGACATAGGATTCTTTTTTTGAAAATTTGATGTAGTCTCCGGCGTCGTGCCAGCCGCCCGTGAGGTCTAAATCGATATTTGTTGCATCATAAAGATGACAAGGTCCATGAAAATCAGGTTCGGTGCCGCCGCATCTTGCGGCGCGCATAAATTTGAGCAGAAGATCGATCAAGCCGTTGAAAGGATTCATTTCAATTCTAAATGGATGAGAGGAAGCACTTTCATCAATTTCGATATAATACCGACCGTTTTCACTTACATCTGAAAAGTCGATTGCATAGTTGTATTGGAACGGCGTATCTCCCTGCTTTGAAGCTATTTTTGGTGGGATCGTGTCGGAGAATACAATACGTTCTGTATTTTTGTCCTTCACTAAAAATGACTGGCCTTCAATGTCGCTTGTTGATCCGACAATGGCGATTTTCTTTTCATTTGATGGATAACCGATCTGGTTTACACGGATATGGGTCGCCGCATAACCGTTTGCGGCAAATGGGATGATGAAACAAACCCAAAGGAGGCTCTTTCTCATTGTATTGTTCTCCCAAAGATATTCAGATTAGAGAAATGATGGCGGCCCGGCCGGCGTTCATCCTAACAGCTCTTCACTGATTGCTT
>CAYSLC010000211.1:0-9106 GCA_964431545.1 uncultured Desulfobacteraceae bacterium | reverse complement strand
AATTCTCCTATTTTCAATCCAGCGCAAACCGCCCCGGCGGGGTGCTTTTGGATCCGAAGCGACCGTAAAATCAAACCATGGGAGAACCAAAATGGTCAGAACCGAAATTTCCCTGTTTCTGAAGAACGCCCCCGGTGAACTCGGCAAACTCTCCAAGCTGCTGTCCGAGGCGGGGATCAACATCGATGCCCTGATGATCCAGGATGCCTCAAACTATGTCAAGGAGCTTTTCGAGGCCCGGGGAAAATCGCTCAAACGCATCGCCTCCAGCGCCAGTTACAACTCCATGCGGAAGGACTCGGCCCAGTTCGCCCTGATCCGGATTCTGGTCAACGACACTGACAAGGCCATCGACCTCTTGTCCAAAAACGACTACATCTTCGACATCATGCCGGTGATCGCCATCCGACTGGAGAACCATCCCGGCACCCTCGCGGAGACCGCCTCCCGGTTCGGCGAGGAGGGGATCAACATCAACTACGTCTACGGATCGGTCTCCGGGCCCGACGATAAGTGCCTCTTCGTCTTCTGTCCCGAGGACGTCGAGCTGGCGTCCAAAATCTATTCCGAATAGGGGCCGGCCTCCGGCGGGGCCGCCCCGGCCGTTTACCTCACCATCGCGCCGAACGAAAAGCGCGGAAAGGGAAGCGACCATGGATTCTCAAGTCTACGATTACCTCTCCAGGATGGACCATTTCTCCTTCCTGCCCGAGGAGGACCGGCGCAAGCTGGCCGAAGCCGCCGAGCCGGTCTCCCTTTCCAAGGGGACCCGGTACGCGGTCCAGGGCGAGACCCCCATCGAGAGCGTCCTCATCGTGCGGGAGGGGACCCTCACCCTCTACCACGAAAAGGACGGAGACCGGGACCTGGCCGGTCACATCAAACCGGGCGAGGTCTTCGGGGGGATCACCATCCTGATGAACGGCGGGATCTCCCTGCGCACCGTCCAGGTGGAGGAGGACAGCTCCGGGTATAAGATCGGCAAGGACCTCTTCGAAGATCTGTGCCGACGACACGAGGACTTCTACGAATACTTCCTGGCTCACTTCAGCCACAACGTCTTCGACGAATCCCTCTCCGCGATCATCGAAACCGGCCAGACCGTCCAGTTCCTTTCCGGCATCGAACCCTTCTCCTTCCTGCCCCGGGAGGAGGTGGAGAAGATCGCCCGGAAGCTCCAGTTCGTCCAGTACCCCGAGGGGACGGTCCTCTTCGTCCAGGGAAGCTCCCGGGTCGGGTACCTCTACATCCTCGCCAAAGGGGCCGCCGAGCGATACTACGAGGAGGACAACCAGAAGACCATGCGGGAGATGCTCTGGGAGGGCGACATCTACGGCGGCATCTCCATGCTTCTCAACGACGGCATTTCGGTGCGGACCTTCAAGGTCACGGAGAAGTCCAACTTCTACCTGATGCCCCGGGAGGTCTTCATGGAGACCTGCTCCGCCTACAACTCCTTCCGGGAGTACTTCACCGACATCTTCGGCAAGCGGATGCTGGAGCGCTCCTATGCCGCCATCGTCTCCAAGGCCCTCCAGCCCCGCCAGGATCTGGGTCAGCTCTACAACCAGCACGTGGCCGGCGTCTACACCCGGGAGCCGATCTTCAGCGGGGTGGACCGTTCCATCCGGGAGGTCGCCCACCTCATGGCCGAACGGCGGATCAGCTCCGTCTTTTTGAAGGACGCCGAAGGCAAGTGCGTGGGGGTGGTCACCGAACGGGACCTGGCCCGCCGGGTCATCGCCACGGGGCACGATCCCGCCGCCCCGGTCTCGGAGATCATGACCAGCCCGGTCACCACCGTGCCGGAGTACGCCCTCGTCTCCGAGGCCCTCATCGCCATGGTGAGAAACGACATCCGCCACCTGGGCGTCACCGACACCGACGACCGCGTGATCGGGGTGCTCACCAGCCAGGATCTCATCGCCGCCCAGGGGCAGTCCCCCTTCTTCCTGATCCGCGAGGTCCTGGACGCGGCCTCCATGAAGGAGATCATCGACCGCCACGAGCGCCTGCCCAGCATGGTCCGGTCCCTCATCTCCAGCGGGGCCAAGGCGACCAATGTCAACCGGATCATCACCACCGTCTCCGACGCCATCCTCGACAAGGTGATCGGATTCGCCCTGGAGGAGTTCGACGAACCGCCGGTCCCCTTCGTCTTCATGATCATGGGCAGCGAGGGGAGGAGCGAGCAGACCCTCAAGACCGACCAGGATAACGCCATCATCTACGAGGACGTCCCCGAATCCGAGGAGCCCGCGATCCACGACTACTTCCTCAAGTTCGGCGACCGGGTCTGCACCCTGCTCAACGAGGCGGGGTACGATTTCTGCGAAGGCGGGGTCATGGCCAAGAACCCCAAGTGGTGCCGGCCCCTGGCCCAGTGGAAGTCCTATTTTTCCGGCTGGATCCACTCGGCCGGGGCGGAGGATCTCCTCCAGGCCTCCATCTTCTTCGATTTTCGGCGCGGATACGGGGAGCAGCGGTTCATCGACGAACTGCGAAAACACCTCTTCGACTCCCTGGGAGGGTGGTCCGGCTTTTTCCGCCATCTGACCGAGAACGCCCTCCACTTCAAGCCGCCCATCGGGTTCTTCCGCAACTTCGTGGTGGAATCCAAGGGGGAGCACCGGAACGCCTTCGACATCAAGAGCGCCATGACCCCCATCGTCGATTTCGCCCGGCTCTACGCTTTGAAGAACCGGATCGAGGAGACCAACACCATGGAGCGGCTCCACCAGTTGAACATCAAGGAGGTCCTCTCCACGGCAGATTACGAGGAGCTGGAGAAGGCTTACGGATTTCTCATGCAGCTCCGGTTCGCCCGGCAGGCGAGCGCGGTCCTCGACGAGAAATCGAAGCCGGACAACTACATCAACCCCAAGAAGCTGACCCGGATCGAACAGAAGATGTTAAAGGAGATCTTCACCCGCGTGGAGAAGTTCCAGTCCAAGATCGAGTTCGAGTTTATCGGCATCGTCTAGCCCGGTCCGTTCATGGCGGACAACGGAGGAAATGGCGTGAACGGCACCCGTCGGGAACCGATCGTCCCCGGCCTTCGGGTCCGGGTGGTGCGCAAGGAAGACCAGCGGTCCGGGAAAATGACCGAGGGGGTGGTCAAACGGGTGCTGACCCGATCCGCCACCCACCCCCACGGGATCAAGGTCCTGCTGGAGAGCGGATTGGTGGGACGGGTCAAGGAGATCGTCGGCAAGTAGAAGGCGATCAGAAGATTTCGAAGGGCTGCATCCCGTAACTGGCCCGGGCCCGGTCGCACAGGGGGCACCGGAAATCCTTCTCCCAGGAGGCGTGGAGATCCCGGCAGGCCGACGGACGGTTTTCGTAGATCGCGCAGGAGACCCCCTCCCCGATCTTTCCCATTAGGGCCGCGCACCGGGGGCTGAACCCCAGGCTCCCCTTCATGGCGCACCAGGCATCGTCGAGGATCACCGCGTATTCGGCGGGGACGACGCCCCCCGCCACGTCGTCCAGCTCCTCCCTGGGGAATGTCACCCGGAACTTGGCGCAGCACGCGCCGCAGGTTTGACAGCGGTTCATCCTCCCCCCTCCCGTGGGTTTTGCCGCGACTTCCGCTGGTCTTTGTACGTCGTTACGGCTTCCGCTTGTCCTTGAAGATGTTGTTGGAGATGACGATCTTCTGGATCTCCGAGGTCCCCTCGTAGATGGTGAAGACCCGGGCGTCCCGATAGAACCGCTCGGCGGGGTAGTCGGTGGTGAACCCGTACCCGCCGTGCATTTGGAGCGCCTTGCCCGTGATCCGGTTGACCATCTCCGAGGAGAAGAGCTTGGCCATGGAGGCCTGCATGGTGTACTTCTCCCCCCGGTCCTTCATGGCGGCGGCGGAGAACATGAGCTGGCGGGCCGCCTCGATCTCCGTGGCCATCTCCGCCACCATCCACCGCAGCCCCTGGTACTTGGAGATCTTCTGGCCGAACTGGTCCCGCCCCTTGGCGTACTTCACCGCCGCGTCCAGGGCGGCCCGGGCCACCCCCACCGACTGGGCCGCGATGCCGATGCGGCCGCCGTCGAGCCCCGTCATGGCGATCTTGAAGCCGTCCCCCTCCTTGCCCAGGAGGTTTCCGGCCGGCACCCGGCAGTCCTCGAAGATGAGGTCCGTGGTGTCCGAGGCCCGGAGCCCCAGCTTCTCCTCCTCGTGGCCGACCTTGAGGCCGGGGGTCCCCTTCTCCACCAAAAAGGCGCTGATCCCCTTGTGTCCCCGGGACTCGTCCGTCTTGGCGGTGACGATCACCAGACCGCAGTTCCTGCCGGTGGTGATGAACCGCTTGGTGCCGTTGATGATGTATTCGTCCCCCTCCCGGACGGCCGTGGTCGTCTGGGCCGCCGGATCGGAGCCGGCGTGGGGCTCGGTGAGGGCGAAGGCGCCGATGATCTCCGCCGAGGTCAACCGCGGAAAGAGGGCTTCCTTCTGGGCCTCGCTGCCGAACCGGTTGATGCTCTCGCAGACGATGGAGTTGTGGACCGACATCACCACGGCGGTGGACGCACACGAGTAGGCGATCTCGGACAGGGCCAGGACATAGCTGACGGTGTCGGCCCCCTCGCCGCCGTACGCCGTCGGGACCATCATCCCCATCAGCCCGAGTTCCCCCATCTGCCGGAGGTTGTCCGCGGGAAATTCCTTGGTCTTGTCCCGCTCGGCGGCCGTGGCCGCGATCACCTTCCGGGAGAACTCCCGAACCATGCTCTGGATCATGAGCTGTTCGTCCGTCAGTTTGAAAAACATAGATCGCTCCTCGTTAGGGTCCGTAGATCACCACCAGCAGTTCCGCTTTCTCTTCCCCGATGTTTTTCAGTTGATGCCGGATCGACGAGTTGAAATGGAGGGAGTCCCCGGTATGGAGGATGTTGACGTGGTCCCCCACGGTGACCTCGATCTTCCCCGACAGGACGTAGTTGAACTCCTCCCCCTCGTGGCAGTAGCCGACCCCCTGATGGTCCTGCCGGGGGTCGATGGTCACCCGGAACGCCTTGAGGTGCTTGTTCTCGGCCCCGGGGGTGAGGGTCTCGTAGGCGTAGTTGTCGGTCCGTTTGGTGTACTGCCGGACCCGGTCTTTGAGGCTCGCCTCCTGCTCCCGGAGGAAGAACCCGGAGTCGATCTCCAGTGCCCGGGCCAGCTGGAGCAGGACCCCCACCGGCGGCATGATCTTTCCCGCCTCCACCTCCTTGAGGTAGTCGATGGCGTAGCCGGTCTCGTTGGCGATCCGGTCCAGCGTCATCTTTTTGTCGGTCCGGATCTTCTTGATCTTCTTTCCCACAGGCACCATTTTGCTCGATTTGGCTGGCATCCGATCCTCCTACTGGTACGTATAAAATCCCCGGCCCGACTTCCGGCCGAGCCACCCCGCCTCCACGTACCTGCGCAGGAGGGGGCAGGGCCGGTATTTGGAGTCCTTGAACCCGTCATAGAGGGTCTCCATGACCGCCAGGCAGGTGTCGAGGCCGATGAGGTCGGCCAGGGTCAAAGGGCCCATGGGGTGGTTCATGCCGAGCTTCATCACCGTGTCGATGTCCTCGGGCTTGCCCACGCCGTGGTAGAGGCAGTAGATCGCCTCGTTGAGCATGGGCATGAGGATCCGGTTGGAGATGAATCCGGGGTAGTCGTTGGCCTCGGCCGGCGTCTTTCCGAGCTTCGCAGAGAGGTCCCAGGTGGCCTGGAAGGTCTCGTCCGAGGTGGCCAGGCCGCGGATGACTTCCACGAGCTTCATCACCGGCACGGGGTTCATAAAGTGCATGCCGATCACCTTGCCGGGCCGTCCGGTCCGGGCCGCGATCCGGCCGATGGGGATGGAGGAGGTGTTGGTGGCCAGGATCACCGCCGGCCCGCAGACGGCGTCGAGGTCCTCGAAGACCTTGAACTTGAGATCCTCCCGCTCGGTGGCCGCCTCCACCACGAAGTCGGCGGCGGCCATGTCCCCGATATCCACGCTGGTCCGGATCCGCCCCAGGACGGCGTCCTTCTCCCCGCCGTCCATCTTCCCCTTGTCCACGGCCCGGTTGAGGAGCTTGGTGATGGTGTCGAGCCCCTTCTGGACGAATTCGTCCTTGATGTCGTTCATGATCACCGAATAGCCGCTCATGGCGGCCACCTGGGTGATGCCGCCCCCCATCTGCCCGGCGCCGATCACGCCGATGGTCTTGATCTCCATGGAAGACTCCTTTTGCTTACCGTTTCACGATCATGGCCACGGCCTCGCCGCCGCCGAGGCACAGCGAAGCCAAACCGGTTTTTTGGTCCCTGCGGATCATCTCGTGGAGCAGGGTGACCAGGACCCGGCAGCCGCTGGCGCCGATGGGGTGACCCAGGGCCACGGCCCCGCCGTTGACGTTGACGATCCCGGGGTCGAGGTCGAGTTCCTTCAGGATGGCCACGGTGGAGCCGGAGAAGGCCTCGTTGATCTCGAAGAGGTCCACATCCCCCTGGCCGATGCCTTCTTTCTCCAGGCACTTGGGGATGGCCCAAATGGGGGCCACCAGGACGTACTTCATGTCGATGCCGAAGGAGGCCTGGGCCCCGATGGTCGCCAGGATGTCGCACCCCAGGGCCTCGGCCCGCTCCCCCGACGTGACCACCACGGCGGCGGCGCCGTCGCTGATGATGGAGGCGTTGCCGGCGGTGCCCACGCCGTCCTTTTTGAAGGCCGGCTTCATCTTGGCCAGGATCTCCAAGGAGGTCTCCCGGGGGCACTCGTCCACGTCGAAGAGCATGGCCCCGCCCTTTTTCTGGGGGATCTCGATGGGGAGGATCTCGTTTTTGAACCGGTCGGTGTTGATGGCCGTCAGGGCCCGGCGGTAGGATTCGTCCGCATACCGGTCCTGGTCCTCCCGGCTGACGTCGTACTTCTCGGAGCAGAGTTCGTTGGACATGCCCATGTGGAAGTCGTTGACGATGTCCCAGAGGCCGTCGTGGACCATGTGGTCCTCCAGGGTTCCGGGGCCCATGCGGTAGCCGAACCGGGCCTTGTCCAGGTAGTAGGGGGCCATGGACATGTTCTCCATGCCGCCGGCCACCACCACCTCGGCGTCGCCCACCTGGATCGCCTGGGCCGCCAGCATCACGGCCTTTAAGGCTGATCCGCAGACCTTGTTGACGGTGATGCACTCGGCCTCCCAGGGCATCCCCGCCTGGACGGCGGCCTGTTTGGCCGGGTTCTGCCCGTACCCGCAGGGGAGGACCATCCCCATGATCACCTCGTTGACCACCTCTTTTCCGATGTGGGCCCGCTCCACGGCCCCCTCGATGACCAGCGCCCCCAGCCGGGTGGCGCCGATGGCGCCCAGCGATCCGTTATAGCTTCCCAGCGGCGTGCGGACGGCGCTGACGATGACGGCTTCTTTCATGTTGATTTCCTTTCTTGATGACGCCGTTCAAATTCCAAACGAGAAAAGTCGCTGCAACACGGAGATGACGTTCTTCTGGGCTTCGGCGTCGATTCGACCCAGTTTTTTCACCAGTCGGGATTTATCGATCGTGCGCAATTGGTCCAAAACGATTCGTCCCGTTTTTCCTTGAAATTGACAGACGACTCGCGTTGGATAGATTTTCCCGGATGTTGTCATGGGTGCGACGATGACCGTCTTGAGATGGCGGTTCATCTCATCGGGGGAGATGATCAGGGCGGGCCGTGTTTTCTTTATTTCGAAACCGATGGTCGGATCGAGATTGACCAGGTAGACCTCGAATCGGTTCACCGCCATTCCCATTCCTCTTCATCCCATGAATGGGAGATGCCGCCGGCCGCCGCGATCATCTCATCGTCTCCGGCTTCGGACATGGCCCGGAATGCCTCTTCCCAGCCGGCCCTCGGATCGGAAACCGGGCGAATGATGATCCGATCCTTTTCGACCTCCAGATCGACGTCCCCGCTGATGCCCGTCTGATCGAGCAAAGGCTTTGGCAGCCGGATTCCTTGGGAGTTCCCTATTTTGACAATCCTCGCTCTCATCGTGACTTTCCTCAACCAGTGTTTATACAATGTAATTACATTGAAGGGGAACGTCAAATCCCCTCTTCATCTTCGTCTACATATTCCGCCGATACTTCCCCCCCACGTCGTACAATGCCCGGGTGATCTGCCCCAGGCTGCACGTCTTGACCGTCTCCATCAGTTCGGCGAAGATGTTGCCGTTTTCCAGGGCCACCTGCTTGAGGCGCTCAAGGGCCTCGGGGGCCTTGTCTTCGTTGCGCTTGTGGAAATCGGCCAGCCGTTTGAGCTGGGACTCCTTCTCCTGGGGGGTGGCCCGGGCCAGCTCCACGGCGGTGGCGTCGTCGAAGAGGTCCTCCTCGTCGGCGTCCGGATCCCGGAAGGTGTTGACCCCGACGATGGGCAGCTTCCCGTTGTGTTTCAGGGTCTCGTAGTAGATCGACTCCTCCTGGATCTTGGACCGCTGGTACCCCGTCTCCATGGCCCCGAGGACCCCGCCCCGCTCGGCGATCTTGTCGAACTCCATGAGGACCGCCTCCTCCACCAGGTCGGTCAGCTCCTCCACGATGAAGGCCCCCTGCATCGGATTTTCGTTCTTGGCCAGCCCCCACTCCCGGTTGATGATGAGCTGGATGGCCAGGGCCCGCCGCACCGACTCCTGGCTCGGGGTGGTGATCGCCTCGTCAAAGGCGTTGGTGTGGAGGCTGTTGCAGTTGTCGTAGATGGCGCACAGCCCCTGGAGGGTGGTCCGGATGTCGTTGAACTGGATGTCCTGGCTGTGGAGCGACCGCCCGGAGGTCTGGATGTGGTACTTGAGCATCTGGGACCGGGCCGAGGCCCCGTACTTCTCCCGCATGGCCAGGGCCCAGATCCGCCGGGAGACCCGGCCGATCACCGTGTACTCCGGGTCCATGCCGTTGGAGAAGAAGAAGGAGAGGTTGGGGCCGAACTTGTCGAGATCCATTCCCCGGGAGAGGTAGTATTCCACGTAGGTGAAGCCGTTGGAGAGGGTGAAGGCGAGCTGGGAGATGGGGTTGGCCCCGGCCTCGGCGATGTGATACCCGGAGATGGAGACCGAATAGAAATTCCGGACGTTCTTTTCGATGAAATACTGCTGGATATCCCCCATCATTTTGAGGGCG
>CAYSLC010000210.1:0-9140 GCA_964431545.1 uncultured Desulfobacteraceae bacterium | reverse complement strand
TCGAGATCACCAACGACAACCCCGCCCTGTTTTCCGACCCGCCCGCCATCGACCCTTCCGCCGGGACCCTGACCTTCACCCCGGCCCCGGACGCATGGGGAGCCGCCAACATTTCTGTCTACCTGTCGGACGGCGCGGACGATTCCGGGTCCCAAACTTTTTCCGTCACCGTGACTGCGGTCAACGATCCGCCCGCCGCCATGGGCGTTCCCAATATCACCGTGGACGAGGACGCCGCCTCTTCGGTAATCGACCTGTCTTCCTATTTCGATGACATCGAGGACGGCGCCGCCGGGCTCGGCTACGCCCTCGCCGCCAATTCCAACCCGGCCCTGTTCACCTCCGCCGCGATCTCCGGGACCGTTCTGACACTGGACCACGCCGCCGACGCGAATGGAACCTCGTCCCTGACCGTCCAGGCCTCGGACGCGGGGGGCCTCAGCGCCGAGACGACCTTCACGGCGACCGTGAATCCGGTGAACGATCCCCCGTCGTTCACCCCCGGCGGCTCCGTAACGATGGACAAGAACCAAGGTCCGTATTCCGGCCCATGGGCGACGGACATCTCGACCGGCGCGGCCAACGAATCCGATCCGCTGACCTTCGAGATCACCAACGACAACCCCGCCCTGTTTTCCGACCCGCCCGCCATCGACCCATCCACCGGGACCCTGACCTTTACCACCGCCCCGGATGCATGGGGAACCGCCAACATTTCGGTGTACCTGTGGGACGGCGCGGACGCCTCCGAAACGCGGACCTTCACCGTCACCGTGAACGAGACCAATGATCCGCCCACCACCATCGGCGTACCCAACATCACCGTGGACGAGGATTCCCCCGCCACGACAATCGATCTGTCGTCCTATTTCGATGACGCCCAGGACGGAGCCGGCGGGCTCGTCTACACCCTCACCGACAATTCCAACCCGGCCCTCTTCACGTCCGCCGCCATCTCCGGGACCGTGCTGACCCTGGCCTACGCCCCCGATGCCGGAGGCGCCTCGACCCTCGCCATCATGGCCGCGGACGCCGACGGCCTCACCGTCGAGACGTCCTTTACGGCGACCGTGAAACCCGTAAACGATCCCCCGTCGTTCACCCCCGGAGCCGACGTAACCGTCCCCGAGAACAGCGGCCCGTACTCCGGCCCCTGGGCGACGGACATCTCGACCGGCGCGGCCAACGAATCCGATCCGCTGACCTTCGAGATCACCAACGACATCCCCGCCCTGTTCTCCGACCCGCCCGCCGTCGACCCTTCCACAGGGACCCTGACTTTCACCCCCGCCCCGGACGCATGGGGAACCGCGAATCTTTCGGTCTACCTTTGGGACGGCGCGGACGCCTCCGCGACGGGAACCTTTACCGTCACCGTAACCCGGCTCAACGACCCGCCCACCACCTCGGGCATTCCCAATATCGCCGTCAGGGAAGCCGGCGCCGTTACGACCATCGACCTGAAATTCTATTTCGATGACGAACAGGACGGCCCCGGCGGTCTCGGCTACAGTCTCGCCGTCAACTCCAATCCGGTCATCTTCACCTCCGCCGCGATCTCCGGATCCGTCCTGACCCTGGCCTACGCCCCCGACGCCGTCGGCGCATCCACCTTGACCATCCTGGCCACGGACACCGGGGGCCTCTCCGTGGAGACGACCTTCACGGTGACCGTGAACCCGGTGAACGATCCCCCGTCATTCACTCCCGGGACGGACGTCACGGTGGAGGAGGACCACGGCCCGTATGCCGCCCCCTGGGCATCGAATATCTCCACCGGTGCTGCCAACGAGCCCGATCCGCTGACCTTCGACACGGCGAACGACAACACCGGCCTGTTCACGGAACAACCAACCATCGACCCCTCTTCCGGCATCTTGTCCTTCACCCCCGCGCCGGATGCCTTCGGAACCGCAAACCTCTCGGTCTTTCTCTGGGACGGCACGGTCGCGACTGAACCCCGATCCTTCACCATCACCGTGACCCCGGTCAACGACCCTCCGGCCATCACCGGCCAGAATTCCTTGACGGCCACCGCCGGCCGTCCCCTGACCCTGACCCTGGAAAACCTCACGGTCACCGATCCGG
This sequence comes from uncultured Desulfobacteraceae bacterium, assembly GCA_964431545.1. Classification (GTDB taxonomy): domain Bacteria; phylum Desulfobacterota; class Desulfobacteria; order Desulfobacterales; family JAABSP01; genus CAYSLC01. The sequence continues at coordinate 7,052 of CAYSLC010000210.1, read as the reverse complement.
ACAACGCCTATCCCGATGATTTCCGTCTCATCGCCGGCGAAGGGGACGGGTACACTCTGGAAGGGACGACCATCACCCCCGGAGCGAACGCTCCGGAAACCCTGTCGGTGCCGGTAAAGGTCAATGACGGACAGGCGGACAGCGCCGAATACATGCTTCGAATTGATGTGGGCCACGCAAATCAGCCGCCGGTCGCCGACGCCGGCGTCGATCTGACGGTCCGTGGGGGAGATTTGGTCTTCCTCGACGGCGCCGGCTCCCGGGATCCCGACGGCGAAATCGCCCAATTTCAATGGACCCAGATTTCCGGCCCCACGGTCATCCTGGCCGGATCCGACACCCCGACCCCGACGTTCACGGCCCCCGGTTCGGAGACCCTCCTCGTCTTCCGGCTGACCGTCACCGACGATTCCGGCGCGGAAGCCGCCGACGAGGTCACCGTGGCGGTCCGTCCGAACCAGCCCCTGGAACCGCCCCAACCCGCCGGACCCCCGGACGGGGCGATCTTCGAGACGAACACCGTCACCCTCACGGTGACGCCCCTCCCCAGCGACCAGATCCCCGATGGGCTGACCATCCACTGGCGGATCCGGCGGGCCGACCGGGGGTACGGCTGCCCCACCGACCCGCCCGCCTTCGACCACATCGGCGGCGACCTGACCGGCTACACCGTCACCGGCGTCCACAGCGGGAACGAATATGTCTGGCAGGCCGGATTCGTGGACCCGGAGACCGGCGAAACCCTCTGGTCCGAAGAGCGGTCCTTCACCGCCGGCCAACACACGGGGACCCACATCGCCTCCGTTCCGCCGGGGATTACGGTGGAGGAATACCGCATGATCGCCTTTCCAGTGGATCCCGGGGCCCCGGCCGAACTGGTGCTCGATGAGATCATCGGCCAATACGACATCTCCCTCTACCGTTTGGGGGCGTACGACCCCCGGGTGGGCGGATACATCGAATACGGCGAGGGGCTTGTCATCGAGCCCGGACGCGCATTGTGGGTCCTGGCCAGAAACGGGGTCGATCTGGCCCTGGACGGAGTGCCCGCAAGCCCGGACCATGACCAGGAGGTGGAACTCTTCTACAACGCTTCCCAGGACATCGGCTGGAACATGATCGCCGCGCCCTCGGGCGGCAGCTTTCCCTGGAAAAGCGTGGAGCTGTTGGTCTACAGGCAGGCCGGGCTCTGCGACACAGAGGCCGGTCCCATCACCATCGACGCATTGCCCGCGGACAACCCCTGGCTCGACAAGCGCCTCTGGCGGTGGGAAAACGGAGAGTCCCGGCCGGACACCGACGTGCTGGAAGACGGCGTCGGCTATTGGGTCCGGGCCAAGGCCGAAGGGGTCGTCCTGCGATTTCCCGAAAACGCGCGAAACGACATACTAAGGGCTCGGACGACGGACACGGCCCCCGGTCGCGGAACCGCGCTGCGAACCGGACTCGACGACGACGGCATCACGCCTCCGGGCCCGCCGGGCGCCCTGGCCCACAAGGCCGATGTCTCCGGAGGCGGCGGCGGAAGCGGGTGCTTCATCGGTACCACCCACCGGTGATGCCGGAAAAGGTAGGGTGGGCGCGGTTTTTTTGCGCCCACCATTCCATTGAACCAGCCGAACAGGTTATTTAAATCCAAATGCAGTGGTGAGCCGTTTTTCACCTGATTTGGATTTTTCGTGGCAATTGCCGGAATTGGAGAAAAATGCATGAAGTCATTGAAGGTGTTTCAAGGAATCTCAGACATGACGAAAGTGGTGAAAGAAAAGGAGGGCCTCCCACCGCACCCGTTTAATAGAGGAGATGTCTATCCCCTTATGACACCGACAATCGCCCCAGATGAGTGTTCCTACAGAGCAGCGTATCAACTCCAGCGGCTATGGGAGGATTGCAATAAGATTCAGCCGTATTCCCATGGTACCTCAACGGGTTTGCTTGTGCGAGGACCTTCTCTCCATCACGGCCGATACAACCCCGCCGCCACCGGCAGATACAACGACAGCGCCGGGATCAGCGACAGGATGATCAGGACCACCACGTCCATGATCACGAAGGGGATCGCCTCCTTGGCCACGGCGTCGATGTCGCCCCGGATCAGGTTGGCGGCGGTGAAGAGGTTGACCCCCACCGGCGGCGTGGCCTGTCCGATGGCCAGGGCCGAAATGAAGATCACCCCGTACCAGAGGGGATCGATGCCGAAGGCGGCCAGCACCGGCATGAGGATCGGCATGATCAGGTAGGAGATGGAGATGGCGTCGAGGATCATCCCCAACCCCAGAAGAAGGAGGTTGACCAGGATGATCATCACCACCGCGTTGGGGGAGATCCGGACGATGAAGTTGGCCGCGGCGTCCACCACCCCGATCACCGAGGTGGCCCAGGTGAAGATCCCGGCGAAGACCACGATGAACATGATCACCGATGAGGTGACGGCGGCATCCGCCAGCACCTCGATGAACCCCCGGAAGGTCAGCGACCGGTAGATGAAGACCGCCACGAAGAGGCTGTAGAAGACCGCCACCACCGCCGCCTCGGTGGGGGTGAAGATCCCGGCGTAGATGCCCCCCAGGATGATCACCGGCGAGAGGATCGCCCAGATGGCGTCCTTGAGGGCGGCAGCGATCTCGCGTACCTCGCCGCGGGTCCGGGTCCCCCGGTACCCCCGCCTTCTGGAGATCAGGTAGGCCACCAGGGCCGTGGCCGCGCCGGTGAGGAGCCCCGGGATGATGCCCGCCACGAAGAGGGCGCTCACCGAGACGCTGGTGATATTCCCGTAGATGATGAAGGCGATGCTGGGGGGGATGATGATGGAGAGGTCCGAGGCGTTGGCGATGAGGGCCCCGGCGAAGTTCTTGTCGTAGCCGTGCCTGACCATGGGCTGGAGCAGGATCAGCCCCACGGCGGCGGTGGTGGCCGGCCCCGATCCGGACAAAGCGCCCCAGAACATACACGTGAAGGCGGCCACCATGGAGAGCCCCCCCACCGCCCGGCCCACCAGCAGCTCGAAGAACCGGGCGATGGTCGCCGCCAGCCCGGCCCGCTGGAGGATCACCCCGGCCAGGACGAAGAAGGGGATGGCCAGCAGGGGAAATGACGCGATCCCCGACGAAAAGTTGACGCCGAGCATCCCGATCCCCAGGTCGAACTGATGGACCGTGATGACCGCGGAGACCCCCAGGGCCGTCCCGATGGGGACCCCCAGGGCCATGAGGGTCAAAAAGAGCAGGGAGATGACGGCGATCTCCACCCGCTACCCCTCCCCTTCCAGCCGGCGCAGCCGCGACGAGGCATCCCGAGAGACCCCTCGGAAGACGAAGACCGAAAAGACGGGCACCCCGGCGTAGTAGATCCAGACGGGGATCCCCAGGGCCGCCGACGTGGCCTGGAAAAGCGTCACCTCCATGTGGATGGCCTGGATCATGAAGATGTCCACCAGGATAAACAACGCGGCGCTCAGGGAGGCGCTCAAGAGGATCACCCCCTTCTTGAACCGCCTCGGAAAGCGGTTGTAGAGGGTGACCATCCCCAGCTGCCCGCCCCGCTCAAAGGCGATGCCGGTCCCCACCACCGTGAGCCAGACGAAAAGGTTGATGGTGATCTCCTCGGTGGCGGCGAAGGAGAAGTGGAAGAGGTACCGGCTCAGGACGTTGACGAAGGCGATGGCCGCCATGGCGAAGAGCAGGATCGCCGCGATCCAGTGGTCGAGCCGAATGGGCGGTTTGGGTGCATCCATGGGGGAACTCCTTGGAAGGGGACCATCGCCGGACGGCCGCCGACCGTTCCCGGGCGACGCCGGCGACCGCCGCGATGGCGTTGGGGGGGATTTCCTACCGGCCCATGGCCGCCTTGGCCTTCTGGTAGAGATCCTCGCCGATCTTGGGGATCCACTCCTCGTAGATGGGGGCGGTGGCATCCTCGAAGGCCTGCCGCTGTTCCTCGGTGAGGAAGGTGACCGTCATCCCCTTGCCCTCCATGTGCTTGACCGGGTCGGGGACCTCCATGGCGAAGCCGAACTCCTCCTTGAGGATCTTCAGGGACTCGCCGCCGTCGAGCCCGGCCCGGCACAGCGCCTTTTCAAACCGGGCCGACTCCACCGCCGCCTCCTGGATGGCCTTTTGGATCTCCCCGGGGAACGACGCCCACTGCTTCTTGCCCCAGTAGACGATCACCGGGTCGACCAGGTAGTTCCACATGGTGACGTGGTCGTGGTACTGCCAGATCTGGACGGGGATCAGCACCCCCACCGGGTTCTCCTGGCCGTCCACCACCCCCTGCTGGAAGGCGGTCTGGGCGTCGCCCCAGTTCATGTTGACCGGATCGGCCCCCAGCTGCCGGAAGGTGTCGACAAAGATGGGGCTGCCCACCACGCGGATCCGCATCCCCTTGAGGTCCTCCGGGGTTTGGACCGCCTTCTTGCTGTTGGTGAGCTGCCGGAAGCCGTTCTCGGCCCAGGCCAGGCCCACCAGCCCCTTCTTGTCCATGGCCTCGAAGAGGATCTTTCCCACCTCGCCCTCTTCGAGCGCGTCGAGGTTCTCGAAGGTGTTGATGAAGAAGGGGAGCGAAAAGATGTTCATCTCGGGGATCACCGGAGACGCATTGATGGTCGATTCGTAGGCGCAGTCGATGACCCCGGCGGAGACCATCTGGGGCGACTTGAGCTGGGCCCCCTTCAGCAGGGAGCTGCCGAAGTACGGCTTGATGTTGATCTTTCCGCCGGTCTTCTCCCTGACCAGCTCCGCGAACTTGGTGGCGCCCATGCCCCAGTAGAAGTTGGGCCCCACGTTGACCGTCATCTTGTACTCTTTCTTGAACGATTCCGCGCCGGCCGGGACCGCCCCCGCCAGGCAGACCGCCGTCAGCAAAGCCAACCATCCCATCCATTTCCGGCCGTTTCCGAATCTCTTTTCCATGATCCCTCTCCTCCTTTTTTGGGTTTCGGGTTACTTCTTGTTCTTCGCCTTCTTCCGCCGCCGCTTGGCCTGTCTGGCCCGCTCCTCCAGGTACTTCTCGTACTCCCGCTCCCCGCCGGCCCAGGTCATGATTCCCATGAGGAGTCCGAAGAAGATCCCGGCCACGGGCCACTGGATCAGCCGCACCCCCACGTTGGGGGTATAGGCCCTCCCCCAGGCCGCCATGCCGATGAGCGGCTCCACCAGGGCCGCCGCCACCGCGAAAATGAGCCCGAAGCCGAGGATGCCCCGGACCAGAACATACCGGGTCCGTCCTTTGGCCCGGATCTTCTCCCATCGCTTGGGATCGAAGGATTTTTTCATCACCGCATGCCTCCTGAAAAGGTGGAGTAGAGAACCAGGTAGAGAAACGCCGCCGCAAAGGAGACCACCGTCCCCAGGCCGATCCCCCATCTCGGATAGACCAGGGAGACCGTCATGGAGTAGGTGATCAGGGCGCCCAGACCCCTTGGGAAGTTCCGGATGATCGTATGGACGTGCTCCACCCCGTAGGTGAGATGGAGGATGAGGATCAGCGGGTAGAGCGTCACCGGAAAGGCGGAAAAGAGCCCGGCCCAGCGAGTCCCCACCATTTTGGCGGCGCCTGTGATCACCAGGATCATGATCGCGGCGAAGCCGGCCCGGGCCAGGATCACCCGCCGGGTCAGTCGGATCTTCTCGGTGATCCGGCTGTTTTCGATGGACCGGAAGAGGTACATGAACCCGAAGACCGAACCGACCGCGACGAGCAAGGCCGTGGCCCGGTTGAAGGAGAACAGGTGGAGGCCCCAGGCCGCGAGGAAATAGGCGGCCAGGGCCGTCGCCGACGAGATCGCCACCCCGGCCCGCCGGACATCCAGCGTCGTCCGGTGGTAGACGAAGACGAAGACCTGGGTGGCGGTCAGTCCGGCCGTGGTGTAGACGGCGCTTTCGGCGGCGAACTCCGGCCCCACCTCCAGCCCATAGAAGAACAGGGCGATGGAGGCCCCCAGGGGGCATCCGGAGAGGACCCCGGCCACCCGGGGGCTCACATGCTCGGCCACCAGGCTCAGGGAGACCACGAAGGCCACGGAGATCCCCAGCTTGACAAGGATCATCAGCTCCGGCATGGGCATCGATCAGGGGCGTTCCGGCGCCGTGGCGCCGCGTCCGGGCGACGGGTCAAAGGACACAGGTGTCGGCGCCCTCCTTCTTGGTCTCCACGTAGTGCGCCGCGGCCAGCGCAGCCGTGGAGCCGTCCGCCGCGGAGATGACGATCTGCCGGGCGTACTTCTGCCGCAGGTCGCCGATGGCGTAGATGCCGGGGATGGCGGTCTCGCACTTCTCGTTGGTGACCACGTACCCCTCGGCGTCCATCTTGATACCGGCCGGTACCAGGTCGTTGTTGGGCTGGAACCCGATGAAGATGAAGGCCCCGTCCGCCTTCAGCTCCCGCTCGGAACCGTCCTGGGTCGACTTAAGGTTGACGGAGTCGACCTCGCCGTCCGTGGCCTTGATGTCCGTCACCACGGTGTTCCAGAGGACCTCCACCTTGCACTCCTTTTCCAGCCGCTTCTGGAGGATCATCCCGGCCCGGAGGGCGTCCCTCCGGTGGACCAGGTAGACCTGCTCGGCCAGCTTGGCCAGGTAGAGGGCCTCCTCCACCGCCGTATCCCCGCCGCCGATGACCACCACCTTCTTGTTCCGGAAGAAGAAGCCGTCGCAGACGCCGCAGTAGGAGACCCCTTTGCCGTAGTACTCCGACTCGCCGGGGATCCCCAGCTGCTTGGGGTTGCCGCCGGTCCCGATGATCACCGCGTAGGTATTGTAGACGGTCCCGTCGTCGGTCTTGACCTGGTGGTATTCGAGCCCCGGCTCCACGGCGGTCACCTCTTTGCCGATGACCTCCAGCCCATATGCCTTGGCGTGGTCGGCGAACTTCATGGAGAGTTCTGCGCCGCCGATGTTCTCGAAGCCGGGGTAGTTCTCCACCTCCGCCGACATGGCCACCTGCCCGCCGGGGGCGCCCTTCTCGATGAGCACGGTATCCAAGGCGGCCCGCATGGCGTAGATGCCGGCGGTGAGCCCTCCGGGCCCGCCGCCGATGATGACCAGATCGTGAAC
>CAYSLC010000209.1:2193-9266 GCA_964431545.1 uncultured Desulfobacteraceae bacterium | reverse complement strand
GAAGCGAGCGCTAGCGACAAATTTTTGAACTAGGATGGCTAGGATTTTGAAAGGAAAGGCCAGAATATTTGGCGCCATCCTGAAAACCCATCTTTTTCATCCCGGCCATCCGGATTCATCGGCAAAGGTGACCGATACCAACCACATTCCCCCCGATCCCAGGGGAAACCTGCAAAGGAGACCCGCATGACCGAACCGAACGCAGACGGAAAGAACGGCGCCGCCGTTGGCGGCATCCATGCCAAGACCATCAAGGCGGACAACGTGGTGGACGGCGTCCTCATGGAGGGCGGCGACGCCGAAACCGCCGGGGCCCTGATCCGCCTGGCCCGGGAGCTTGCCCGGGGCGGCATCACCGCCGACAGCATCGAGGCCAAAAAGGTGGTGAGCGGCCTCCACGTCATCCAGGACCCCGCCACCGCCACCCCCGGGCAGCTCAAAGAGGAGGTCTCCGCCCTCAAGGGTGACATCGAGAAAGCCGTGGCCGCCGGCGAGATCCCGGACGAGGACGACGCCCAGGACCTCCGGAGCGCCGTGGAGAGGACCGAAAAGGAGCTGGCCAAGCCCCAGCCCCAGGGCCTGAAGATCCTCCGGTGGCTCGACAACGCCACCTCGATCCTCAACACCTCCGCCGAGACCGCCCAGGCCGCCGGAAAGCTCCAGACCCAGGTTATCAAGCTGGCGCCCACCGCCGCCATGGTCTACAGCATTGCGCGGACGTTGTTCGGTGTGTGAGCTTCGGCTTGCTGAACAGAAAGGCTTTTCGGATTATTCCACGGGAATCTGTAAAACGACATCCTGAAACGGCGTGTTGTTTAGGGACGGTTGAATTCGATGATCCAGCGTTGCCAGCTTCCCACCCCTGTGGAAAGCCAAAGCAACCAGGTAAGCGTCCGTCACCTGCTTGTGGCCGGTCATCAGCGTCGCGGGCAAACGACCATTCTCACTCGCATTCACATCGTCGGTCCAAAAAACATGGTTTGGATGTTCGACAATGGCCTTCATGTGGTCTTGGGCCTGCGAAATGGAAACCGCATCCGGAATGATCCGAGGGTTTGCGCTTACCCGGATGAATCCGCATTGGGTCATGGGGCATGTGGCGAAACCACTTTTCCCACGTAGGGTAAACCATTGATGCACAGGGTCGTGGTGGAGGTGCGATGGCCATAAAAGAGCGATGAGGACGTTCACATCAAGCAGATGAACGCTCATATATCGTCTTCGGCCTTTTTGACATCCTCTAGAGTGATTGGACGTGCGTTGCGCGAAACCTGAAAGAGGGGAAATCCGTTCCTGACTTCAGGAACCGTCGCCGTTGCAAGACCTTGTCGCATTAGTTCAGAAATCACCTTCCCCAACGACACGGAACGTGCTTCCGCCATGCTTCTTGCAACTGCCAGCAAATCATCATCAATGGACACGGTTGTTCTCATTACCCTCGCTCCGAGCAACAGAATTGCGTACTTGTGGAATAAGTATCCACTCCCGTCCCTCATGTCAACATGACGAAATGCCGGTTCAGGATCGTTCCGTCCGGGTTCGTCTCAACGACCGCCCGCAAACATCCCCTTCACCGCCTCCTTCAACACCTTCCCCATGGTGTTCCTCGGAATCTCGTCGACGAACCGGACCGCCTTGGGGCATTTCCAGTCGTGGAGGTGTTCCTTGCAATGCGCCCGGACCGCGTCGGCGGTCACATCGGCCCCCGGTTCGAGCCTCACCGCGGCCACCACCTTCTCCCCCCACTTCTCGTCCGGGATCCCCACCACCGACGACTCCGCCACCCCCTCGACCCCGTCGATGACCGACTCCACCTCCTTGGCCGAGACGTTCTCGCCGCCGGTGATGATGATGTGCTTGATCCGGTCGGTGAGGTAGTAGTAGCCGTCCCCGTCGGCCTTGCCCAAATCCCCGGTCCGGAACCAGCCGTCGTGGAAAGTCTCCTCGGTCTCCTTGGGCTTGCGCCAGTAGCCGGGGGTGATGGAGGGGCTCCGGAGCCACAGCTCCCCGACCTCTCCCGGGGGCATGTCCTGGAAGGTCTCCGGGTCGACGATCCGCACCTCCAGGCCGGGGAGGGGGATCCCGATGGAGCCCGGCTTCCGCTCCCCCCGCACCGGGTTGGAGAAGTTCATCCCCGTCTCGCTCATCCCCTCCCGCTCCACCGGCTCCTTGCCCAGGACCTCCCGGATCCTCTCGAAGTCCTTGACCAGGAGCGGGGCCGACCCCGACGTCCAGAGCCGGATGTGGTCCAGGTCGGGCCGCCGGTCCCCGATTGCCTCCAGGAGCTTGTTGTACATGGCCGGCACCGCCATGAAGACCGTGCAGGCCCGGTCGGGCGCCTTGTCCGACAGGACCTCCATGATCGTCTCCGGGACGAAGGCGTCGAGGAGGGTGATCCGGCTTCCGGCCAGCAGGGCCGTGTGGAGGGCGAAGCAGAGGCCGTGGACGTGGAAGAGCGGCAGGACGTGGCAGAGGACATCCGTCTTAGAGATCTCCCAGATGTCGATGATGTTCCTCGCGTCGTGGACCAGGTTGCCCTGGGTGAGGACCGCGCCCTTGGGGTTTCCCGTGGTCCCGGAGGTGTAGATGATCAGGGCCGGGTCCGACGGCCCGACCGGCGTCGCCGGGAAATCACCGGGATCGCCGGATTCCGGACCGAAGAGATCCGGGTCGGGGTGGGGCCGGCGGGTGTCGGTGGTCAGGATCGCCGCCTCCGGTGGGAGTTCCGCCAGCATCGCCTCCTTGTCCGGATCGCAGAGGATCAGTTTCGGGTCCGCGTCCCCCAGGAGGTATTCCATCTCGTGCCGCTTGAACCCCGGGTTGAGGGGCACCGAGATGGCGCCGAGCTTCTGGAGGGCCAGGTGGGCCGCCACGAAGACCGGGGACTTGCCCAGGAAGAGGACCACCCGGTCCCCCTTGGCGGCGCCGCACCCTGCGAACCGGCGGGCCAGACGGGTTGCGTCCCGGTCGAGGTCCCGGTACGAGAGGGTCGTCTCGGGACGCCCCCCGCGCAGGAAGGTGATCGCCGGGACCTCGCCCCGGGCGGAGCAGGTTTGTTCCATCCAGTCTGTCAGGGTCTCCGTGGGCATGGGCGCGCCTCCGTGGGGGTTGCGGGGTTCATGGGGAACGGGGTCAGCCGATCATCTTGTTGGGGAGCCAGAGGGCCAGCTCGGGCCAGATGCAGAGCAGGACGATCACCAGGCCGTCGATGAGCACGAAGGGGATGACGCCCAGAAGGACCTGGTACATGGGGATGTCCGGGGCGATGTTCTTGACCACGTAGAGGTTGAGCCCCACCGGCGGGGTGACCAGGCCGATCTCCAGGTTGACCGTCATCAGCACCGCGAACCAGATGGGGTCGAACCCGAGCCCCTGGATGATGGGCAGAAGCAGGGGCGCCACCATGAGGATCACCGCCGCCGGCGGGATGAAGCACCCCAGGACCAGCAGGAGGATGTTGATGAGAAAGATGATCCCCCATTTTCCCAAAGGCAGGGCCAGAATCAACTGGCCCAGGGCCTGGGTGGCGTAGAGGTCCGACGAGACCCAGGCGAACATCAGGGCCGCGGCCATGATCATCAGGATCATCCCGCTCTCGTTCAGGGCCTTGAGCGAGATCCGCCAGAGGGTCTTGGGATTGTAGACCCGGTAGATCCCCATGACGAAGATGAAGGAGAGGACCGCGCCGATGGCCCCGGCCTCGCTGGGGGTGGCCCACCCGCCGTAGAGCGACCCCATGATCCCGATGATGATCAGGACGAAGGGGAGGATCTTGAACAGGGAGAGAAACCGCTCCGACCAGGTGAACCGCTCGTCGCGCCGCTCCTCCTGGATGTAGTACATGCTCCCCGGCCTGGCCGGCACGAACTTCCGGTAGAGGAAGATGAGGCCGACCCAGAGGCTGCTCAGGACCACCAGGAGGATCCCCGGGATCACCCCGGCGATGAAGCACTTGCCGATGGAAGTCTCGGTGGCCACCCCGTAGAGGATCATGGTGACGCTGGGGGGGATCAGGATCCCGAAGGTGCCGGCGTGGGCGATGAGCCCCGTGGCCAGGGCCGGGGAGTACCCCCGTCGCCGCATCTCCGGGATCCCGATGCCGCCGATGGCCGCCGCCGTGGCCGGGCTCGACCCGCACAGGGCCGCGAAGATCCCGCAGCCGATCATGTTGGAGATCCCCAGGCCGCCGGGGATCTTGTGGAGCCACTTGTGGAGGGTCTCGTAGAGGTCCTTGCTGGCGTGGGTCTCGGCGATGGGCGCGCTCAGGAGGATGAACAGGGGGATGGCCAGGAGCGCGAAGTTGTCCATGCTGCCGTGGAGGACGTAGGGGAGGGTGGTCAGCAGCCACGGCGAAAAGATCAGGATGAAGACCACCGAGATGGCGCACAGGCCCGCCCAGATGGGGATCCCCGAGATCAGCAGCCCGAAGGCGCTTCCGAACAGCAACAGCGCGAGAAGGTACTCGTTCATGCCGGGTCGCCCTTTCGAATCATTCGGTTGATGGTCCGTCCGCCTCGGGATCGCCGCCCACGACCCGGGTCTCCGCGTACCGATCGGCCTGGCTCGGTCCGCCCGGATAATCGCCGGCCCGCAGGGCCGCGATCTTCCGGTGGATGTAGGCGATGTACTGGAGAAAGAGGAGGGTCATCCCCAGGGGGAGAAAGAAGTAGGGGATCCAGATGGGCGGCCCCCAGAGGGACTCCGAGTGCTCGTTGTTGACCCACGCCTCCCACCACATGGGCCAGGCGTACCAGGCGATGAGCGCCGCCAGGACCATCGTGGCGATGGAGACGACGATCAGCGTGATCTCCCGGACCCGGGGGGAGAGGTGGATGATCAGCAGGTCGACGTTGAGGTGGTGCTCGTTCTTCTGGACATAGGGGGCCCCGGCGAAGACGGTGAAGATGAGCAGGAAGACCGACGCCTCGATCTGCCAGATGGTGGAGGCGCCGAAGAGCTTGCGCACGATCACCGCCTCGGTGATGATCAGGGCCGCCGCCAGCAGGCTCAAAGCCGCCAGCCACCCCGTGACCTCGGTGGCGCCGTCGATGATCCGGATCAGAATCCGGCCCAGGGTTTTCATGGGGGTCTCCCTTCCGGTGGGATCAAGGGCATCCCTAGTTTCAAAAACAGATTCCGTTCTTACGGAGTTCCGCCCCGAGCCGCCTGAAGGCGGAACTCCGAACCGTTTTCGTCGGCTACTCCATGGCGTCCAGGGCGAGGTCCAGCAGCTCCTGGCCCCCCTCCACCGTATCGGCGTACTCCTTCCACGCCGTCTTCTTGGCGAATTCGAGCCACTGGTTGAACTCCTCCTTGGTCATGTAGTGGATGGCCACCCCCGCCTCGGTGTAGGACGCGATGAGCTTGTCCACCAGGGTCTTGAAGTTGGGGTAGACCCAGTTTTCGTGCATCCACTCGGCGACCTCCTCGAAGGCCTTTTGCTGCTCCGGGGAGAGGCGGTCCCAGGTCTTCTGGGAGACGATCAGGTTCTCGGCCATGTACCAGATGGAGTAGTCCCTTGGGGCGTTGATGTAGTCGAGGACCTCGTAGAGCCGGTAGGAGACGAAGGAGGCCGACGAGGTCATCATGGTGTTGAGGACCCCGGTGGAGAGCGCGTGGTAGGTCTCGGAGGAGGGCATGCTGGTGATGGAGGCCCCCGCCTCCTTCATCATGTACTCGAACTTCTTGCCGGCGGCCCGCATCTTGGTCCCCTCCACGTCGGCCGGGACCTTGATCTGCCGGATCTTGCTGCCGATCCCGCCGTCGAACCAGGCCCAGATGAGGTTCTTGACGCCGTTCTCCTCGAGTAGCCCGTCGATCTTCTTCCCGATGGGCTTGTTCCGCCAGGTGAGGCCCTGGGGGATGGAGGAGACCGAGCAGGGCATCAGGGTGATGGAGAGCTGGGGAACCTTGCCCGACGCGTAGTCGAGGGGAAAGACCGACAGGTCCAGGGCCCCCTTGCGCAGCGCGTCCCACTGCTCCTTGGCCTTGTACAGCGAGCTGGCCGGGTAGTACCGGAACTTGATCTCGCCGTTGGTCTTCTCGGTGACCTTCTCGCCGAAGACCCGGGCCATCTGGTCCCGGACGTCCCCGGCGGCGAACTGGTGGGAAACCTTCAGCGTCATGGACCGGGCGTGGGCCGGCCCCGCCGCCAGCGCCAGCCCCACGGCCAGCGCGAGTCCCAAACAGATCGTCCGCATGCCTTTTGCTCGTCTCATGGTGCCCCCTTTGTATTTCCGGTTTGGGTTTAAAACGACGGACGCCTCCCGGTCCCCGCCCATTTCGGCCAGGATCCGCAGGGCCTCCGCCTGGTTTTTCAGATGGACCTTCATCAGCTCCTCGGCCCGGGAGCCGTTCCGATCCCGGAACGCCGCCAGCAGGGCCCGGTGCTCCCCGATGGAATCGTCGATGCGGCCCGCCAGGTTGAGAGACTGGAACCGATGGAGGAGGATCTTCTTCCGGAGGCCGTTGACGATCCCGTTGAGGGTCCGGTTCTCCGCCAGCTCCTGGACCAAGGAGTGGTACCGGTCGTTGACCCGGATATACGCCTTCTGGTCCCGGGCCTCGTAGGCCTCCTCCAGTTCCCCGTGGAGGGCGGCGATCCGATCGAAGTCGCCGTCGGTCATCTTCTCGGCGGCCCGACGGGCGCAGACCCCTTCCAGCACGGCCATGACGTCGAACATCTCCGTGACCTCCCCGATGGTGGGCAGGGTCACGAAGGCCCCGTGGTTGGGCACCAGCCGGATGAGCCCCTCGACGCTCAGGACCCGCAGGGCCTCCCGGAGCGGGGTCTTGCTGATCTCCATCCGGTCGCAGAGTTCGGCCTCGTTGATCTTGTCCCCCTCCGTGAACTCGCCGGTCATGATCATCTCCCGGAGGGCGTCTGCGATCTTCACGTGGAGGGTGGCTCTCTTGATCTTCATCCGCGGCTTTTCTTCTGTCGGGCTGTTTCCGGTTCCGGCGGCCTCTCGGCGGCGAATCCAGCGGATCCACGGCCGGGCGCCGTAATAACTTATAAATTATAAAGTAGTATGAAGATCCAAAAACTGAATGTCAATCATTTTTTTCAGCCG
>CAYSLC010000209.1:0-2093 GCA_964431545.1 uncultured Desulfobacteraceae bacterium | reverse complement strand
TGATCGACCTCGGGGAGCCCGGAGAAGAGTTCCCCGGGGAACAACGTCAGGACGATATTCGGGTTCTCGGCCAGCGGGCCGGAGGAGAAGAGGGCCGACCAGACATCGTCCCCCAGAAGCTCCGGCTCCATCCCGGCGATGTTCCGGGCCCGGAGGGCGTCGTCCAACCGCCGCCAGAAGAGGATGTAGGGGTAGTTGGCGGTGTTGGAGGGCCAGGTCTGGTTGGGGCCGAACCACTGGGCTTGGGCCAGGGTTTGGATGGGATCGCCGTCCGGGTCGGTGTACGGCTGGCGGCCCTCGGTGTCCGGGTCGGCGTCGACGGTCCGGAGGAACGTCTCGAAGGCCGCCGCCACCTCCCCGGCGAATCCGGCGAAGCCGTAGCGGCCCTCGATGCGGCCGAGGAGGATCTCCGGGAAGTTGTCCGGGCCGGCGTCGAGGATCTCGTATTCGGCATAGATCTCTCCAACGGCGTGGCTCGCCGGCAGTCGGTCGAGGGCGTCCCCTTTGGGGCGGTAGTGCCGGACGGCCGGAGATCCGGCATCGACCCCGGCGGACAGGATCCCGTCGGCCGGGGCCGCGGCCGGCAGGGTGAGAACATCGGCCGGGAAAACGCCGTCCCGGTCGCCGGCCTTGGGGTAGTGCTTCCGGCAGAGGGAGCGCCACTCCTTCTCCCCCACCGGCACCAGGATCTGGCTGAAGTCGAGGACCCCGAGCCGGTTGTACCCCCGGCTCCGGAAATAGAGCAGCGACCCGGTGAAGATGTCGTGCCCGTAGGACCGGACAAGGCCGCCGTCGGCGGCGATCTCGTGGACGGTGTTGCCCGTCACGATCGACCCGCCGATCACCATCTCCTCCACGGCGTGGGCGTTGCCGATGGTGGCGGCGATCCCGCCGGCGAGGTTGGGCTTGCCCAGATCGTCGGCGCGGACCACCCCCCGGACCCGGTTCTCGGCCACGGTGCAGTTTTGCAGGTGGAGGTACCCGTTGGACATGTAGATCCCGCCGCCCCGCCAGTACCCCATGCCCAGGAGGAAGGCGGGCTGGCCCGGGGGCGGCTCGGCCAGGTTTTTGGCCACCGTGGTGTTGGTCAGTTTGAGATACTTCCGGTTGCCGATCCCCCCGCCGTCGGAGTAGACCCCGGCGCCGTAGGCGAAAATCCCCTGGATCCGGTTGCCGGTGACGGCGCTCCTTTCGATGGTCGACCAGCGCGAGACGATCTCGGCCCCACCCACGGAATAGATCCCGCCGCCGGCGGCCCCGGCCCCGAGGACGGTGTTGCCGGCCACCACGCAGTCCGCCATCTCCACGATGTTGGCGTAGAGGCCGCCGCCGAAGGCGCCCCGGTCCCGGGAGGCCTCGAAGTCGCCTTCGCAGTGGTTGTCGTACAGCTTGCAGCCATGGAGCCGGGCCCGACCCCAGACCGCGACCCCCGCGCCCCGGGCCAGGGTCCACGGCTGATCGTCCGGTTCGTTTACCGGCAGGGCCTCGGCCTTGCTGTATCCGCCGGTGACGGTCACGTTGCGAAGGATCAGATCGCCGTAAACCGCCAGGACCCGCGCCGGATCGGCGGCGCCGCCGGTCCACTCGAGGGTGATGCCGGCGGGGAGGGCGGAGGCGTCGAGGACCACGTCCTTCCGGGCGTAGAGGGCGGACCGGCCGTAGTCCCGGTCGAAGTACCCCACCAGGTAGGAGACCGGGCCGCTGGGCTCCATCCGCATCCCCATCACCTCGCCCCTGAGGGTGGAATGGGCCTCGCCCACCCTGGAGAGCGACACCGTCCCCCCGTCGAGGGACGGATCGAAAACGATGGGCTGGCCCGGGGCCGCGATCTCCAGGGCGTCCCGGAGGGTGAGGGAGCCCGGAGGCGGATCCGCGGGATCTCCGGGGCTGTTGACGGTCAGCGGAAACCCCGCCGCCAGCCGCAGGGCGTGGATCGCCTCTTCCACACCGATGGCGCCGTCCCCGTTCACGTCCCCGTCGAGCCGGATCCCGGAAGGAGCGGCCGCCCCCGCGGCCGCCCGGATCGAAATCATCGCGTCGGTCAGGTCCACGTCCCGGTCCCCGTCGATGTCGCCGGGGGCGGCCGGGGCCGG
>CAYSLC010000208.1:2091-9402 GCA_964431545.1 uncultured Desulfobacteraceae bacterium | reverse complement strand
TATCGTTGTGTAAATCGGGCTTTCCGCCATGTTGTTTCACCGATATATTGGTCTTCAACATACATTCTAATCTCGATATTTATTTATTTGAAAATCGATGTCAAGCCAAAAAAACTGTTGAATCAGAATTATTTAATGAAGAGGTTTTACTATTCTTTGCGGAAATGTGACGGGTCGAACTGGAGGTCCCCACCATCGGGCTTACATTTGTGGCCCACAGCCACATACCCGGTATCGGCCGGGCTAAAACCGCCTCCGAAACCACCTTTCTTCTTACGTAATTCTGGCAAGAAGTGGTAGAATATTTTGTGGGTAACGTCGATAGTCGCCGATTTGGACCCGGAGTGCCGGTACCTTCGGGACCCGGAAGCAGGGATACAAACCAATCAAGCAAAGGAGGTAGGCATGCTCAACGCGCAGAAGCTTCTCGGAGGATTGCTGGGAGGCAAACTGGGGGGCGGGAAGAAAAAGATGGGCATGGGAGCCAAGGCGACCGTGGGGCTGGGACTTCTGGGGGTCGCCATGGAAGCGGTCAACCATTATATGAACAAATCCCAGGGCCCGCCTCCGGTTCCCGGGGAGCGGAAGCCGGCGCCCACGGGATCGCCGTCGGCCACGCCCGCCGCGGCTCCGCCGCCGCCGCCCGGGACCCCGCCCGTCCAGAAGGGTGCTCCGGACCACGGCATGGCCGCGGGACCGCCGCCCCAGCCGCCGGCGGCCGCTCAGACCCCGCCGGGCTCGCCGACCACCGAACCGGAAAACCAGAAGGCGATCCTCCTGATCCGGGCCATGATCGCCTCCTCCAACGCCGACGGGATCATCGATGACGAGGAACGATCCCGGATCATGGAGAGGGTGGAGGCGGTGGGCCTCAATGCCGAGGAGCGGACCTTCATCGAAGAGGAGCTGCGCAACCCGAAGGGTCAAGACGAGATCGTCGAAGCGGTCACTTCCCCGGAGACGGCCCGTCAGGTCTACGCGGCCTCGGTGATCGCCGTCGACGTTGACACCGAAGCGGAGCGCGATTACCTTCGATCCATCGCCCGGCGCCTCGAATTGGAGGGGTCCGTAGCGGATGACATCCACGAACAGCTCGGGGTGCCCAAACTCTGACCGGGCGAACATGAACCGTGCCGGCCCATGAACCGGTGTCGGCCCTTTTTGACAAGGAGGTGCACGACCATGGCACAATGGTACTTGAGCTACGAAGGTGAACAGAGCGGTCCCATGGAAGAGAGCCAGGCGGTCTTTCAGGCGCGGCTCAATCCGAACGGCCATGCCTGGCGGGAGGGGTTTTCGGAATGGCTGCCCATCTCCAAGGTTCCGGAACTGAGCGGCGCCGCGGCGCCGCCTTCCCCGGGCCCGCCGGGACAGGCTCCGGCCCGGGGGCCGTCGGTGGCCGCCGCGGGAACCAGCGCCGACGAGATCGACTACAAGATCTTCGGTTCGGAGATGCAGTTTGTGGAAGTGGAGCTGGACCCCGGAGAGAGCGCGGTGGCCGAGGCCGGGGCCATGATGTACAAGGACAGTCCGGTGACCATGGAGACCATCTTCGGCGACGGGTCTTCGACAAGCGCCAGCAGCGGATTCATGGGGAAACTTCTGGGCGCCGGAAAGCGCCTGGTGACCGGTGAGAGCCTCTTCATGACCGTCTTCACCCACACCGGCGAGGGCAAGGCCCACGTGGCCTTCGGGGCCCCGTTTCCCGGAAACATCATTCCGGTGAGCCTGCCGGATGTGGGCGGACAGCTCGTCTGCCAGAAGGACAGCTTCCTGTGCGCCGCCAAGGGGGTCTCCGTGGGACTCTACCTCCAGCGGAAGATCATGACCGGCCTCTTCGGCGGGGAAGGGTTCATCATGCAGAAGCTGGAGGGGGACGGGATGACCTTCGTCCACGCTGGGGGCACGGTGGTGGAGCGGCGGTTGGAGGCCGGCGAAATTCTCCACGTGGATACCGGCTGCGTGGTCGCCTTCGAAGCTTCCGTGGGCTTCGAGATCCAGCGGGCCGGCGGGGTCAAGACCATGCTCTTCGGGGGGGAGGGGTTCTTCTTCGCCATCCTCCAGGGGCCCGGAAGGGTCTGGCTCCAGTCGCTGCCGTTCTCGCGCCTTGCCGGCAGAATGCTCCAGGCGTCCCCCCAGCGCGGCGGCGGCAAAGGGGAGGGGTCGATTTTGGGGAGCATCGGGGACTTCATGGACGGGGATTGACCGATCCCGAAGCGGGCAACGATCAACGGAGGCGGGGCGAAAACCCCGCCTTTTTTATTTCTCGACCATCAGGATTGCGTTTCCGTCAACCGCTTTTCCCCGAACCGCATGGGAAGATAGACCGCGCAGCCGGCGATGGCCAGGGAGAGGAGAAAGGCCCCCGCCATCCAGAGCCGGCTGAAGAGGCCCACGGGCTGTTCCCGCACTCCGGCCATGAAGATGTGGTAGACCGGTCCGGCCTCCAGCAGGAGGATCACGCCGATGACCCCGGCGCAGGCGGTCATGAAGAGGACCCCGCCGAAGCTCGTCACCGTCTGGATCGGATTCTCCGCCTTGAAGTCGGCGTAAGCGGCCCCGAAACCGATCCCCAGGGCGACGACGCCGGGGACCAGGAAAAAGACGGTGACCGTGGAGATCGCCATCATCAGGGGCGTGACGTGGAGGAGGAGGTTGGTGCCGACGATGAGGATCTCCGTCAGGACCACCAGCGGGGCGTAGTAGACGACGAATTTGGTCCAGAGGAACTGGCGCAAGGTCATCGGCGCGGTGCGGATGATCCAGAAGGCCTCGGACTCCATGCTCACCGCCGGGTAGACGAACCGGGCCGCCACGGCGGTGAGGACGAACAGGGCCAGCCCCATGTTGAGAAAGGCGAGGAGGTTCTGGAGGTAGAGGGTCCGGATGGGGACCCGCTCCAGGGGCAGGGCCTGGAAGTTGTAGATGTAGATCACCACCAGGGCGGCGATGAGAAAGAGCTGGGACCACTGGGCCTGGTCCCGGAGGAAGGTCTTGATCTCCTTGGCCGCGACGGCCCGCAGCGGTTCGGAAAGAAAGGGGATCGGCGCCCGGAACCGTCCCCGGGTCTTGAAGGCCCTCGTCATGGCCGTCTGGGTTTTGGAGAAGCCGCCGTAGTACAACAGGTCCGCCAGCACCACCATCCCCAGGACCAGCAGGGCGGCGAAGACCCAGGAGAGGATCAGGTGGAAGAGGGCCGCCGGGGCCGACCCGGAGAGGCTCTCCCGCAGGCTGTCGAAGGCCCATGTGCTGGGCAGGAAGGGGGAGGCGGGCGCCTGCAGGTTCTTCATATAGACCATGGCGGTGATGAAGACGTCCGGATCCACCAGCAGCTCTGGCCGCAGCAGCCGGAAAGCGAGGTAGAGGACGACGAAGACCAGAAGCCCCAGGAAGATGAAGATGCTCTTCATCCGGTTGGCCGGGATGATCATCACCCCCGCCATGACCACCAGGGCGCCCACGGCCGAGGCGACCACCGACAGGGAGAGCAGGTTGAGGCCCATTCCCAGGTAGTAGAAGGGGGATCCGTCAAAGGCGATCCCGTAGGCGAGGAAGACGGGCAGGGTATAGACCAGCACCATCCAGGCGCTCTCGAAGGTGCTGTCGATCCACCGGGCGAGGAAGATGGTGTGGGCCGGCACCGGCAGCGTGTGGACCAGCTGGAGGTCCCGGGAGAGGTAGAGCCGGGACAGGGCGGTCAGGATGCTGCTGAACATCAACAGGGCGAAGGCGGTGAGCAGGAGCATGGAGAGCAGCTTGAAGGCGACGATGTCCCCCACCTCGGGGATCCCCCGGAGATAGCCGAGCACCCGCAGGGAGACCAGGAAGATGGCGGTCCAGATCCCCAGCCCCAGCAGCCCGAAGACGGTGATTTTGGCGATGCCGCCCGTCCCGTGCCGGGAGAAGGTTCCGTTTTTGGCGGTGAGGAACCGGGGCGTGAGGAGCAGGGCGATCTGGCGCATCGGTTCTCTTTTCAGAACAGGGCCGCGGCGGTGAGCTTCAGGAAGACCGCCTCCAGGGTCTCGTCGGCCACCTGGGCCTGGTGCTTCAGCTCTCCCACGCTGCCGGTGGCGATCAGCTCCCCCCGATTGATCACCCCGATGCGATCGCAGATCTCCTCGGCCACCTGGAGGGTGTGGGTGGACATGAAGATGGTGATCCCCGATTCGGCCAGCCCGGAAAAGAGGTCCTTGAGCATCTTGGTGGCCGCCGGGTCGAGACCCACCGTCGGCTCGTCCACGATGATGACCCGTGGGTCGTGGAGCAGGGCCGCCGACATGATGAGCCGCTGCTTCATGCCGTGGGAGTAGGCTTCGATCAACTCGTTCGGCCAGTCGGACAGGCCGAAGAGTTCCAGCTTCTCCTCGGCCCGGGCGTCAAAGGCGTCGCCGTCCACGCCGTAGAGCTTCGCGGTGAATCGGAGGAACTCCGTGCCGGTCAGCTTCTCATAGAGGTACGGCCGGTCCGGGATAAAGCCGATCCGCCGCTTGGCCGAAACGGGGTCCAGGTCCATCCGGACCCCGTCGATGGTCACCGTCCCGGCGGTGGGAGCCAAAAGCCCCCCCATCATCTTTAAGGTGGTGGTCTTGCCCGCGCCGTTGGGGCCGATGAATCCGAAGATCTCCCCCGGGTCCACGGAGAGATCGAGTCCTTTGACCGCGGCAAAGTCGCCGTACTTTTTGGTGAGCCCCACCAGTTCGATCATGGCGCCGGCTCCAGGACCGTAAGCTCGATCCTGCCGATCATCCCCATGATGTCGAACTGGTCGCTCGGCTCCCCCGATGCCAGCCGGATGTGGGTGACATCGGCCGGAATCTGGCCGAAGGTGGCGTCGGCGGTGATCCATCCCCCCACGAAGATCCGGTTCCAGGCGTGGTAGTAGAACCGGTCCTTCATATAGACCAGCCCGGCTTCGATGGCGGTGGGCAGCCCCACCGATCTGGCCATGGCCGCCAGGAGAACGGCGTGTTCGTTGCAGTCGCCCATCCGGTGCTCCAGGGTGGAGATGGCGTCGGGCATGGAGAGAACGGGCCGTTTCTCGATATTTTTGTGGATCCAGTCCACCAGCTTTTCGGCCTTTGCCAGGGGGGGATCATCCGGGGAGACGATCCCGGCCGCGAGCTTCCGGATCTTTTCGTTGTCCGTCTGGATGAAGGGGGATGCCCCCAGGTACTCGGACGGCTTTTGGGCGGGGTCGGCGTCCTTTTCGGGAAGATCGGCGACCGTCTCCTTTTCCACCAGCAGGACGTTGCCCCGGAGCACCTGGCGGCCGCCGGAGAGCGTCTCCGGGTCCGTCTCGACACCGGAGATCTTCACCTTCAGCCGGGAAAGCGCCATGGGGTCCTCGAAGGTGACGTTGGAGGGGACCGCGGCCATGGCGGTGAGGTCGTCGCTCGACTCCACCGGCACCCCGAACAGGGCGTCGATGCGGGAGGTCTTGACGAGTCGGATCCCCAGAACCCCCTCCTCCTTGAGCACCTCCCCCTCCTCTCCGATCCAGGCGTACTGCTTGGCGCCCTTGAAGTCGAGGGCCAGCTTGGTTGCGGTGTACTCGACGCCGGAGACGTCGATCTTTTCCTTGCCGATCACCGTCACCGTGACCTCCTCGGTCCCCAGGGTGGCCGGGTCGAAGATGTGGTAGGCCAGGGTGTCTCCGGGCTTCACATCCGAGGCCCGGACGGCGTCCACGACGGCGGTGGCCAGGTAGGGCTTGTTCTTGAAGGGGATCTCTGTCTCCCGCTTCTGCCCCATGGTCTCGGTGGTCAGCTGGAGGGTATCTCCGACGACGTTGCCCCGGGCCGAAAAACTGAACCGATCCGAGCGGATCTCGAAGTCGATGGCGTCCAGGCTGAAGTCGGGCTTGAGT
Source organism: uncultured Desulfobacteraceae bacterium (assembly GCA_964431545.1). Taxonomy (GTDB): domain Bacteria; phylum Desulfobacterota; class Desulfobacteria; order Desulfobacterales; family JAABSP01; genus CAYSLC01. The sequence goes on along the minus strand of CAYSLC010000208.1, from coordinate 3,536 downwards.
CTGGCTTGGGTGGTCAGGTCGAGGTCCTGGTTGAGCCCCAGGGTATTGATCCGCATGAAGATCTTCTCCTCCAGCCGGTACCCCGAGGGCGTGCTCAAGAAGACCGAATGGGAGTATCCGATCTTCTTGCCGTTCTGGAAGATGTTCATCCAGGAGTCCCGGTCCGGGACCGTGTCCGCCGGCGGCTCTTTGGAAAGGGATTGCGTATTGGAGGTCAAGGATGCAAAGAGGCCGAGACGGACCGAGAAGAGGACGACGAAGACCGCCGTCAGGAGGACACCGGCCGCTCGAACTCCGTTTTTCTGATAAAGGCGCATTCGATCTCCCCTGGAATATGGGTGAGGGGTGGGTGAATATCCCTGCGTGGGGAGAACTATAATGGAAGCCGCCGGCGGCGTCAAGATATCCGGGAGGTGGAAGGTTCCGACGGATAGGATGCCGAACGCTTTAATCGGGATGCATTTTCCAGTAAACTGTGGTAAAGGTTTTCACCACCTTGGCTGTAACGGCGATCCCTTGCAATCGATCGGTGATGGATGATGGACATCAGATTTTGGGGCGTCCGCGGTTCCGTGGCCACCCCGTTGACCAACCGGGAGCTTACCGAGAAAATCGGAACGGCCGTCCGCATGGCCCTGGAGGCCAAACCGGCCGGAGAGTCCGAGATCGAGGCGTTCGTCCGGAATCTCCCCTGGCCGGTGGGGCGAACCGCCGGCGGCGATACGGCCTGCGTGGAGGTCCGCCACGGGGAGACCCTGATCATCCTCGATGCCGGGACCGGGATCCGGGGGCTCGGCCTGGAACTCGCCAAACGCGCCGGCGACGAACCGGTGGAGGCCCACATTCTTCTCACCCACACCCACTGGGATCATATCTCGGGGCTGCCTTTCTTTGTTCCGGGATTCAATCCCCACAACCGGATTACCGTCTATGGGCCCCAGCACGACCTGAAGGAGCGGCTGGAGATCCAGCAGTTTCCCGAGTTCTTTCCGGTTCCCCTCGCAAAGACCTACCGGTTCATCCGGGTCGGCGAGCGGGACAAGCTGACCATCGGCGGGATGACGGTGAGGACGGCGCCGCTGATCCATCCCGGGGACAGTTACAGCTACCGGCTCACCGCGGGGGAGAAAACGGTGGTCTACGCCACCGACTCGGAGTACAAGGACCTCTCCAAGGACGCATTGAAGCCGTTCACCCGGTTTTTCCAGGGCGCCGACCTGCTGATCTTCGACGCCCAGTACACCATGCTGGAGAACATCGAGAAGGAGGACTGGGGCCACAGCAACATCTTCACCGGCGTGGACATGGCCCTGGAGGCGGGGGTGAAGCGGATCGTCTTCACCCACCACGAGCCGACCTACGACGATCAGAAGCTCTGGCGCATGCTGGAGCGGGCCAGGGAGTATCTCAAGATCAACCACAAACGGCGGAAACTCGAACTCCAT
>CAYSLC010000208.1:0-1991 GCA_964431545.1 uncultured Desulfobacteraceae bacterium | reverse complement strand
CTCAACCTCGAGAAGGTCCCCGCCATCGCCAGCGCCGGCCTTCGCATGGTGGTGGTCTTCGCCCGCAAGCTCCGGCGGGACCATGGGGGCGATCTCCGCCTCACCGGTCTTCAACCGAAGGTCAGAAGGGTGTTCGAACTCTCCGGGCTCCACGACAGCATCCACATTTTCGATGACGAGACCGCGGCCGTGGAGAGCTTTCTAGAGGAAAACTGATTCAGCCCATCGATCCAGAAGAGCCTCCGGCGACAACTCTCCGATTCCCTCCCGCTTGAAAAACCCGAAGATATCCTCCCGGTTGCCCTTCCGCCACCACTCTCCGAGCAGCCCGCCGGTCTCGGGCCGGAACATCCACCGGTCCCCGAACCGGTCCCGCAGATGCGTCTCCACCATCGCCTCCCCCATCCACCCCAGCAGGTAGTCGAGGCTGTAGAGTTCCGGCACCAGGTCGAAGAGATGGCTCTCCGGCTGGTGGTAGAACCCGGTGTGGCGGGCCATCAGCCGCCCATAGGACTCCCCGTTTTCCAAATCGCCCCTTGTGAACATCTCGTACTCGCTGACGAACTTGGCGGCGTATCGGCGGAATGCGGCCAGGTCCCGGAGGGTCCGGTATTCGTTGAGCACCTCGACGGTCTTGGACGGTACGCTTAGGAACTCGGCGAGGAAGTGCGGGGAGAGGACGAGCCGCTGGAGCAGGAAGGCGAAGGCCTCGGAGAGGCTGTAGGAGGTGACCATGTTCCGGTCCACCGGATGGAGGTCCGGGGAGGTCAGCGCGGCGGAAAGCCCGTGGCCCAGCTCGTGCCAGAGGGTCTCCAGGTCGAGCCATCCCCCCTGGGGCCGCATGAGGACATGGACCTCCTCGGGCACCCGGATGAAAAAACTCATCCCCTGGGCGCTCTTGCCGCCCGCGGCGTCGATCTCCAGGCGGAGGTTGGGCATGGCCGCCGGGTCCATGCCCCAGGTCCGGAAGAAGCCGAGCAGGTCCCGGAGGTCCGGCTCGGGATAGAGGCCGTCGAACTGCTCCAGGCTCAGGAGCTTGATGGCGTCGAACCGGGTCAGGTCCGAAAGGGGGCGGTTGAACCGGTTTCGACTCCACCGCTCCATGGCCGGAAAATAGAGGCTGTCGGTCCGGTCGAGGAGTTCCCTGGCCAGGTGGTAGTACCGAGGGTAGTCGATCCCTTTCTTGGCCCGGCAGAAATCGATGTAATTGTCGAACCCGAAGTCGTTCTTGAGCATCTCCAGGAGGATGGACCAGTAGTTGAGGGCGAAGGGCTTGAGGAACTTGCACAAAGGGCCGGTCTCCTTCTGGAGGGCCTGGCGCCCCTCGTAGGTGGACGACTTCTGGCACCAGGGGATGACCTCCCGGAAGTAGATCCGCTGCCCGTCCACGATGGCCGCGGCCCCGCGCATCCAGGTGCGCATCTCGGTCTCGTGGGGCAGGAGTTCCCGCTGGAGGTAGTGGTCGGTCAGGGCGAACTTGAGCCGGGACCGCTGGCGGGGGTCGTACCCGTCCCGGGAGGTTTCGATGAGGCGAAGGGTCTCCAGGCTGATGAGGTCGTCATACCCGTCGTAGATCTGGTACGCCTTCAGGGGCGCCTTCTCCCCCCGCCAGAGGGCCAGGGCCTCCCGGTTCCACCGGTAGTTGAGGTGGTGGAGGGCGCGCTCGATGCCCAGCAGGTCGGATGGGGTCTGTTTTTCAGGTGTGTCGAGCAAAAACGGCCTTCCTTTCCGGGGGCTTGGGGGATGGGTGATCGCCGTATCTGACGGCGGCGCGGTCTGCAAGTGGATAAGATAACCGGGGAGTCAATGCCTGTCAAAGGGCGGGTGCCGGTCGCCTTTTCCGAGACGGCCGACACATCGGCTTGGGAGGGCGCAATGGGAGGAGATCGTACCGCACGTGCCCTGAAATCCATCTGAAAACCATTGCTTATGGGGGCGAAAACCGCTAAGGTCTCCCGACAATCAATGTTTCGCCCTTACAGGGCTGTTCC
>CAYSLC010000207.1:0-9403 GCA_964431545.1 uncultured Desulfobacteraceae bacterium | reverse complement strand
CTCAGGACGGCGCCTGGTCCTGCAAGCCATCCACACCCTTAGACGAGGGCGAACATACCTACGAGGTCACCGTCACCGACGAGGCCGGCAACGAAAGCGACCCCACGGCCGACGAACTGACCATCGACCTGAGCGCCCCCGCCGTCGCCGTTGAACAGGCGGTTGGGCAGCCGGATCCGACCAACGCTATTCCCATCGCGTTCACCGTCACGTTTGCCGAATCCGTGACCGGGTTTGACGAATCGGATGTGGATCTCGGCGCCAGCACGGCGCCCGGAACTCTGACGGCCGCGGTGAGCGGAAGCGGCGCATCCTACACCGTGGAAGTCAGCGGCATGACCGGTGACGGCGACGTTGTCGCGTCCGTCAAAGCCGGCGCGGCCCAGGACGAGGCCGGCAACGACAGCGCGACGAGCACGGGCGCGGACAACAGCGTCTATTACGACCTGATCGACCTGGTCATCAACGAATTCGACCCGGATCAGGGCGACGCAGACGCGATGGAGTTTATTGAAATCAAAAACACCGGCGATTCGAACGTCCGGCTCGGCGAATGCGCGCTGGAACTGATCGACGACAACAACGGCGCCCCTGAAGCGTACCAGACCATCGAACTGGACGACGTGGACCTCGCGCCCGGCGATTATTTCGTCATCTGCGACGCGCTGACCAGCCTGCCCAACTGCGACCAGGCCGTCGAATTGGGCGATGACTTCATCCAGGACGGCGCCCCCGACGCGCTGGTCTTGAAAAAAGGCGCGCTGGTCGCTGACAGGGTCAGCTACGGCGGCGACACCGATGGGTACACAGAGATATCCGGCGCGACCGCCGACAGTGCGACTGAGCCGTTTGTCAGCATCTCCCGTTATCCCGACGGAACCGACACCGATGACAACAGCGCGGATTTCAGCCTCCGGTGCGCCACGCCCGGCGCGGCCAACAACCTGTCCGACAGCGGCGGCTGCTTTACTATCACGGTGGATGACGCGACCGCGACCGAAGGCGACGCCGGAACCGTCGACATGGATTTCACCGTCACGCTCTCACCGGCCAGCGGTTTTGCCGCAACGGTCAACTACGCCCTTTCCGACGGCACGGCCTCGGCCGGAGACGATTACGCGTCCGTTTCCGGAACCCTGACCTTCGAACCGGGAGAAACGGAAAAAACGGTTACGGTTTCCGTCACGGGCGATGCGCTGGATGAAGACGACGAAACCGTTGCCCTGAATCTGAGCGATCCGTCCAACGCGATATTGGCCGAGGCCCATGGAACCGGAACCATTGAAGACAATGACGGGGAACCGTCCCTTTCCATCAACGACGCCGAGGTGGTGGAAGGCGATCTCGGTACGGTGGATGCGGCATTTACCGTCGCTCTCTCGGCGGTCAGCGGCCGGACCGTGACCGTGGCATATGCTGCGTCCGATGGAACGGCCCAGGCGGACAACGACTACGGCGCCGTGTCCGGGACCCTGACCTTCGCACCGGGGGAGACGGAAAAGCCCGTTGTCGTCGCCGTTAACGGAGATGCGGCGGCGGAAGATAACGAAGGCTTCACCGTGGTTCTGAGCAGTCCCGCAAACGCCGTTCTCGCCGACGCTGAGGGCGCGGGGACCATCCTGGACGACGATTCCGACGCCGATGGCGACGGCATGCCCGACCGCTGGGAGACCCTCAACGGGCTGGATCCCAACGATCCCGCGGACGGGGCGGCCGACCCGGACGGCGACGGTTTCCCCAACCTGGCGGAACACGTCAACGGGACCGACCCGACCCTGGCCGACACCGACGGGGATGGCGTCAACGACGGCGATGAGTGGGACAGCGGGACCGACCCCCTCGACGCCGCCATGAAATCCCCCGAGGAGGCCGCCGACAGCGACGGCGACGGGGTTCCGGACTGGTATGAAAACCGCTCCGGCATGGACCCCGTCGACCCGACCGACGCCGCGGCCGACCCCGACGGCGACGGTCTGGTCAACATCGAGGAATACGTCTTGGCCGCCGACGTTTCCGATCCGGACACCGACAACGACGGCGACACCGACGGCGCCGAAGCCGGCGCCGGCACCGATCTGCTGGACCGGACATCCACGCTGACCACCGACGCTGACGGCGACGGCCTTCCCGATTACTGGGAGATCGTGAGCGGCCTCGACCCCGGCAATCCCGACGACGCGGCCGCCGACGGCGACGGCGACGGCTGCAACAACCTGGTTGAATTCAATCAGGGGACCGACCCGACCACGTCCGAAATCCCCGCCGCCATCCGGGACGACGACGCCGACGGAATGGACGACGACTGGGAGAGCCGGCACGGCCTCAATCCCTTCGACGGGACCGACGCCGGCCTGGACGCCGACGGGGACGGCATCGACAACCTGAATGAATATATCCAGGGGACGCGGCCCGACAACCCGGACAGTGACGGAGACGGCGCCACGGACGGCGAAGAGCGGCTGAACCGGACCGATCCTGCGGATCGGAGCGTCAGCGACCCGTCCGACGCGCCGGACAGCGACGCCGACGGCATGCCGGACTGGTGGGAAAAGCGCTGGGGCCTGGACCCCGCCGATCCTTTCGACGCTGTGGCGGACGCCGACGGCGACGGGGTGAGCAACCTGTCTGAGTTTATACTGGGCACGGCCCCCAAAACAGCGGACTCCGACGGCGACGGCGAAATGGACGGCGAGGAACTGATCTTCGGCGCCGATCCCATGGACCCCCGGACCACCTCCGCCGACCCGGTCAAGGACATCGACGCGGACGGCCTGCCCGACTGGTGGGAAGCCTTGCATGACATCATCGCCCTGTACGGCGACGCGGATCCGGATGGGGACGGCCTGTCCAACGCAGACGAATGGGCCGCCGGCGCCGACCCGCGAAACGCCGACACCGACGGAGACGGCGTGAGCGACGGGGACGAGGTCGCACGGGGCGAAGACCCCCTGGCGCCCGCCCACGCCGGCCCGTCCGATGCCGCGCCGGGACCCTGCGTGGATTGCGACGGCCTGGACTGCGACGGCTCGGGGGGACGCTGTTTCATCGCGACCCCCGCCGGGACCGGTTCGGCCGCCGGCGCGTTCCTCCTGCTGCTCATCGGCGCGGCCTGCGCCCTGCCGGGCTTTATAGCGAAGCGCAAATCCGGGATCACAACGCTGTTTCTCTGCCTGGCCGCCGTCATCCTGATCGCGCCCGCGGCCCGGGCCGCGGATTTGCCCTACTACGCGGGCGTGTACGGCTTCTACGCCTTTGAAAACCTGGACGAGGACCATGTCCGGGACTGCTTCGACAATCCGGCGCCGGTCTCCTTCGACGACGCGGGCGGGGTCCAGCTACGGACCGGCGTTCGGCTCAACCGGGCCGTTTCGCTGGAAAGCGTCTTCGAATACGTCTGGCCCTTTGAATCCGGCGACGACGGCGCCGGGACCGAGACGGACGCGATCCAGGCCGCCGTCCAGGTAAAAGCAGCGTATCCGGGCTTTCAGACCTTCCGGCCCTACGCCGCCCTGGGGATCGGCGTGATGAACGCTGAAACGGAGGCGACCTTCCGCGGCCGGTCGTGTACCCAAAACCACACGGGCGCGTCCCTCCGATTCGGCCTGGGCGCGGAAATCAACCTCACCGAGACCCTGTTCCTCGACCTGGAAGGCGCCTACACCCAGGGCATGGGCGGCGTCAGCCATGTCGGATTCACCGGCCTCGCCTTCGGCATCGGGTATCGGTTCTAGCCGCCGACACTAACCTCAATTAAAGCAACCGGACCCGGTCCCATCCTGCGATGGGACCGGGTCCGTACTTTTTGGGATTTGACTTTACAGGTCGATATGAAGATAATGCATTGACGGAAAAGAGCGCACAGGGATGGAAAAAACGGACCTGCCAATGCAACGGATCAACGGAAGGAAGGATACCATGATCGAATGGGGCGCCTGCTGACATCGCGGGCAGAAAGACCAGCATGACCGAGCCTACAGAGAAACAGCGAATTCTGGTGGTGGACGACAACACGGAAAACCTGGACATCCTGGTTTCGTTATTCAAAGACGATTACCGGGTGGCCGCCGCCCGCGAGGGGGAAAAATGCTTGAAAATGGCGGAAAAACACCCGCCCGATCTGATTCTCCTGGACGTCGTCATGCCGGGGTTGGATGGATACGAGGTGTGCCGGCGACTGAAGGAAAAGGACGTCACCCGGAACATACCGGTCATCTTCATCACGGCCTTGTCCGAGGCGATGGATGAAGCCCGGGCGTTCGCCATCGGGGCCGTGGATTTTATCAGCAAACCATTTCAGCCCATCGTGGTGAAAGCGAGGGTCAATACCCATTTAGGCTTCAAAAAGAAAAGCGATATGCTGGAATCCCTTGCCGCCATCGACGGACTGACCAACATTTATAACCGCCGTAAATTTGACGAAACCATCGGTCTGGAGTGGCGGCGTGCGGCCCGGAATGGAAAGCCACTGTCTCTCATATTGTTCGATATCGATCACTTTAAACTGTACAATGACAATTACGGCCATGCCAGGGGCGACGAATGCCTGAAAAAGATCGCCGAGGCCCTCAAAAACGCGCTTCAACGACCGGGAGATTTTATCGGCCGCTACGGCGGCGAGGAATTTGCCGCCATCCTGGCGGACAGCAGCGCCGACGGCGCACGCCAAGTCGCTGAAAAATTACGGCAGACGATCGTCGATGTAAACATTCCCCACGCGCATTCCAAAACCGCGCCTTATGTCACCCTGAGCGCCGGCGTCGCCACTGTCCTGTCTCCGGGTTCGGGCGAGTCGATAGAGGGCCTCATCGATGCCGCCGATAAAATGCTGTTTCACTCCAAAAAAAACGGCCGCAACCAGGTCAGCGACGTGGTCATTAACCCATAGCGCGGACCGGTTTTCCATACCATTGCCATTAGAAAGGGGGGTCCCCCATGACAACATCATGCCGCATCACGCTGCTGCTGGCATTGTGGTTGTTCCTGTCGGTCCTTTCGCCCTACCCGGCGGGCGCCGGCGGGAAAGACACGCTTTCGGAAATTCGCAAGAGGGGCAAAATCATCATCGCCACGCACCCGGAATCCGAGCCGCGCTCGCAGTTGACCAAAGGGGCCGCGCGAAAACCCGATACCATCTGTTTTTCCAACGAACACACCCTCAGTGAATTCCATGGGTACGACATCGACGTGGCGCGGATGATCGCCGAAAGCCTCGGCGTCGAGCCGTGTTTTGTAACGCCGGCATGGTATGAAATCATCGGCGGCAGATGGGCGGATCGATGGGACATCGCCCTTGCGTCCGTTTCCATCACCACCGAGCGGATGGAATACCTTTATTACGCCCGGCCGTATATTGCGGAGCCGTCTATATTATATGTCCACCGGGAGAATACCCGCTATCGCCGCCCGGGCGATCTTTCCGGCAAAAAGGTCGGGACCTGCGCCGGCTGCATTTTTGAATACTACCTGGAAGGCGATCTCACGCTGCCGGGGCAGGACCTTCAATATCGGGTGAAATCGCCTGAGATTATCGCCTATGATCCCAACAACCTGAACAATCTTTTCAGGGAACTGGCAGTGGGCGACGGCGTCAAGGTCGACGCGGTGCTGGCGGACATCTTCCTGGGAAGCACGGCCTTATCGGACGGCATCCCCATCAAACCGATCGGCGACCCTTTATTTTACACTTATATCGCCCCTGCTTTTGATAAAAAGCAGCGCGGCAATCCGATCCCCCTCATCCAAAACGTCAATGACATCATCGGGAAGCTGCATAGTGACGGGACCCTGGCTAGGCTGGCTGAAAAGCATTTCAATTTTGATGTGGACCTGACCACGCCCGCCATGCGGTTTGATTTTGGTGCGCTGAAGCAATACTGAAAGGCGCAAATGACATCCCTTAAAAAAAGCCTGATGGCCCGCCTGGTCGGCTGTTTTCTGCTGCTCTCGCTGATCGGCGCCGGGCTGACCGGCTATCTGGTGTATTTTCAAGCAACGGACGCCCTGAAGATTTCCGTATTCGAACGGCTGGAAGCCGCCGCCGCGTTCAAGGCCGCTGCTTTCAACCGGTGGATCGAGGACCGGCGCTCGGACATCACGTTCCTGGCCTGGCTGCCCGAGGTGCGGGCCCAGGCCGGCATTCTGGGAAAACATGATCCCACCGACCCGGCGTACCGGACCGCTTACGGGATTCTGTCGGACTATATGACCTTTGTGGCGTCCAGAACGTACAATATCGAGGAATTGTTCATACTTGATTCACAAGGGACCATTATTTTTTCCACCCAGGAGCGCAACAAGGGGCGGTCGTGTTCCGATCTTCCGCTTTTCATCAAAGGGCGGTCGATGACCTATGTGCAAAACGCCTATGCATCCCCTTTTTCCGGGAAACTGACCATCACCCTGTCTACCCCGTTGTTCGACCGGGACGGCCGCCGTCTCGGCGTGCTGGCGTCGCACCTCAATCTTATCCACATGAACCGTCTGTTCACCGAGCGGTCCGGACTCGGGAAGACCGGAGAAACCTATCTCATCGATGCGAAGGGGAAGGTTATCTCGGACACCCGGTTCGCCCGCAGGGATGCGCCGGGACCCGACCCTTTGCAAGGGGGCATCCGGGCGGCCCTGGGCGGACAGGATGCCTCCGGGCTGTACCGGAATTATGCCGGCGTCCCGGTGGTCGGCGTCTACAGATGGCTGGACGAGCACCAGGTGGTCCTGGCGGCTGAAATGGGACAGGACGAGGCGTTCGCGCTGGCCCATCGTCTGGCATGGACCATGTGTCTCATCGGGGCGGTCATCACCTGCCTGCTGGCGCTGGGGGTCTATTTGCTGGCCCGGCAGATCGCCAAACCGGTTTTGGCCATCGCCGATGCCGCCATCAAGGTGGCGGATGGGGACCTGAGCCAGCGTGCGGCCGTCACGACCGATGATGAAATCGGGTACATGGCCAAAGCGTTTAATCAGATGACGGGGCAGCTCCGCGAATCCATCGGGGACCTGGAAGCCCGGGTGGCCGAGCGCACCCGGACCCTCGAAGCGGAGATCGCGGCCAAACAGCGCGCTGAAGCGGACTTGAAGCAGGCAAAGATCGCGGCGGAATCCGCCAACCGGGCCAAAAGCGATTTTCTGGCCACGATGAGCCATGAGATCCGGACGCCCATGAACGGGGTTATCGGGCTGTCCGAGCTGGCCCTGCGGCAGGAGATGCCCGCCAAACTGAGGGATTATTTCAAAAAGATCAACGCATCGGGCGCCGCCCTCCTCGGCATCATCAACGATATTCTGGATTTTTCCAAAATCGAGGCGGGCAAGGTGGTCATGGAATCCATCGCCTTCAACCTCGACGACATCATTGACAACGTCGTCTTCAGCCTTGCCGTGAAAACGGAAGAAAAAGGATTGGAGCTGCTCCTGGACATCCGGCCGGACGTCCCCAGAAACCTGGTGGGCGACCCCCTGCGCCTGGGGCAGATTTTGACCAATCTGGCCAACAACGCCGTAAAATTTACGGAAAGCGGACAGATCGTCATCCGCATGGAGCATCTGCCGGATGGCCCAAACGCCGACCGGGTCTGGTTGAAATGCCAGGTGGCCGACACGGGCATCGGCATGACCCGGGGGCAGATCGGCCGCTTGTTCACGCCCTTTTCCCAGGCCGACGGCTCCATCACCCGCCGGTTCGGCGGCACGGGGCTGGGCCTGGCCATCAGCCGCCGCCTGGTCGATTTAATGGGCGGAACCATCGAGGCGACGAGCATGCCCGGCAAGGGCAGCACATTCACCTTCACCGCCGGTTTTGGCCGGGGAGACCCGATTGAGCGGAAGCAGTGGGCGTTGCCCGAGGAATTCGAGCAGATGCGCGTGCTGGTGGTGGACGACAATCCCACGGCCCGCCGCATCATGTGCGAAACCCTGGCATCTTTTTCTTTTGACGCCGTTTCGGTCGGTTCCGGCCGGGAGGCCATCGACGCCCTGGAAACGGCGGGCCCTGAAACCGCCTTCGACCTGATTCTGATGGACTGGAAGATGCCGGGCATGGACGGCCTGGAGGCCGCCGCGCGGATCAAATCCACCCCCAACCTGAACCGGATTCCGGGGATCCTGATGGTCACGGCCTACGGCATCGAGGAAAACCGGGAGGCGGCCAGACGCATTGGCCTGGAGGGATTTTTGACCAAGCCGGTGAGCCCCTCCCTTTTGCTGGACGCCATTTTCCGGGTGTTCGGTAAAAAAACGGACCGGGGGTTCGCAACCAGCGCCGTTGCGGCAAGGGAGATTCCGGGGCTCGATGGGGTTCGGGGCGCCCGGATTCTGCTGGTGGAAGACCACGAAATCAACCGGGACGTGGCCGTTGAACTCCTGTCGGCGGAGCGGTTTTGGGTGGAAACGGCCGGAAACGGGCAGGCGGCCGTGGACATGATCGCGAAAACGCTGCCGGGATCGCCGGACCCGGATTCACCCCCCTATGACGCCGTGCTCATGGACATCCAGATGCCGGTGATGGACGGGTTGACGGCCACGGCTGAAATCCGGAAGGTCCTCAACAGAAGCCCGGAACCAGCGGATGCAACGCTGCCCATCATCGCCATGACCGCCCACGCCCTTGCCGGGGAACGGGAAAAATGCCTGGCCGCCGGCATGGATGATTACGTGACCAAACCCATCAATCAGCGGGAACTGCTGACGGCCCTGGCGCGCCGGATCCGGGCGGGGGAGCGGGCCCTGCCTCCGGATCGGTCGGAGGGTGCGGGCGGCGGGCTGCCGGCGGCATTGCCCGGGATCGACATCCAGTCCGGACTCGAACGGCTCGGCGGCGACCCTGACGCCTTTCGGAAAATCCTCGTCAAATTTTTCCGCAATCACCAGACAGCGGTGGACGACATCCAAACGGCCCTGGAAAAGTGTGATCCGGATGCGGCGGCCCGGCGAGCCCACACCCTCAAGGGCGTGGCCGGCAATATCGGGGCGGCGGCCGTTTTTCGCAGCATGGAAGCGGTGGAATCGGCCCTGAAAAAATCGGACCTGACCCCGGCGCGTTCTCTGCTCAAGGATGCGGCCCACCACATGCGCGTGGTGCTCGACGGGCTCCGGCCGCTGGCCGATCAAGCGGATGAACCACACGATTCGGTCGACGCCGGCGTGCCGGAGACGGCATTCGACCGGGAGGAGATATCCAGGCGGCTGGCGGAACTGGCGGAACTGGTTGAAATGGACGTAAACGGGGCCCGAACCGCACTTGATGAGCTGAAAACCCTGCTGGGCCCCCGGCCGGAAATCCGGGCCATTGCCGAGGCGCTGGACGATTACGATTCGGATGAGGCGCTGGCGGGCATCCGGGCGCTGGCGGAACGACTCGGGCTGGAAGGCGATCAGTCGGTCTCTGTGTAGCGTCGATCCGAAAAAC
>CAYSLC010000206.1:0-9527 GCA_964431545.1 uncultured Desulfobacteraceae bacterium | reverse complement strand
CACATCCACCGCATTTCGGTCGGCCCCGTCTTCTTCGGCCATGGATGCCTCCTTTTTCCACCTGTTCCGCACCGCTCCGGCCGCTGGTGAAACGCCGGCCCGGCCGACGCATTTCCGGCGACATCCGCCGAAACGCCGGTTTTTTCCGGGACAACTCTACCACATCCGGAGATGGGGCGCCACCCGGAACCCGTACCGTGCACCGCTCCGAAACACCCACCGGTCCCCGCGGTCCGAACCGGGTCCGGGATCGCCCCCCGAACGGCGATTTTCTATTGATCATTGGAACGGCTTTGAGTATCAAAGGCGGATGGTATTGCCGAGCGGCATCCTTGCCCACCCTTCGCTCCAAAGGCCGTTCCATGACCGCTAAGCCGACATATGAAGCGCTCCGGAGGCGGGTGGAGGAACTCGAAGCCGAACGCCACCGGTTTCGGAACCCGAACATCTTCCTCTGCGAGGGCGAAGCGCAGTATGAGAATCTCTTCCGGAACAACCAGGCCGTGATGCTGGTCATCGACCCGGAGACCGCCCGCATCATCGACGCCAATCCCGCCGCCTGCGCCTTCTATGGGTATCCGCCGGAAACCCTCCGGTCCATGAAGATCACCGATATCAACCGCAGCCGCACCGCCGAGGAACTCTTCGGGGACATGGCCAAGGCCCGGGAGCAGACCCAGACCCGTTTTGCCTTCCGCCACCGGCTCTCCGACGGGGAGATCCGGGAGGTGGAGGTCTTCAGCGGTCCCGTCGCCCTGGGCGGACGGCGGGTGCTGCTGTCCATCATCCACGACACCTCGGAGCGCAGGGATACCGAGGCGGCCCTCCGGCGGCAGCAGGAATCCCTGCGGCGGCTGACCCATGACCTCAAGGAGCGGGTCAAGGAACTCAAGTGCCTCTACGACATCTCCAAGCTGGTGGAGAAATCGGACACCTCCATGGCGGACATCCTCGCCCGGACCGTGAGGCTGATCCCCCCGGCCTGGCAATACCCGGAGATCACGGGGGCCAGGATCGAATTGGGCGACCTCCTGGTCGAGACGGAACGGTACCGGCCGTCCCCCTGGCGCCAGACCGCCGACATCGTGGTGGGGGGCCGGATGGCCGGCCGGGTGACGGTCTGCTACGTGGAGCAGCGCCCCCCCAGGGACGAGGGCGCCTTCGTCCGGGAGGAGCGGGACCTTCTCGAGGCCATCGCCGAACGCCTGGGCCGGATCGCCGAACGGAAAAGGGCCGAAACGGCCCTCCGGGAGAGCGAGGAGCGGTTCCGGACCCTGGTGGAGAACGCCATGACCGGCATCTCCATCGTCCAGGACGGCCGGGTGGTCTATGAAAACCCCGAGCACGGCCGGCTCTGGGGGTCGCCCAGACACGGGCGGCCCCCCTTCGACCTTGCGGCGATCGATCCCGACGACGTGGAGGAGGTCCGGCGGCGATTCGAAAGGATCGGGGCCGGGGAGGTCCGGACCCTCGACATGGAGTTTCGGATCCGACCGGACCCGGACGGCGGCGGACGACGAAAACCGGCGTGGATCCACTGCCGGACCAGCGTCATCGATTACGGGGGCGAGGATTCGCTGCTGGTCAACCTCATGGACATGACCCGGGCCAAGGAACTCGAACACCTCCTCCGGATCCAGGAGAAAATGAGCGCCCTGGGCCGGGTGGCGGCGGGGATCGCCCACGAGATCCGAAACCCCCTGTCCGGCATCAACATCTACGCCAACACCCTCCGGCGGCACCTGGAAAACCGGGGGGACCCGGCCGCCTCCCGCCACATCCTCCACCAGATCGAGGCCGCCTCCAACCGGATCGAGTCGGTGATCAAGCGGGTCCTCGACTTCTCCAAGCCCCATCCGCCCCGGTTCGCGCGGACGGAGATCAACGCGGTCATCCAGGAGGCGATGCGGCTGTCGGAGTCCCTGCTGAAGAAAAACGGCATCGAAACGGTGGTGGACCTGCCCGACGATCTTCCGGACTGTTCCATCGACCCTCAGCTGATGGAGGTGGTCCTGCTCAACCTCATCACCAACGCGGCCCAGGCCCTGGAGGGGGCCCGGGACCCCAAGACGATCCGGATCCGGACCCGCATGGAAAAGGGACACCTTCTGGTCGACATCGCCGACAGCGGGCCGGGGATCCCCCCCGGCGTCAAGGACAAGATCTTCGATCCCTTCTACACCACCAAGACCGACACCACGGGGATCGGTCTGAGCATCTGCCACCGGATCATCAAAGACCACGGAGGGTGCCTCCGGGTCTCGGAGAGTGAATCGGGCGGCGCCGAATTTACCATCGAACTCTTAGCCCACGGACCATCCTCACCATGATCTCCTACACCATCCACATCGTCGACGACGAATCGATCATCCGCAAGGGCATCTCCATGGCCCTGGAGTCCGACTACCGGGTCCGGGCCTTCAAGACCGCCGAGGAGGCCCTGTCGGCCATGGAGGCCCGCCCCCCGGACCTGGTGCTCCTCGACATCGGGCTGCCCGGCATGGACGGCATCGAGGCCCTAAAACGGATCAAGGCGCGCCATCCCGAGGTGCTGGTGATCATGATCACCGCCTACGAGGACATCCACACGGTGATCTCCGCCATGAAACACGGGGCCCACGACTATGTGGTGAAGCCCGTCCACATGGACGGGCTGGAGATCACCATCGGCAACGCCCTGGAATCGGTTCGGATGAAAAAGGAGATCCAGCTCCTCCAGGAGAACCATCTCAAGGAGAACATCCCCTGTTTCATCGGAGAGAGCAACGCCATCCAGGACGTGATGGAGTTCATCGAAAAGGTGGCCAAGAGCCCGGACACCCCGGTGCTGGTCATCGGGGAGACCGGGACCGGCAAGGAGCTGATCGCCAGCGCCATCCATTACCGCAGCCCCAACTTCCGGGGCCCCCTGGTCACCGTCAACTGCGCGGCCATCCCGGACAACCTCATCGAGAGCGAACTGTTCGGGTACGAGAAGGGGGCCTTCACCGGCGCCAGCACCGGCGGGAAAAAGGGTCTCATCGAGGAGTCGCGGGACGGCACCCTGTTTCTCGACGAGGTGGGGGACCTGAGCGTGAGCGCCCAGGCCAAGCTGCTCCGCTTCCTGGAGGCCGGGGAGTTCTACAAGGTGGGGGGGACCCGGGTCTCCAACATCCAGACCCGGGTGGTGTCGGCCACCAACAAGGATCTCAAGGAGATGATCGACAAGGGGGCGTTCCGCAAGGACCTCTATTTCCGGCTGGGCGTCATCAAGGTGCAAGTGCCCTCCTTGAACGACCGGCCGGGGGATATCCTTCCCCTGGCCACCTACTTCCTGGCCGAATACAGCCGGAAGTTCGGAAAGGCGTTTTCCGGGTTCTCCGCCGCCGCCCGCCACGCCTTGACCGCCTACCGCTGGGTGGGCAACGTCCGGGAGCTGAAAAATCTCATGGAACGGGCGGTCCTCGTCGCCCAGGGTCCGGAGATCCTTCCCGAGGACCTGGGGCTGGAGGAGATGGCCCAGGAGAGCGGGGCGACCGGCCCGAACCACGCCGTGGCCTTCCCTCCCCTTCCGCCGGAGGGGATCGATCTTCCGTCCCTGGAACGGGCCATGGAAAGCTTCTATTTCGACGCGGCCCTCCAAATCACCGAGGGAAACGAAACCCAGGCGGCCAGACTGCTCAACCTGAACCACCACACCTTCCGGTACCGCCGGAAGAAACTCAAGGAGGAGTGACCCCCGAGGCGCCCCCCGGATTCGAAAATTTGCCACATCCCGACCCCGGGATTTTTCAAATCTTCAACCTCCGGGGGCCCCCTCCCCCGTCGCCGGAACGGCCGACCGGCCGATTTTCAGTGGTTCCTCCCGCAACAAAAAACTGGCACGAAAAATGCTGTCATCAGGGTAGCCGACCGGTGGGAAAAACCGAATTCCATCGGCGCCGAAAGCCCCTTTGCCCGATTTTTGCATAGTCGCCCCGATCCGACGCCGAAGGGGTCCACAAAGCCCGCATCGAGGCGTTTTTTGATCGGTAACAGTTTCTGAATCGGCCGACCGGTTCGGCCGAGCGGAGGAAATTCCATGTCGAGCACCGACACAGCAGCGGCAGGTACCGCCAAACCGACCGAGGAATGGATGAGACGTCTGTCCGAATACTGGACCCGTCCGTGGGGAAACGGCAACGGTTCCAAATCCGGCGGGCGCCCCCCATGGCCCTGGGGCGACGGCGTGATGGAGAAAACGACAAAGTACTGGTTGTCGACCTTGAAGGCGGCCGATATCTACGGCCGGCGCCTGACCGGTCCCGAGGACCTGTCGCCCGCCCTCCGGGCGGCCGCCGTATGGCCGGAGATCCTGTTGAAGATCAACCATTCCACCATGGACGACTGGCTCCAGCTCCAAACCACCTTGTGGGAACGCTCACGGAACCTGGGCCGCCTGTTCGAGCCACTCACGGCGGGGACCACGCGCGAGCCGGAGATCCGACAGGGGTGACCCCCACGGGTCCATGGAAGGATGGACGCCTTCTTCGGCCAAGGAAAGGGCACGGTGCTCATCATCGAAGACGATGCATGGCTGCGGGAGGCCCTGGCGATGTTTCTGGAAAGCGAGGGCTTCTCCACGGCGTCCTTTCCGACCGCCGAAGAAGGCATGGATCTTTTGGAGCAACGGACATTTCACTTCATCTTCAGCGACTACCGGCTTCCGGCCATGGACGGTCTCGAGTTCTTCAAACGGGTGGGGCCGTCCCATCCGGAGACGACCAAGTTTTTGATGACCGCCCACACCAGCGCCGAGATCACGGGCCGGGCACAGCGTCTCGGCGTGGCGGAGGTCATCCACAAACCCTTCGATCCGGCGGCCGTCGAGGCCCTGTTGGAGGCCCACTCCTTCGGTCGGACGGTCCGGAACGCCGATCCCCGGAACCCCGAACATGGACGAATCCCGGAACACCAACCCTCCGCCCGGGATCCCGAGAGGTGAATATGCCGAACATCCTTCTGGTGGAAGATCGCGGATGGCTCCACGATCTCCTCGCGCGGACGGCGGTCCACCGCCGGAGCAACGTCATGGTGGCCTACGACGTCGCGTCCGTGTGGAACGCCCTTCGAATCTCCCGCCCCGGACTCGCCCTCCTGGACCTGTCCCTGCGGGGAGCCAACGGCTGGGATATCTTCTGGTATATCCGGATGCAGGCCCCGGAAACCCCCGTTCTGGTGGTCGCCGCCTACGAGACCGACCTGCACGATCCCCGGCTCTCCCAGGCCGCGGGCTATATCCACAACCGGGACCTGCGGCCCAAGGATCTCCAGACCATGATCGAACGCACCCTGGCGGGGACCCCGGGACATCCCCGGCCGATCCTCTCCAGCCCCTCCGCGGACCGTGTCCAGCGGATCTCCACCTTCGGAGGCAGGGCCTGATGGCACAGAACTTCAAAATCCTCTCCCACCGCAACAGCGACAACCTCCACCTGAAGCTGATGGGCGACTTCGACGGATCATCGGCCTTTCAGTTGCTCAACACCCTGAAAAAGAACATCGATGTGGATGGAAAAATCTTCATCCACACCAACAGCCTGACCTCGGTCCACCCCTTCGGATCCAAGGTGTTCCACAACAACGTGGCCGAACTCCGGGGAGGATCGAAAAAAATCATATTTACAGGCGATTACGTGGAAGATATCGCCAACTGAGCCTTTGGAAACAGCGGGGCCGTTCACGCTTTCAAACGGCCCCCGCCCCGCCCCCTTTCCAAAACCCCCGAATTCAGCAGCCTTGGCCGTTATTCTCTTGCAAAACCGCTGTCCGGCAAGGTATAAGGGAAAAATGTTCCCCGTACCGGCGCCCGCGGCGTCGAGGGGAGAGGTGTTTTCACTCATTTGGGAAGAAGAGAAAAAAAAGGAGGAAAAAGGATGGAGAAGATGAAGAAAAGGGTGATCGGGTTGATCGGGGTTCTGCTGCTGGCCTTGCCCCTGTCGGCGTCGGCCATCGAGCTGACCGACTACATGGATCCGGATCTGTTCTATCAGGATGCCGAGCTGCTGGCCATGTTCACCATGCGGGACGGCAACCAGGATCAGACCAGTTACAATGGGTCCGCGGAGATCTTCTACGACATGGAATACAGCACCCTGCCCTTCAAGTGGCAGGCCTATGTCGAAGGAAACGCCGATTTCGATCGGGGCGCCAACGAGGACGATGATTCCAATGAAAATTACTGGATGGAGGGGTGGACGGAGGCCAAAAAGTATATCAACGAGATCGACGGCCCGTTCTATTTCGGCCGGTTCGACGCCGGGTACCGGAGCCTGGAGGGCAACGACGACGATGATCCGTATGCCGAGGTGACCGCCGGCGCCGGTTACGGCCGGGTCATCACCGCCACCCCGCTGATGGAGGCGGTCCGGGTGGTGGAGGATCTCCAGGAGTACGGGATCATCTCCAGCGCCATCTCCGACGCCGCCTACCTGAAACTGGCCGACGTCATCGCCAAGGAGCAGGAGTACAAAAGCAAATACAGCCTCCGGGAGTATGAGAAGTACTGGTACGAGGACATGGAGAAGGTGCTCCGGGACGAGGGGGTCCTCTCCAACGATACCCTGGGCGCCATGGGCGTCATTCGAATCCAGGACATCCTCACCGACGAGGGGGTCCTCCAGCGGAAACACGGCTGGGAGGCCCAGGTGGGCATCGGCTACCTGATCTCCGACTACTCGGGCAACGATTCGGATCCAATACTCCGGGCCTCCTTCGAATGGGCCAAGCCCTACGGGTTCAAATGGCAGCTGATCGAACGGGCCTCCTACGCCACCATCCTGGAGGACTGGGAGTTCGGCGACACCGACCACAACCTCAACAACCGGGTCTCGCTCACCTATGAGATCAACGAGACCATCGACTGGATCAATGTCTGGGATCTCGACATCATCCTCCCCTCGGAGAGCGACGACGACGAGTCCTATCGGAACGCGCTGTGGACGGAGCTTCGGTACTACCTGACCAACACGGTGGATCTGGTGACCCGCCTGCGGTTCGACCACTACGACCACGGGGACAACGACGACGACGACGTGGCCACCACCTTCTTCGTCGGTGTGGCCTATACCATCTTCTAGGGGGCCGATACCGGTCCGGCCGGAACGCCGGTCGTAAGGGACAAAAAAAAGCCGCCGGTCCGCCGCGGGATGCGACGCGGACCGGCGGCTTTTTTTATCCGGGTTCTCCGGAAGAGCGTCGGGAGGGCCTCAGCGCAGCACCTGAAAGGTATGTGTGTCCCGGTCGTCCTTCCAGCTCTTCTGGACGATGATCTCCTTGGAGAGGTCGACCCACCGCATGACCTGCCGGATCTTGTCCCGCTCCTGGGGGCCCTCGGCCAGGCGGAGGAAGCCCTGTTCGGACCAGCTCACCTCGTCGAGCCGGGCCAGGTCGTCGTCTCTCCCCACCCGTCCCATGCCCCGGAGCACGACCTTCAAATGCTGCAACAGGGAGATGAGGTTCTGCCGGCTGTCCCGGAGGTGGTAGACCGGGGACCCGGTGATCCCGTAATACTTGACCGCCTCCCGCAGGACCTCCTGGGCGGTCTCGCCCCCCACCAGAGAGAGAAAGATGATCACCTCCCGCTCCAAGGAGAGGAGGTACCGCAGCGGCAGGGGCTGGGCATCGGCCCGGCCGCCCCCCATCGATTCGGTGATCCCGCCCCGGATGGTGGCGATCTTTTTGAGCAGCCGTTCCCGTGTGGATTCGATGACCCGGGCCACCGCCCCGGTGATCTCCGTGTTGATCCCCTCCTTGACCTGGAGCACCTCCTCGGGGGTCAGTTCGATGTCGAGGTTCAACTCCTTGTTGTATTTGCGGATCAGGAGGTTGGAGAGCATCAGGGCGTTTCGGTCCGAGTAGCTGATCACCGTGGGAATGGCGAGAAAATCGGTCATCAGGATGCTGATGGCCTTCTTGGGCTGTCGCATCTCGGCGATCAGCAATTGGAGGGAGTTGAGAAAGGCGACCCGGTCGCTGCGGTGGAGGGTCTCCTTGAGGTAGTGCCACATGAACTCGAAGATCTTCCGCTCGAACCGGGCGAATTGGGGGATGCTCCGCTCGAAGGTTCTGCGGATGAAGTGGCCGCTCCGGTCGAAGCAGCTCTTGAGCAGGCCGATGATCTCCCTTGCGTCGGCCACCGTGATGTCGAAATCCCGGGCCAGGGCCCGGTAGTCCTCCCGGTTGAAGGCGGTGTCCGGCCGGGCGATGTTCCGCATCTTCTTGCGGATGGTGGCCCGGCCCTTGGAGGTGGTGATGATCTTCAGCAGGTTGGGATCCACATCCCGGATGGGGGCCGTATCGTCCGCCATGCGGACGGTCACCTCCTCCCCGTCGATGGTCACTTCGTCCCAGATCTTGTCGGGAATCAGCTCGAAACGCCCCTGGAGATTCTGCAGCACCTCCACTTCCAGGGACCGGTGGGCCGGATTGCGGGACAGGACCTTCAGCAGGTTGTCGGCCATGGGGATCCGCTGGGCGAGCTGGCCGACGCCGATCCGTTTATAGTCGCTCCCCTGAACGGTTTTGAGGATCTGGCTGGCATAGGCCGGGGATTTGCCGAAACGGTCCATGACCAGCCGGGTCAGGGCCTCCTCCCCACGCTCGGGGGCGGCCTTTTTGGAATGGGGCCTCTCCGGTTCCGCTTCTGGCTGTTCCGCCTCCACCACCACTGTGGGCATGTCGCCGCTCGGATCCCCGGCCGCTGGTTCGTCCTCTTCGGAGACGACCACCTGACCCCGTCCCACCATGTGCCACCGGATGTTGTTCACTTCGATGGGCGGCCGGATCAATTTGTCCCGGAGGCTCTTCACCAGGAAGACGGCGTCGTAGACGGAGGCGTCCCGTACCGCTTGACCGGCCCCCTGCCTCAGCCACTGTTCCACATTCCCGACCAGCTCCCGGGCGGTCTCCGGGGAGAGGTCGTTCAAGGCGGCCAGAAGCGTCAGGTTGGGATCGGGCTTCCCTTTCTCGTCCCGGATCAGGGGAAGGGTCGCTTCCCGGCCGTTTTTTTTGATCACCAGGGGGGCGTTCTCCCTGGCGGCATGGACATATCGGGAGAAGACCACCAGGCTGAAGCGGATCCGTTCGATGGCGGCGGCGTCGTCCGGAGGGGGGATCTGGAGAAGGAAGGTGCTGATGTCATGGCCCGAAAAGACCTCCAGGGCCTTGATGAGCCGGGCCGGCAGGTGGGACATGCGGATCCCCAGCCGTTTGAGCATGGAGTTGGCCACGGCGGCATCCAGCTCGATGTTCCCCAACTGGATCACATAGTCGGCCTTTCCGGATCTCCGCCCCGCCGAGACCATCCCCCGGTACCGCAGGAGGATCGCCCCGTCATGGTCGGGAACCCGGGAAAGCCTGGCCAAAAGGTCGACCATCTCCTCGAACCCTTCGGCCTTCTGGCTCTTCACCCCCTCCAGGAGCTTGACATCCTGAAGGTAGGCGCTGATCTGGTGGATCAGCTCGATGAGCATGGTGCGCCAGGCGTCGAGCTGATCCTCGCTATAGTA
>CAYSLC010000205.1:0-9595 GCA_964431545.1 uncultured Desulfobacteraceae bacterium | reverse complement strand
GTGGCGGATGGTTCCGGTCTCTCGGTTTCGGCGGCGGCCGCCGGCCCGGCGGCGATGCCCAGGGCCAGCAGGAGGGCCGCCGCGGCCGCCGCCGGCCACATTCCCAATCGACGGAATGGAGGATTCCGTCTGTCCGCCCAGAGCAGCCGCATTTCGCCGCTTCCTCAATCTCCGGTACGGCACGGCGCCGCTCTCCGGGCCGGAGTCGTCCTCCCCGGCGCTTTCACCGGGTGTGCCCGTCCCGTTGTCCCGGTTCATGATCCTGGCGGTAGTGGGTTCTGAGAAGGTCCTCCCCCCAGTCGTTCTCCGGATCACGCCAGACCGAGTGGATGTGGTTGGCCAGGTTCTGGGTGTTGTCGTACTCCACCAGAAAGCTCGGCCCGTGGATGCGGTAGTAGTGGGGCTTGCCCGGCTCCGCGCCGCCGGCCCAGGCGAAGTGGACATGGCGCATCCCCGCCTTTTCCAGGGCGTTTTGGCGTTGGTCGGCCACCTCCCGCGGCATCCGGCCCGTGTAGACCGCGATGAGGGACCGGAGTGTCGTCAGCTGCTCTTCGGTCATCTCCGAGGCCGGCAGGCCGACTGCGGTGTCGATCTTCACCGCCGCCTCCCACCGGGTGAGAATGTCGGCCGGCGCTTCCTCCCGGATCAGGGCTTTCCGATGGCCGGTCTCGTCGAGCATCTCCAGAAGGGACCGGGCCCGATCCTCCTCCCGGGGGAGGGTCCGGAATCCGGCCAGCGGGCCGTCCGGGATCCGTGCCGGGTTTGCGCCGAAGAAATTGGGGGTGGGGGCGATGCGGCGGCCGGCCACGACCAGAATGTTGACCGAGAGGTGGTGGCCCTCGAACCGCCATCCCCATGGCGCGTCGTCTGCCGGGGTCCCGAAGATGGCGACGTGGTACAGATCGGGGTTTCTCACGTGGCCGCCGTCCCCTTCGATCTGACCCAGGACCTTCTCCAGGCTCATGATGTTGAGGGCCGTCATGTGTCCGCGCCGGCTCAGGCCCCCGGCGAGCAGTGCCAGGGCCAGTTTCCGCTGGCTGCCGTCCATTCCGCTCAACGCAAGCCCGGCCCGCTGTTTCGGCCGGTAGTCCCAGTTCCGCCGCTCGGCATCGTCCACGGGAAAAAGGATCGTCGATTCTTGTTCCGGCGACAGGGAGGCCAGGAGGGTGGTGGCCGCGTCCCGCATCAGCCGGGCGGTCTCGGAGCCGACGGCCGTGGAAATGTCGTTGGGTTGGGTGACGATGTGCATGGGATGCCGGTTCCTTTATGGCGGCGCGTTCGGATTCAAGGACCACTGCCGTTTTATCCCACAGGTTCCCTTGGGTCGGAATGGGGTGAAGGGTGTATTCAGAGGCGGGAAAGACTCTATTTTGCGGCTGCTCCCCTCCGATCTACCGCGATTTGAATCGAAAAATACACCGTTCCCCCCATACCGTTTTCTCCCGTCCGGGGATAAGGTAAATGGAGCGTACCGGGAAGAGGAACGAATCGAAAATCATCCACACACCACCATCCAAACAAGGAGGTTGACCTATGACGGCGGTCCGAGGAGAAGTTTACAAGTGCGAGGCCTGCGGCAATGTAGTCTATGTCATGGAGGGCGGCGCCGGAGATCTTGTCTGCTGCGGCGAGGACATGACGCTGCTCAGCAAGCAGGAG
Organism: uncultured Desulfobacteraceae bacterium; assembly: GCA_964431545.1. Lineage (GTDB taxonomy): Bacteria > Desulfobacterota > Desulfobacteria > Desulfobacterales > JAABSP01 > CAYSLC01. Next base: position 7,936 of record CAYSLC010000205.1, on the reverse strand, counting down.
GCGGCCGGGTACAGCTTCGAAGACCTTCCCAAGCCCGGTTCTCCCTAGCCCCCGGCTGAAACGAGAGGGCGTGCCGGAACCGGGCGCCGCGCGGTCGGCTCCCCAAGGCTCCCCGGCACGCCCCGTTTTCCGGCGGGACGATCCGCCCTCCGCCCCACCCGCCGAAACAATCCTTTCCCCCTTGCTTTCTCCCGCCGATCCGTGTATCGATTCACAGGTGGAACCGTAAATTGGAGATCGATCCTCAACGACGGCAAGATTCCGGCGGCCGGCGCGGCCCATGTTCATCGAACTCAAAGACATCGTCTACAAATACCCGTCCACCGACGCCCCGCTCTTTCAGGATCTGAACTGCCGCATCGAAGGCCCCGGCTTCCATGCCCTCTTCGGCCCCTCCGGCGTGGGCAAGACCACGTTGGCCAGGCTGCTGGCCGGGCTCGAAGCGGTCGACGGCGGGCGGATCGTCACCGACGCCCCGCGGATCCTCTACACGTACAACACCGAGCGGCTCCCGGGGTGGGCCGACGTTGGGGAGCACCATGTCCGGGTCACCCCTGATGGCCGCGGGGATCGACGGGCGGAACTCACCGAGATCTTCGGCCTTACGAACCATCTCTCCTCCCGCTTCTCCCGGCTCTCCATGGGCCAGCGGAATCGGGCCAACCTGACCCGGTACCTGGTCCAGGACTTCGATGTCCTCGTCATGGACGAGAGCCTCGCCAACGTGGACGAGGCGACCCGGGAGCGGATCATCCTCTCGGTCAAATCCCTGTTTCCCCGCAAGCTTTTCCTCTATATCTCCCACAACGTCATGGAGGTCGCCAAGTTCTGCGGGGACGTGGTGGTCCTGCGCGGGGCCCGGAAGAGTCCCCGGATCGTTCGGATCAAGGGCCGGGACCACCGGGAGGGGCGGCCCACGGACCGGGAGGCCCTGGAGCGGACCATGCTGGAGATCGTCAATGCTGCATAGGCGGGTCTCCCAGTTTCTCATCGTCTACTTCTCCGGGCTCGGCCTGCTCCTGGCGGTCAAATACGGGCTCAACCTCTCCGACTACGTGATCCCCGGGGCCGGCGACGTGGCCCGGACCGCCGGGGAGGTCTTCCTCCGATACCTTTTCGACACCCTCGATACCCTGTCGGTGGCCGTGATCGGCCATGGGCTGGCCATCGCGCTGGCCACGGCCGTGGGGATCATCGCCCGGACCCGTTCCTGGACCGGCTCCCTGATCCGGGCCGCCGCCTACAATATCCAGGCCTATCCCATCGTGGCGGTGGCCCCCATCATCTTCATCCTCCTGGGGGACGGGATCGCCTCGCGCCTGATCATCGCCGCCATGATCTGCTACTTCCCCCTGCTCCTCTCTTTCATCGGGGTCTTTTCAGAGCCGGTCGAAGACATCGAGCACTTCTACGAGTCCACCGGCCGCATGACCTGGCGCCTCCAGGTGAAGGTCCGGGCCTTCGAGAACATGGGCAAGCTCACCACAGTGGTGGTGGGCAGCGCCACCCTGGCCATGGTGGGCACCATCGTGGCCGAGTTCATCGCCGCCACCGCCGGCATCGGCTACAGCATCCGCATCGCCCTGTACCAGAGCGACCTGTCCAAGATCCTGACGGCCCTCTTCCTCATCGGGGTCTGCAACTCCCTCTACCTCTTCTGTCTGGAGTGGATGGGGGACCGGGTCCGGCGGAAATTTGATCCACCCAAAGGAGAGACGACGCCATGAACCGATTCTTACGCCCCCTCGCCCTGTTGCTCCTTGCCGGGATCCTGGTGATCGCCACGGGCTGCACCCGTTCTTCGGAGACCGAAACGACGCCCCTGGTCTACCGCCTCAAGTGGCTCTTCAACGCCAGCGTAGCCGGCGAACTCTGGGCGATGGCCCATGACCGCTTCACCGAGGCGGGGCTCCACGTGACGGTGAAGGAGGGCGGCCCCGAACGGGACGCCATCAAGGAGCTGGAGCTGGGCCACGCCCGTTTCGGCGTGGCCACCGCCGACATGGTGATCCGGGCGCTTTCCCAGGGCTCTCCCGTGGTGGTGGTGGCCCAGCGGTTCCAGAAAAACCCCCTCCAGTGGATCTACCGGCCCGACCGGGTCGCCGTCGAGTCCCCCGCCGATCTCCGGGGAAAGGTCCTGGGGATCACCTTCGGCGGCAACGACGAGACAATCATGCGGGCCCTCCTGGCAAAGTATGCGATCCCGGAGGGCACCGTGGAGCTGTTCAGCGTCCGGTACGACTACACCCCCTTCTACACCGGCCGGGTCGACCTCTGGCCCGTCTACCGGAACGCCCAGGGGATCATCATCGGCGAAAAGCTCGCCGGGGAAGGGGAGCCCTTTGCCTTCTTCGACCCGGACGCGGCCGGAATCCGGTTCGTGGCCAACTCGGTGGTGACGACGGAGAAGATGGTGGCGGAGCACCCGGACCGGGTCAGGACCTTTGTCACGGCGCTGTTGGACGCCTGGGAGACCGCCCTGGCCCCCGAAAACGCCGAAGAAGCCGTCGAGAGCATCCGCCGGTTCGACAAGGACACCCCGGCGGCGCAGATCCAAAAGCAGCTGGCCGTCACGCGGTCCCTCGTCAAACCGGCCCCCGATTTCAAGGTGGGAACCATCGACACCGAGGCGTGGCGGGCGACCGAGCGGATCATGCTCGACCAGGGGCTGATCCCGGAGCCGGTGGGCGTGGAGCGGGCGCTGCGGTTTATGGGGGAGGATGGGTGACTTTTCCGTCCGTGTAGAACCGACTTACACTTTACGGATATTGTAAGGTCGAACCAGTCGAACCAAACCTCCCCCCCCATGAAATTGATGTTACGTCAAACAAATGCTTGACATGCAGAGGAACCGGAAACTATAGTGGACCCTGAAGCGGTCAAAGCATACGTTCGTGAATATCTGAGATGCAGGGGCGGGATCACCATTCTGGATCATTGCAGAAAGAGAATGGCCCAAAGGAACGTTACCACCGACGACATGCTTCATGTTCTCAACTGGGGAAGGATTACGGATCTTCTATGGGATGACGACAGGCAGAACTACAAGTGTCGGATCGAGGGTGCCGATATCGATGGTGACGAGCTTGTCTTTATTGCTGCAATCGATACAATCGGACACGAGGTCATCTGCGTAACCATTTTTTGATCATTGGCCGAAAAAGGTATGTGCATGAATTGTTATCATTGCAAAACAGAGATGAACTGCAAAAAGGAAACCTATCACTACCCGGAGTCCGGACTTGAAAACGTATTCCTGGAGGGGGTGAACGTCTGCCGTTGCGACAAGTGCGGCGGAGAAGCTATCAACATCCCCGCGATTGTCGAAATGAACAACCGGATCGGAAAGGCGCTTATTCGCAAAAGGGCATTGTTGAACGGGGCCGAGATCAAATATCTTCGGAAGAATATGGGGTTTACGGGGAAGGCGCTGGCGGAGGCGATGCACCTGGACAATGCGACCATTTCAAGGTGGGAAGCCGGTAAACAGAAGGTCAGCGAATCCCATGATATCCTTTTGCGGTTGATTTATTGCGGCATCAAAGGGATTCCCTCAAAGGACCACATCGAAAAAGATTTCAAACGATCGTTCAGTGATGACGAGATTTCACGTGTTACCATTTCGTCCGCTGATATGGACGGATTTCCAAAACAACCGACCCAAGCATAGACCATCATCCCGGCTTTCCCGACCCGCGTGAGCCGGAAAGGCCGAGAGACGTGGCGGTCATCCCGGCGATGTCGGACCGGTCGCCGTTTCACACCAGCAGCTCACACCACGAAAATTCATCCAGCCTCGTGATCGGCGCCCGAATCGACTCCTTCAATATCGTCTTGACCGCCTCCCGGCTGTCGAGAAACGCATCCGCCACCACCGGGTCGAAGTGGGACCCCCGATCCTTGCGGATGATCTCCAGGGCCGCGTCCACCGGCACGGCCAGCTTGTAGGGCCGGCAGGAGACGATGGCGTCGAAGGCGTCCACCAGGGCCACGATCCGGGCCTCCAGGGGGATGGTGTCGCCGCACAGGCCGATGGGGTAGCCGCTGCCTTCGAATCTTTCATGGTGGTGGAGCGCGATGGTCCGGCCGAGCTTCAGGATCTCCGTTCTCGGGTTGTCGAGGATCCGCGCCCCGATCCGGGGGTGCTTCTTGATGATCTCGAACTCCTCGGCGTCCAGGCGGCCCGGCTTCCAGAGGATGTACTTGGGGATCCCGATCTTCCCGATGTCGTGCATGGGGGCGGCGTAGCAGATGTTCTTCACCGTCTCGGCGGAAAGCCCCAGCTTCCGGGCCGTAAGGACGCTGTATCGGCTCACCCGGACGATATGGTTGGCGGTGTTGGCGTCCTTGCACTCCGCCGCCAGGACCAGCCGGCGGATGGTCTCCGTGTGGGCCTCGTGGAGTTCATGGTTCCCGATGGCGAACTCCATGTCCTCGATCTGCCGGGTGGCCGTCCGGATCTTCTTCAACAGCCCCTTGATGAACCGGAGCAGGACATCGGGCCGGCCGGTCATCCGGAGGAACTGGTCCCCGCCGATCTCCAGGACCTCGCCCGGCGCCGTCATCTCCACCGTGGCAGAGCGGGGCTCGCCGTCGATGAAGCTCATCTCGCCGAAGTAGTCGCCGGGCTGAAACCGGTTGTGGACATGCTTGCGACCCGAGGCGCCGACGGTGACCGCCTGGGCCTCGCCCCGGAGCAGCACGTACAGGGCGTTGGAGATGTCGTTCTCGTGGATGACCGCCTCGTTCTCCCCGCAGGTCCGCCGCACCGCAATCTCGGCCAGGCAGTCGATCTCCGCCTCCTCCAGCCCGGAAAAGATCGGGATCTCCTGTAACAGCCCCGTCAGATCCGTTCGGTTTTCGCTCATGTCACTCCCTTGTTCTCCCGCTTCACGGGGCCGGGATCACGTTCACTCGCTCCCGGAGCCAGGCCAACGCGACCCCCCGGTCCGTCCAGTTCTCCCCGCGTTGCCGCTCCATGGCTTCGTCCAAAATCTCCCTGTAGACCGGGCCCTGGGGCACGCCGGCCTCTTTGAGATCCTTGCCGGTGAGCAGTGGTTTCAGGTTCGCCGCCTTCCGTTCGGCCTCCATGGCATGGACCACCGCCGAGCAAAGCGGTCCCAGCCGGTCGAAATCCTCCCCGGCATCGGCCTTGTCGCCCCTGAAAGCGGCCAGATCGGCTTCGGCCAGGCGAAGGACCTCCGGGGTGTACGGGGCGGTATCCCGGAGGAATCGCCGAACAGCCTTCGGGGTGGGGGGATGGTCGTCCAAGAGGTGGAGGGGCCGCATGTGGTGGCGCACCATCGCCTCCAGGGCATCGATTTCCTCGGTGGTAAGTTCGAGCCGAACGCCGACGGCTCGCGCCGTCTTTGCCCCCTCCTGGTCGTGGCCCGCGAAGTGGCCCCCCGTGTCGGTCTCCTCCCGGCACTCGGGTTTTCCCACATCATGGAGGAGTCCGGCCAGCAGCAGGATGTCGGGCATCCGGGGAAAGGGCAGGCCGTTTCTCTCGGCCCCGGGGTCCTCCAGGGACCGGCGGAGGTGATCGACCACGGTGAGGGTGTGGTCCCAGGCGTCCCCGGGACGTTGGGGGCCCTGGTCGAGCCCCTGAAGCGGGATCAGCTCGGGGATATCCGATAAAACTGCCGTTACGGCGTCGGCCTGTTCCAGCCGCCATAGCTTTTCCGTCCACCACAGCCGCCGGGGCCACTCTTTGCCCAGCAGACGCCGCTGTCTCAGGCGGTCGCGTCCCTGCCGCGCCATCTCCGGGTCGGCGCCGAACCGCTCGGCCGTCATCTCCGGGGGATCGGTCAACGCCCTCGGGTACCGCTGGATCCATTCGAGGACCTGGTTCGCCGAGGGTTCAAGAGGCCGCAGCACCGCGTTGACGTGATCCTTCATACGATGTTCGACGGCCGCCCGGAGCCGATCCGCGCCATCGGCGTCCCTGCGGACAAGCCCATCAACGGTGTCGCGGATATGATCGAGCACCACCGGAAAATCCCGGTACCGGTCCAGCAGGGCTCGAACCGCCTCGGCCCCCTCCGGCCAGATGGATGGGTCGAAGCCGATAAACTTCCTTTTTTCGACCAGCGAGCCGATCTCCGAATTCGAGAAGGGGGGGATCTCCGGCGTCGCCACCAAAATGTCCGGAATAAGGGTCAGCGGATGGGGGAACCGCTGGGAGAAAACCCACACGGTCCCTTGGGCCCCGGCGCTTCCGAACCGTTCGAACAACCGCCGCAGAAAGCGGAAGATCGGCGAACTCTCTTTTTCGAGTTGGAGAAGATGCATGTCGTCGAAGATGAAGAGGTTCTTCCCCTGGTCCGCCCGCTCCAGCAGGATCTCCCACTGTGCCTCCTCCATCTCCATCTCCATGCGGATCTTGTTGTAGAAAAGATAATCCCCCCAGGCGGCGAGGAAATAGGTCATTCGCGTGGCGATGGTCCGGCAGCAGTGGTCCGGATCCTTCCCCTTGAGGTCGCCGAGGGGGAGATAACAGATCCGGCGTCCGTCGGCGAGCCGGCGGGCCAGGTTCCAGGCCAGGGAGGTCTTGCCCGATCCTTCCGGGGCGACGAACACGGAGATATGGGCGGGCGGGTTTTCTTCATCCGAAAGGGGCGGCTTGTTCAGCCTGGAGACGATCTCGCTTTCCAACCGGGTCCGCTGCTGGTAGGAGCCGGGCTTGGGCGGGAACGCCGTCCACTCGGCCCGGAAGGTGGACAGGGACGTGACCCGGGAGGGATCCTCGGTTTCATCGAACCGGCGCACCCCCGAGAGGGCCAGGTTCCGGGGGGTTAGATAAGGCTCGCAGATCGACAGCTCCTGTTCGACTTCCGCCTCGAAGGTCCGATAGAAGGGTTCGGGATCGAGGGCCGCGTCCGGCATCACGCCGCAGAGAAGCTTGCGCTCCATCCGGGTGATCGGCCTGTAGACCACCTCACTGTCGATGATCCAGACCTTCTGGATCACGCTGTGCTTGGGGAAGTGTTGGGTCTCCTGCTCCGACAGATAGTTTTCATAGTGGCGGAAAAAGTCCCGGAGTTCTCCGGTGCTCAGGGCTTCCCGGTCCCGGCACTCCCACCGGAGCCGCTCGTTGTTCCGGATCTTCGATTCGGTGATGAAGACCGAGCCGGCACGGGAGTATTGGACGTCGCAGGCGTCCAGGACCCGGAGCAGGGCCGTGACGAAACAGATGTCGATGGATTTGCCGTTGAAGTGCCCGAGATGCTCATGGAGATCAAGGAGTTCCTCCAGCGTCGGCGCGGTGTTGCCCTTCCGCCGGTCCACCTTGGCGATGGGGGCCTTGCTCTGGTGGTGGATGCAGATCTCCGCCACCACGTCCACCTCGTCGTTGTGCTCGAAGGTGGGCAGCAGGTTGGCGGCGGACCGATCCCCCCGCCGGAACCGGCTTCGGATCATCTCGCCGCTCAGGACCGAATGGCGTTTCCTCACTTCGTCCGGCCGCTGGGACCGTCTGGCCACGTCGGCCATGCCGATGTCGTGTAGAAAAATCGAGGCGATCAGCAGGAACAGTTCCTCCCCGCTCATGGGCGGTGATTTTTTGTCGGATTCCAGGATCGGGACCAGCATCTCGGCCGCCAGCGTCAGCACGTTGCAGATGTGCGTGCTGCCGTGGGTGATCATCTCGGGATACCGGTCGAACCGGTCCACCTGGAAGGTGAAGAAGTTTTTCCAGCGGGGGATCAGGCTGCCCCGGATGCCGTAGGTCGCGTCCAGGTCCGGGGAGAGGTCGTCCACCCAGGTCAGAAGGTGTTCCAGGGGGAGATAGTCGTCGATCAGCATGCGGGATCTCCTCGGGCTCGGGGTTGCGGTATTGCGGGAAGGAAACGGCGCGTTCCCCTTCGTCCGGCGCTCCGGGCGGGGAGGGACACAGGGAACCTTACCACAACGGCGCGGGGCGGCAAAGGGCAAAATC
>CAYSLC010000204.1:0-9635 GCA_964431545.1 uncultured Desulfobacteraceae bacterium | reverse complement strand
TACGGCGACGTGGGCAAGGGGTGCGCCGAGGCCCTGTCCGGGCTGCGGGCCCAGGTCTGGGTCACGGAGATCGATCCCATCTGCGCCCTTCAGGCCCTCATGGCCGGGTACAAGGTGACCACCGTGGAGGACGCCCTCCCATACGCGGACATCTTCGTCACCGCCACCGGCAACAAGGACATCATCACCGCCGACCACATGGCCAGGATGAAGGACCAGGCCATCGTCTGCAACATCGGCCACTTCGACAACGAGATCCAGGTGGACGCCGTCAACGATATGGAAGGCGTGGAGAAGATCAACATCAAACCCCAGGTGGACAAGTACGTCTTCCCGGACGGCCACGCCATCTTCATGCTGGCCGAGGGGCGGCTGGTCAACCTGGGCTGCGCCACGGGGCATCCCAGCTTCGTGATGTCCAACTCCTTCACCAACCAGACCCTGGCCCAGATCGACCTGTGGAACAATCCCAGGGAGATCGGCGTCTACCGGCTGGCCAAGGAACTCGACGAGGAGGTGGCCCGCCTCCATCTGGCGAAGCTCGGGGCCAAACTGACGGAGATGTCCGCGGATCAGGCCGAGTACATCGGCGTCCCCCGGAAGGGGCCCTTCAAATCGGAGCACTACCGCTACTAACGGCGGCCTCCCTCCGTCTTCCCTTCACAAGGTAGACCGGCCGGTCCCACATTCCGGCCGCTTCGTTCGCCGGCCGCCGCAAGGGCGGCCGGCGACACACGCCGGACAGCTATATCTTTTAATTTTAAGGAAAGGAGCATGAATGACACGACGCGCCGAAGCCAGACACGAACAAACCTTTGGAGAGAACCCCACGGAAGTCCGGGAATCGGATCACTACACCGAGGAGTACGTGACCCCGTTCGTGGAAAAGTGGGACGAACTGATCGACTGGGAGAAGCGTGCCGACGGCGAGGGCGGTTTTTTCATCGACAAACTCAAGGAGTACGGGGCCGAGAAGGTGCTCGACGTGGCCACCGGCACCGGGTTCCACTCCGTCCGGCTCATCAAGGCGGGCTTCAACGTCACCAGTGCGGACGGCAGCGCCGAGATGCTGACCAAAGCCTTTGAGAACGCCCGGAAACACGACTGCATCCTCCACACGGTCCACACCGACTGGCGGTGGCTCAGCCGGGACGTCAAGGACCGGTTCGACGCCATCGTCTGCCTCGGCAACTCCTTCACCCATCTCTTTTCCGAGCGGGACCGGAGAAAGGCCCTGGCCGAGTTCTACTCGGTGCTCCGACACGACGGGATCCTGATCCTGGATCAGCGCAATTACGACGCCATCATGGACTGCGGGTTCTCCTGCAAGCACAAGTACCACTACTGCGGGGACAAGGTCACGGCCGAGCCCGAATACGTCGACGAGGGGCTCGCCCGGTTCAAGTACATCTTTCCGGGGGACAAGGTCTACCACCTCAACATGTTCCCCCTCCGGAAGAAATACGTGCGCCGGCTCATGCGGGACGTGGGATTTCAGCACATCGACACCTTCGGCGACTACCAGGAGACCTACAAGGAGGATGATCCCGACTTCTTCACCCACGTGGCCGAGAAGGTCTACGAGCCCGAAAAGCACGGCCGCTCCACGGCCCAGTACAACTATTCGGAGACCGTCAACATCGCCCGCCAATACTACAACAGCACCGACGCCGACAACTTCTACTTCACCATCTGGGGCGGCGAGGACATCCACATCGGCCTCTATGACAACGACGAGGAGTCCATCTACATCGCCAGCCGGCGGACCGTGGAGCGGATCGCCAACCGGCTCGACATCGACACCACCACCCGGATCCTCGATATCGGTTCGGGGTACGGCGGCGCGGCCCGCTTCCTGGCCAAGACCTACGGATGCAAGGTGACGGCCCTCAATCTCAGCGAGGTGGAGAACCGCCGCAACCGGGAGATGAACAAGGTCCAGGGGGTCGACCACCTGATCGAGGTGATCGACGGCTCCTTCGAGGACGTGCCCCTGCCCGACAGCTCCTTCGACATCATCTGGTCCCAGGACGCCATCCTGCACAGCGGCGACCGGGAGACGGTGATCGAAGAGGCGGCCCGGCTCCTCAAGCGCGGCGGCGATTTCGTCTTCACCGACCCCATGATGGCCGACGACTGCCCCAGGGAGGTCCTCCAGCCGATCCTCGACCGGATCCATCTGGAGACCTTGGGGACCCCCAAGTTCTACCGGGAGACCACCAAGCGGTTCGGCATGAAGGAGATCGGTTTCGAGGAACACACCGACCAGTTGGCGACCCACTACGCCCGGGTCCTGGCGGAGACCGAACGCCGGGAGCCGGAGCTGGTGAAGGTGGTCAGCCAGAGTTACATCGACAACATGAAGAAGGGACTCGGCCATTGGGTCGAGGGCGGCGGAAACGGCCATCTCGCCTGGGGGATCTTTCACTTCAGGCTGCGATAGACCGAACGCCGCATCACCGTCCTTCGGTTTTTCCATAACCGCGCCGCCGGATTGCCGGCGGCGCACCAAACCAAGGAGGTATCGTATGACACAGGAAAGAGATTTTACCATCCGCTTTCCCAACGTGGACGAGATTGAACAGGGCAAGGAGTTTTTCTTCCTCACGCGCAACGGCGCCACCGAAAAGATCCTGTTCCACGACTATGACAGAATCTATGAAACGCCGGGGCTCTACGAACATCTGTTCTACGACCGGTATAAATGCAATTCCCCGGAGGTGGTCTGCTCGCTGCTGAAGACCCACCTGGAAAAGGAGAACGGGGACGGCCCCGACCGGCTCACGGTCCTCGACATCGGCGCCGGAAACGGCATGGTGGGCGAACAGCTCGTCAACCTCGGGGCCGAGGCCGTGGTGGGGATCGACATCATCGAGGAGGCGGCCAACGCCCTCGACCGGGACCGGCCCGGGCTCTACAAGGATTACTACGTGGCCGACCTCACCCAGCTGCCCGACGACGTCTCCAAGTCCCTGGTGGAGCGGAACTTCAACTGCATGACCATCGTGGCGGCCCTGGGCTTCGACGACATCCCCCCCCAGGCCTTCGCCGAGGGGTACAACCTGGTCTCCACGCCGGGGTGGGTCGCCTTCAACATCAAGGAGGACTTCGTGTGTGACGCGGATTCCACGGGGTTCTGCCAGCTCATCAGCCGCATGTGCGAGGAGGAGATCCTCGACATCCAGACCCGCCACCGGTACCGCCACCGCTTCTGCCAGGACGGAACCCCGCTCTACTACTACGCCATGGTGGGGCAGAAGAAGGAGGACATCCCCGAGGAACTCTTGAAGGAGTTCATTTAAACATCCGACGCAACCAGAAGAAACGGAAGGAAACGATATGAGCAAGAACAACGGAAACAGCTATTTTTTCACCTCCGAATCGGTGACCGAGGGCCATCCGGACAAGGTGGCGGACGCCATTTCGGATAACGTCCTCGACGCCATCATGGCCCAGGACCCCAAAGGGCGGGTGGCCTGCGAAACCATGGTCACCACCGGCCTGACCTTCATCGGCGGCGAGATCACCACCGAGTGCTACGTGGACATCCCCCAGATCGCCCGGGAGACCATCAAGGAGATCGGGTACCATTCCTCCCAGATGGGTTTCGACTGGCAGACCTGCTCGGTGATCACCAGCATCGACCAGCAGTCGCCGGACATCTCCCAGGGGGTGACGGCGGGGGAGGGGCTCTACAAGGACCAGGGGGCCGGCGACCAGGGCCTGATGTTCGGGTACGCCAGCGACGAGACCCCCGAGCTGATGCCCATGCCGATCATGTACGCCCACAAACTGACCAAACGGCTCACCCAGGTGCGGAAAAACGGGGCCCTCGACTTCCTGCGGCCCGACGGCAAGTCCCAGGTGACCATCGAGTACAGCAACGGGGCCCCGAAACGGGTGGACACGGTGGTGGTCTCCTCCCAGCACAAGCCGGACGTGACCTATGACGAACTCAAGGAGTCGATCATCAACGAGGTGATCAAGAAGACGATCCCCCGGGAGATGATCGACGGGGACACCAAATACTTCATCAACCCCACCGGCAAGTTCGTGGTGGGCGGTCCCATGGGCGACTGCGGGCTCACCGGCCGGAAGATCATCGTGGACACCTACGGCGGCCACGGCAGCCACGGGGGCGGGTGCTTCTCCGGCAAGGATCCCTCCAAGGTGGACCGGAGCGCCTCCTACATGGCCCGGCACATCGCCAAGAACATCGTGGCGGCCGGCCTGGCCAAGAAGTGCGAGGTCCAGATCGCCTACGCCATCGGCGTGGCCGAGCCGGTCTCGGTTCTGGTGGATACCTACGGCACCGGCGAGCTGCCCGAGGCCGAGATCCGGGAGATCATCCTCAAGGTCTTCGACCTCCGCCCCGCCGCCATCATCGAGTACCTCGACCTGCTGCGGCCCATCTACGCCAAGACGGCGGCCTACGGCCATTTCGGCCGGAACGAACCCGGATTCACCTGGGAGAAGACCGACCGGGCCGACGAGATCCGCGCGGCCGCCAATTGAGCAGGGATCCGGTGTCGGGTTTCAGGACCGGCGGCTCAACCAGAATGCGGGTGGCGCCACATCAAAGAGACCGCTTGACGGATTGGGCCTGAAACCCGGCATCCGATACCTGACCATCCCCCAATATCAAAAAACCTCCGGGCCGCCCCGGCGGCGGTCCGGTGGACCTTTCCTCCCCGAGCCCCTTTCCCCCGATCCTTTTTCCCAGCCGGTCTTTCCGATTCCCCCACCGGGTGCCGGTGAACCGGAAACAGAGACGATTCTACCCTTTTGGTTCGGAGCCGTCAAACCAGATCCGGGGAGATCCAGAAAAGAGATATCGCCCATCCGAGTCGACCCAACCGGAAAATGGGTTGACGAACCGGCCCCGGAGCCGTATAGAATTGACGGGGGGAAACGAGCCGGAAATACCAACAAATAGGGTACAGTCGCGCGACAGAATCGGGATCGATTCAACGGCAAGGGAAAAATACCTACCCATGCGTACAGAAAAAGAGATATCGGATTTACATGTTCCATCCTATTTTCCTCTGTACTCAATTCGGTTAATAATCCCAATCAGTGTTTTGTAAGCCTGCCACTACGGGGCGGCAGAGGTGACGGACAGGAGGATCATGCGACGCAAAACCCGGAACGAAGATCCGGCTTTTTTCACTTTCGAGCACGGGGGAAAGAACCCCGATCGAGCCACACAAGGAGGGGTGTTATGGCCAATGTAAGGCTTTTCTTTCAAACCACATCCATCGTGGTCGTCCTTATGGTCTGTCTTCAAACCCCGGCCGCCGGGGCGTTGAAGGGAATCGGCGTGATCGACGCCATCGACGGCGTTGTGCGGGTCAAGAGTCTGGGATCCTGGGGCGTGGCGTCAAAGACCGGTCTGCCGTTATACCCCGGAGACAAACTCATCACCGGCGAGGACGGAGAGGCTACGGTTCGATTCAGCGACGGCGCAACGATGGCGGTCTCCCCCAATTCCCTGTTGCGCCTTATCGAGACGGTGGAGGCCGGTTCGGGGGAGGACGCACAGCCCTCCCGGGACCGGAAAGTCCGTCTGCTGTTCGGAAAGATCCGGTATACCTCCGGCCAATCCCCTCAAGCCTCTCCAAACGTGGACGCGGTTATCATCACCCCCACGGCCGCGCTTTCCCTGGATGGGACCGATGTGGGCGTCGTCTTCAACGGGGCGGATACGGGCTATCAAACCTATCAGGGGAAGACCCATTTCAACGGCTCCGGGTCACAACGGGAGATCACGGGGCTGACGGCCCCGCAGGCCGCCGAATATGCCGCCTATTCAGCTTCCCTGGAGGCCATCCGGGTGTGGTCGGTCTACGCCACCATGAGGAACCAGTTGATCCGGGCCAAGGTCCGGAGCGACAAGCTTTCTTTCGGGGATATGTCGAGGGCGGACAAAGTGACCCTGCTGCGGGAACCTGAAATCCGGAAATACCACATTCGGCTGATGACGCTGCTGGCCAAATACGCGGCGGCGAGCGCCCGGGAGGACCGGGCGGAGTGCCGGGCGCTGTCGAACCACCCCGGCGGTCGGATTTCCACCCTCGGCCAGCAAGGGGTCCGGATGGCGATGGAGGTGATTCCAAAGCTGGAACAGGCCATCGATCTATCGAATCTTCTGAAACAGGAGATCGAGGGGATGGAGGAGACCTACGCGTCCTATGGCGGGGATCAGAACGCCATCTTCGCCCTGACCCAGCTCATGAAGGCCACCTTCGAATTCAACTCGGCCCGGGAGAAGGCCGCGCTCTGCCGGATGCTGCGGGTGGAAGCCTACACCGTCGGTCTGCAGGCGATCATCTTCGAGGCGGATTCTCTGATCGAAACGGCCCAGGAACCGATCGAATCTCTCCAGCGGTTCTATAGAAGGAGTTCCAAGTACGGCGGGCTGCTGCTGGAGGACCCAAATTCGGAGAGGTCGGGCGACCGCCGACTACTGTTGGAGATGAACGTCGATGCGGTGACGGCCAATGCGGCCCTGGTCAACCTGGTGGTCAACGCCATGGAGACCATGTTTCTCTATCGATCCACCGTCTATGCCGGAAATGGGGCGGAGGAGATGCAGGAGGCTCTGGAAGAACTCTGGAGAGCCGTTGACGCAAGGGACCGCATCGCCGGTATTGTCGATGAGGCCGAGTCGACTGCCGAGCCGGGGGAAGAGGCGCTGTCCAATGCCGGAGCGGAGGTGAAAGAACTGGTGAAGAACACCGAGAGTTCCGACGACCTGTTCCGGGTCTTCATGATGGAGATGATCCGACGGTCCATGGTCCTGGCTCCACCGGTATCGGAATGGCTGGACCGGGATTGGCCGATCATCCTGATCGAGCCGCCCATCACGGATTTTCCGGAACCGCCGGTCAATGACCTGAGACCCGCCAGCCCCATATGAACGGGGGAGGAAAGCGGCGGGAGGCAAACGGATCGATTTGGTCTGGCCCTGTGTGGGGGTAGGCAAACGAAGAGGATCGAGAAGGAGATCACGAGATGCGGAAAAAATGGCTGCCATGGATCATTGCCGGTATGTGCACCATTATCTTGGCCACACATAGCGATGCCCTCGGGCAGGGCGGAGTCAACCTCGGCGGTTTCGAAGCGCAGGACTCGGCGTGGGAGGGGGTGGGCGGCAAGGTCATCCTCAAGACGAGAATCTCCACAAGCGCCCGATATGATACAAACTTCTTCAACTCCCACGAGAACGAACACGAGGCGATGACCTATACGGTCAGTCCGGGGATCACGATCGGCTACGAGACCGCCAAATCGGAGATCCTGTTCGATTATGAAACCAATGCCCGGTTCTACGACCATTTGGACGATATCCCCGAGGGTGTCGAAACGGCCCGCGAAGACGCCTTCACCGGCCACTTGCTGAAGGCCACCGCCCGGACCCAACCCACCGCCAGGCTCTTTTTCGGCATCGAAGAGGCGTTCTATCGGACCCTCGATACGGGGTATTCCGACCGTTTCGGCCAGCCCGTGGAGCGGGAGGCGATCACCGTCAATCGATTGACCCCCTCCGTCATCTATAAGTTTGGTGAAAAGTTCACCACCGGGGTCAAGTACCGGAACACCCTGACCGAATACGACCGGCCCGATGTGGACGATTCCACCGGAAACGCGGGGATGGTGGACCTCATCTACCACTTCAACGCCACCACCTCCATGGATCTGAACTACCAGCGCCAATACATGGATTACGACGGCGCCACCATCGACTATACCTCCGACCAGGTGGGGGCCTACCTTCAAAAAGAGTTCAGCCATACCACGTTCTCGGGCGGGGTCGGATACCATCGCCGGGAGTTCGATGAGCAACTGGACGAGATGGAGGCGTTCACCTACGGACTTGATGTGAGATGGCAGAAGGCCCGAAGCCATGTGCTCGCCTCCGTGGAGCGGAACTTCAACGAATACGGGGATAGGTCCAACAGCTACTACGAAGCGACCCTGTTTACCCTGGAAGCCGGAAGAACCTTTTTGGAGAAGATCTCCACGGGTATTGCGGCCCGGTATCTGTTGAGCGACTTCGATGAAGCCGACCGGGAGGATGATGTCTACGAAATTGCGGCAAGGCTCGGGTACATCTACACCGACTGGTTGACATTCGACCTTCAGGTAGGGTATGAAGAACGGGATTCGAACCAGGACTTCAACGATTATGAAAACGAGTTCATCCTCCTCGGGCTCCGGTCCGCTTATGATTTCGGCAGTCGATAGGCAGCCCACGGGAAACGATTAGAGACTGATGGAAAAATTGGTTTGGTTCCGTGGCCTGTGGCTCTTTTTCCTTCTGGTGGTCACAAACGCCGTCCCCGCCGCCGCCCTCAGCCCGGAGCAGACGTATCTCCTCGGACCCCGGGACGTCATCACCCTTTCGATCCGGGCGGGCGGGGAGGAGCAGTATAAGGGAGATCTGACCGTCTCGGCGGAGGGAAAGATCAACGTCCCCTTTCTGGGGCCCATGGATGCCGAGGGACTCTCCACTCCCCGACTGGAGGCCGCGATCAGTGAAATCTTGGCCAGGGACTATTTCGTCGACCCTGCCGTGAACATCCACATCAAGGAGTACCATAGCCTCCGCTACTATATCGTGGGGGCCATCAAAAATCCTGGGCTCTACGAGATGGCCTCCAGCGCCAATCTGATGCAGCTCATCGCCACGGCGGGCGGGGTCGACCTGGATCGGGCCAATGTCGCCTACATCTTGCGGGACGCCGTGGGCCAGGCCGATATCATCGAGGAGGAAGAGGTCGAGGCCCTGATGGCCCGGAACGAACCCCTGAAGGTCGATCTGAAGGGCCTGCTCGACAAGGGGGATCTCCGCCACAACGTACAACTCCGGACCGGAGACGTGGTCTATATCCCCTTCAAAAAGAGTCAGGATGTGGCGGCGTCGAATATTTACGTGGATGGGGAGGTCAATTCGCCGGGGGTCTATCCGTTCCAACCGGGGTTGACCGCCATGAACGCCTGCCTGATGGCCGGCGGTTTCGGAAAGTATGCGGCCCCGAACCGAACCCGCGTTATCCGGAAGAAGGGCGAGGAAAAAGAAATTATCGAGATCGACCTGAACGCGGTGAAACGGGGGGAGGCCGCGGACCTGGAATTGATGCCCGGCGATCTCATCCACGTCCCTGAAACGTGGCTGTGATGGATGGATGCCGATAGCAGCGAGACTTATGGATATTCGCCATGGACTATGAAGAACAGGAACTCGAAGAATCGATCAATATCCAGGATTACCTGCGGATCCTGAGTAAACATAAGTGGCTGATCATCGGATGTTTTGTTCTGGTCACCCTGATCGCCGTCTACCTGACGATCCAGAAGGTCCCCGTGTACCAGGCCTCGGGCACCATCATGGTGGGCACCCCACGGAGAACCTCTCCGGTGACCGGAGATCCTATCAGTGTGGCCGGCGACCCCTTCCTCGGCCTGACCTTCAATACCCACTTGAAGTTGATCACCTCCCGTCCCGTTCTGGAAAGGGTGGTGGCCGATTTGAGGCTGGACAAGCAGCAGCCCCGCTCCCCAGCGGCGGCGGAGGAGGAGGGGGGAGAGAACCGTCTCCTCCCCTTGCAGTCGTTGGGTAACATGTATCTTCA
>CAYSLC010000203.1:0-9717 GCA_964431545.1 uncultured Desulfobacteraceae bacterium | reverse complement strand
GGGGCCCTGGCCACCTCCTGACGGGTTTTGACCAGCCGCCCCATGCTGAACCGCTGGCAAAGAAACTCCTGGCCCACACAGATCAGCTCCCAGGGGATGTGGACCAGATGATCGTCCAGCCGAAGCACCAGATATTCGGCGTCGGTGTTGCGCAGGGCCTCTTTGATGGTCCGGGTCAGCAGTTCATCGCAGAGCATCCGGCCGGCGGCCTTCAATTTTTCCACTGCATCGGGGCCGCCCCCCCCATTGCGGCTCGTTTGGTTCAGGGCCTCCATCATTTCCCGACACCGCTTCTGAATGCGGTCGATGGGGACCGGAAGGTCCTCGTATCGCCAGATGACGTCCCCCGGTTCATAAAGCCCGAGCTTCAGGCTTTTTTTCTCCCGGGTCGCTTCCAGGAAGATGGCATTATTTTTCATGGAAACCTTCTTCGTCAATGTGGAACATGTAGGCGCCCTTCTCATCGGCGTTCTGTTCCACGATGAGGTTGTAGGTGCCGAACCCAAGGTTGTCGAAAACCTCATAGTCCCGGGTCACATACCGGGCCTGGAGCCCCCCCTCCTCCCTCGCCAGGGTCAGGCAGACGTTCTGGGCGTTTTTCCGTCCCGTCGTCACCTTGACGGCCATGAAGGCGGCATCCATCCGGGATTTCTGGACGTACATCTCCGCCTGCAGATTTCCCATCCGACGGGTGACCAGCACGGCGGCCCGGGTCTGTTCAGCCGAAGGCGACGACCGGACGGCCGATGGCGCGAACTCCATGAACCAGGCCGGCGAGGCCAGGTCCGCGACCCATCCGTAAAACGAATCGATTTTTTTCTTTACATTTTCGATAACGGCGCTGACCACATTTCTGGCGGCAGCGGTCTCGTAGGCGGCCAGATCCATCTCATTGATCAGGGTTTTGGAGACGGCCAGTGCCTCCATGCACAGATCGCAATCCATCATGTGGTCTTCGACTTCGGACCGTTCGTCCTCGGTCAACTGGCCATCGACATATCCGGCGAGCATGGCGACATCCAGGCATGGGAAAGTCATGGGACGCTCCTTTCGACTAAGATACAAACGCTTTGAATTCTTGAATGGTCCGGTCGATCTCGGACAGCTTGTCATCCACGGTCTCCGGGATGTTGCCGGTGACCATCGCGATCTCCTCTGAAGACAGGCCGAGGGCGCGCATCCGGATCATGATGCGATCCATCTCCGGGATGACCTGTAGCACCGGATCATCCAACGGCATGTCTGTTTTCATATCCACATCCGCGTGATTCATGATGTTTTCCTCCTCTGTATCTACTATACACAGCGGAGACCGGTTTCTATCAAAAAAAATTCGGGGGAGGGAAAAGGCTATCGGAAGTCGATGAATTCGCTTAAGGTCTTCTTGATCCGACTGATGCGGTTATGGATGGCGGCTTCCGTGCTGTCTGCGACCACGGCGATGTCTTTGGCGGGCATGCCGAAGCGATGGAGTCTCAGGATGATCCGGTCGATCTGGGGAATGACTTGCAAAGCGGTGTTGAGGGAAACCTTGTCGATGACATCGGATTCCAGGTTGACGGGGTCTTCTTCGTGGTCGTCCAGCTCCATTCGGCCCATCTGGCCCATGAAGCTGTCGAATCCGCGTTTCCGGAGGAAATTGAGGGTGGTATGGGTGGCGATGACCACGATCCACCGGGCCAGGCTGTGCCCCTCTCCTTCTTTATACAGGCGCAACCGCCGCCGGCCATCGTCCAGGAGCTGGAAAAAAACCTCCTGGCAGACCTCTTCTATATCGTCCTGGATCAGGGGCGCCCCCTTCAGGCGGAAGGTCTTCCGGACGGTGGCGCACACCAGTTTCCAGTATTGTTCCACAAGCTTGTCGCATCGGTTTTTTTTGATGCACTGCTTGAGGATCTTCCGTTCTTCGGATGGGGTCATCGGGCGACGACCCGGTCCGTCGGACGGACGTCGCCGGCGGCGCCCGCCTCCACAATGGCGGTAAGGGCGTTCCCCGACGGTGCGCCCGCCACCATGGCGCCCCCGATAATCCGGGCGTCCGATCCCACGGCCGTGCTGCCGGAATCCGATACCCGGTAGACCAGCAGCGGCCAGGACGGGGGCAGCGCCTTCCCTCCGGTCTCTTGTCCCGGAAGGGCGATACGGACCCGGTTTTCCGATACACTGACGATCTCGGCCGCCAGAAGGGGGAATTGCCGGAGAAATTTCTCCGACAACCGCCGGCCCATGGCCGCCAGGGCGTCCCGGTCCGGTGAGGGCGCATAAACGTCTCCGACCGCCAGGGTCTCGCGCGTTTCGATGTTCACCATTCGGGCCGCCGCCTCGATCCCGTTCCGGGTCTCATGGATCACTCCCAGCAACACCGCATGGGGGGATGCCCAGCCGGCGTCCCCGCCAACGCCCAACCCTTGGGCGTCCAGCAGGGTCTGAAGATCTTCGGACACCCCGATGCGGAAGCGGCGGGGCTGGAGCAGACTCTCCAGAAGGGTATGCTGGAACCGGATTCTTTCCGGATCTTCTTCCGTAAAATCAAAAGAATGGACTGAAATGCCGTACCGGTGCTGCAGTTGGAACGCCTGGGGGATCCGCCGGATGATGCGGAAGGTCTTTTCAACGTTCCGACCTTTGGCGTCCGCCGCCATCACGATCACCCGATTCTCACCCGGTTTTAACCGGATAAAGGAATGAAAGGAGATGATCCGTCCCTGAGGAAAGGTCACCGGTTCTCCGTTGACGCTCAGATGACGGATCTCCGCCTCGCTTCTCACCTCGACGGGGACTTGCAGCGTTTCGCTGAAGACGATCTGGGGATCGGAAAAGCCCCGAATGCCGACCGCCAGCGGCGCGTCGGCCATACGGGCGGCGCGAAGGGATCCCGTGACGGGACCATCACTTAGGACATTCTCCGCCATGGCCAGCCACCCCCTGGATGACCGGTAGGATTCACCGCGGTTTCCCAGATGGACCCGGGTTTCGTTTCCCAGGCGATCGGATGCCGTCAGCGTGACGGTGCTGGAATGGAGAAGTCCCTTGAACGGGATCGGCCCGTTTCCCGACAATCGGACCAGTTGACCGTTGATCCGGAACTCCGAAATCCCGGCGGAATCCAGCAGATTCCCGGAAACCACTTTTCCGGGAACAAACCGGTCCACGGCGATCAGGGGGCCAGACCGGTCCACCTGCAATGTGGCCCGCTGCCAGGCCACGCCCCCTTGCAGGTTCCTGGCCCGAACATCGATTTGATGCCGCCCTTCCGCCAGGATCAGATCTTCGGCGAACCGGACCTCCGGACCGGACGATTCCACGAAAACCGGCGCTCCATTGATGACGATATCGGCGATGTACTCGTCCCGGTCAACCGCCGTGCCGGCGATTCGGACCGGATCCGCCCGTGTCCAGACGATGCCATCCGCCGGAGATGCCGGAAGGTTCAGGGCCAGGCGGGGTCGGGTCGGGATCCGATCGGCCTGCCGGAACAGGTGCGCACGGACCCGGTCCAGATAAAACCGGGCTTTTTCAGATGGATACTGGGCCAGCGACCGTTCCAGCTCTGTTTTGGCCTCCGCGTAGTCGCCCTCCAGATAATGGATCAGCCCCTTCTCCCGGTGGGGAAAGTAATCCATGAAATGCATCCCCACCGTCCGTGCGCGCCGCTGATCCGCGTCCCGTCGTCGGAGGGCTTCTTCCAAATCCTCAAGGGCCGCCCCGTAGCACCCCCCCTCCATGCAAGACAGGGCCCGCTCATAATAATCATACCAGCGGCCGGTGAAGTTCCCCTCGGCCTGGCAATACGCGACATCACCGTTGACACAAACCTTTCTCGATACGGCGCACCCACAGAAAAACATCAGGCCGGCGACCGCCAGCAACAGAAACGGCCGGCCCCTCAAACGCAACGGTTTATCCATTGGGATCATCCTTTGATTTTATTCCGAATTCAGCACGATTGGCGGGGACCTCCGAGGTGTCAAGCCAAGGGGTCAAGGGGATAAAAATGATAGCTGACCTCTCATCTCTGCATAGGTTTCCCTGGCGATCGGCTCCCACGGCCGGGTGGGGAAAAATTGAACGACCGCTTTCACGTCCCGGGAAAAGACCTTTCCCGACCGCAGCGTCGGCCGGGGCAGACGGTACTTGAACTCGTCGCCCAGATCCAGGATCAGATCGACGGCATCGTTTTCCTCCATCAGCTCCACCATTAAATAAGGGCGCACCCGGGCACTTCCCCGGAGCTGACGGCGGCCTCCGGCATCCTGAAACACTTCGATGACCCCCTTTTCCAGGTCCAGCGCCGTGTTGTCCGGAGTGGCCAGAAAGGCGCTTTCCACCAGATACTCTCCTTCAGCGAATGGAACCCATTGTTCCATCGGAACACTCCCATAATGTTGTTGTCATCCCCATATATCATCCACCGTGGAAAATTGCTCCGGAAAGCGTTCCGGAGCCAGCGTATCGCCGGTGTACCCTCTCCGGATCAACTTGAAACCATGAGCCGATGGCTGTGAACAGGCTTCCACGCACCCGGCATCGAGATCGACAACTCATACCTCTGTGACGCCGGATCGGGCATAGACCGGCAGATTGAATCCCCGGCCGTATCCCAGGGATGAATCGGCCATCTCGACGATGAGATAGACATCCCCATGCGATGGGTGCCCCTCCGCATAGAAGTCCGTCCGGTAGCCGCCTTTTTAAGGATCTCCCCCTCGATCAACTCAACCCGGTCGTCTTCGCCGAGAATGCCGGCCGCCGTCATCTCATGATACCCGGCCGTGGGGAACCGTTTCCGCTCCATTTCAGCCAGTATGGGTTCGCTCCTCATCGAACAGGGCCAGGTTTTTCTCAAGGAGTTTCCCGGCCATCAAATCCGTCATGGCGGCGCGGTAATGGTCGGTTTCAACACCGGGCACCAGTCCGTTTTTATCGATGTGGGCCAACACCACCACATTCTGCATACGGACATCCGCCAGATCGGCCTTGAAAACCCGGAACTCCCGGATGTTTCGCCGTTTGCACGCCTCGCCGACGACGGCTTCGTCGATAGCGGCGGCATCGCCCAGACGGACCTCCATCGGTTGCCAGGCGGTGTTGTAGTAGATAAGATCGCCCCCGTTCTTCAATCCGACATGGACCGCCCGGAGGGCCTCGTTCCGCTCCAGGGAGACCGCCAGGTCCGCGCCGTTCCGGGGGATGATCGGAGAGTGGGCCGCCTCCCCGAACCGGAGCCGGGAGACCACGATGCCGCCCCGCTGGGCCAACCCGTGGGTGTCCACGCCCTTGACGGTCAACCCGGCGTGGTCCCCGGCCCGGAGGAGGGTTTCCGACAGCAACCCGATCCCCTGGCCCCCGACGCCCGTCACGTAAATGCTGAATCGATCCATGGTCTCGTCTCCCTACGTGGGTTTTTGGATGGCGCCCGCCGGACAGGTCTGGATGCACGAGCCGTCCCCGATGCACAGATCCGGGTTGATGGACACCGCACCGTCGCCATGGCGCACGAAGGTCGGGCAGGCGAAGCGTTCCACGCAAGTGTGGATCCGCTCGCAGGTCTCGTCGTCGATGGAAACCCGCCGCCGCCGATATCCGTCCTTTTTCTGCTGCTCCCGGGTAAATTTCAGCATGCACGGATGGCGGGCGATGACCACGCTGAATTCATCGATGGCGACGGCTTGTTTCACCTGGTCGGCCAGGTCCGACTGGCGATAGGTGTCGGTTTCGAAAATATGTTGGACGCCCAACCCTTCCAGCACTTGACGAACGGGGATTTTTTCCGAGGCATCGTTGAAATTCCGCCCCGTGGCCGCATGGTCCTGGTGTCCGGTCATGGCGGTGGTGCCGTTTTCCATGAGGATCAGGGTAATGGGGTGCCGGTTAAAGACCGCGTTGACGATGCCGGGCAGTCCCGCGTGGAAAAAGGTTGAATCCCCCAGAAACGCCACCACTTTCCGGCTGCCGTTGAAGAGCGACAGGCCGGCGCCCATGCCCGTGGAGGCCCCCATGCACATGAGCAACTGGCCCATCCGGTAGGGGGGGAGAAAGCCGAGGGTATGGCAGCCGATGTCCGCCACGGTGATGTCCGCCTCCGCCAGGGCCTGCTTGACGGCATGGAATGCGCTTCGATGGCCGCACCCAGGACACATCTGGGCCGGGCGCCAGGGAACATCGACCGGTTCCGGCGGGGTCTTGGGCGCCGGCAACAGGTCCGGCCAGGTCCGGTGGAGGATCTCACCGACCTTGTCGGGGGTGTACTCCCCCACCCAGTCTTCCGGATCGGTCTTGCCGGTGATGGCCGTGCGGAGATCCCGCTCAAAGGCCAGGGCCTTGATCTGGGTCTCCACGACATTGTCCAGTTCCTCCAGCACCTTGACTTCTTTGTGGCCCCGCAGAAAATCGGCGATCCGGTCCAGGGGCAGGGGATGAACCGTCCCCAGTTTCAGGATATCGGGCGGGGCCGCCACCGGTTCCAGGCTCTCCAGCAGGGAGAGGTAGGGCAGCCCCATGGTGATCACCCCCCGATCCGGGTTGCCCTGATCCGACAGCCGGTTGAGGGGCGACGATTCGGCCCATTCCCGGACCCGTTCGAGCCGTCGGAGGGCCCGCCGTTTCATGGGAAAGACGTCGGCGGCGATGGGGATGTAGGGCCCATTGGCCGGATCAAATTTCGGTTCGTCGTCGACCGGGCGGGGATCCCAACCGTCGAAGGCGACCTTCTCCTTGGCGTGGCAAACATGGGTGGTGAGCCGGAGGATGACCGGCATCCGTTCCTTCCGGGCCAGACGGGCCGCTTCCAGATAGAACCGGTAGACCTCGGTGGGATTGGCCGGTTCCAGGATGGGGGTATAGCTCATCATCCCGTAGTGCCGGTTGTCCTGTTCGTTCTGGGAGGAATTGGCCCCCGGGTCGTCGCCCAGCACCACCACCATCCCGCCGATGATCTCCATATGGGCCAGTTGAACGAAGGTATCCGCCGCCACGTTGAGCCCCACACTCTTGAAAAAGACCGTCGAGAACCGTCCGTTAACGGCCGCGCCGTAGGCCACTTCAGTGGCCACCTTTTCATTGGTGGAAAACTCAAAATAAAAAGGGCGTGCTTCTTTGGGGATCGATCGAATGGCGTCGGCGATCTCCGGTGTAGGGGATCCGGGGTATGAGGCCACCACCCGGGTTCCGGCCTCGACCATCGCCCGAACCAGGGCGGTGTTGCCCATGACGATCTCGGAAAAGGGTTCCCGAGACAACAGCACATCTCCCAGTTTTTTCATCCTGCCCTCCTTCGGGCTCTCCGTATAAGGGTCGCCCGCCTGCCATCGGACAGGCGTCGGGGTTATTTGACCACCCGCAGCACATCCGTGGACCGGAGCCGATCCCGCAGCGCTTCGAGGATCACCACCGCCGGACCTTTCTCCTCATCGACCTTCCGGCAGGCGTCCACCAATTCGTCATTCCCACTCCACAACCGGAATTCATTCATAAAATAGCGTTCCATGGAAGCGGCGAATGCGAGCAGATGCCGGTCGGACATGTTGGCGATCCGGGTCCGTTCTTTAAATTTAAGCGTTTTCGTCAACATCTCAACCGCCTGGTGGACGGACCGCGGAATCGTCACCGGTACGGCCGCCGCCGCCTCATCGCCATGGAAAAGGGCCAGCGAGCCGGGCATGGCGGCGTCCACATGGGTCAGCCGGAGCGCGGTGGCCAACACGTCAGCGACCGCGGATGGCAACCCGGATCCGCCGTCGGGGCCGGTAATGTGCAGCACCCGTATGGAATGGTCCCGCAAAAAGGCGGCGATCCCCCGGGCGGCCCCGAATGCGGCGGTGCTCATGAGGTCGATGTGATGCCAGGGATGGCGGTGATATTCGGCGGCTTCGCAGACCGCTTTGTAATCCGGGGGCAGGGCCCCTTCGGACAGCAGCAATGTGGCGTCCGCTTCCGCCGTCAATTGGGTGCGCGATGTTCCGTCCCCCACATCGATGCCAAATTCTCCGGCAATATTCCGGGCCGCCCGTTCCGGGCCGGTTCGACCCAGGGTAAGGATCTGGTCGATCATGTCACCATCCGCATCAGCAAGGGGGAACGCCCGACCGTTTCAACCCGTTGACCAGCCGGTCGATGCGGGCCTGGCTTTCCGCCGGCATGCGGGTAAAGAGCAGGCCCACTTCGAAATGATCGCCGGATACGGACCATCGATACCAGCGGACCTCCACATCCGAGGTCACCTCCCCTTCGGGGGTCTCCATGGACAGGTGCAGACGGGGCAACGGTCGGGCCACGGTGAGGTGACGGCCCTTGATATCCATGCGCGGGGACTGGGCCAGGGCACCGGTCAGGGAAATATTGGCCACGATGGCGGCCATTTCGCCGCCGCCTTCTGAAAACCGCACCAGCAGTCGGGCCTCCCAACAGACACCATATCGTCGATTGCGTCGCCGATCCTTGAATTTCGAGAGCATCCATATCCTTTGACCGGGATGTTGATCTGACAATAAAACGGGAGTATCGAACAGACCCGGACAGCGGCGCGCCTCCGCAACCCGGAATCACCTTCTGAAAATGAATTGGTTTTATCAGATAAACGGGGAAAAGGTCAAGCCGGCGATCGGTCCGTGGCGTTTTGAAGGGCGGACAGGCGGGAGGGACACTGTTGCAGCCGTTGATGGGAGCCCGGCTCCTCCCGATGCGTTTTATGAAGGAAATGGAGGATCCGGGTGGCCGTCAATTGATTTTCAGGGGTGGGATCGGCGTATTCAAGTCCGATGTCAAATCGATTGTCCTCGACATTCCAGCAGTACCACCGGATGGTGACCTCGGCCTGAAACATCCCGCCGGGGGAAAACGCCTTTAGCGTCAACCGGGGCCGGTGATGGGCGGAAATGAGGAGTCGATCGTTAACGAACATGCGGTCGGAGTGAACCAGCGCGCCTTTTCCGGAGAAGTTGGTCACCGTGACCTCGATTCGGGTTTCATAGTCCGGATACCGGACCTCCAAAACCGACTCCCAGAGGACGGGATATCGTTCGATCTGCCGGCGGTTTTTCCGAAAAAACATGGTTCCCTCTCCCTTGCCTGAGGTCTATCGAATCCGGAGCCATGAGCCCTTGGTATGCTTGTCTCACATTTCACCCCACCGGACAATGGGGCGCGGGATGTAATGTTCGGTAGGATTTCTCGCCCCCCGTGACCGGTTTCTCCTTGCCCAATCGCCCGGTGTATGTCAGTATACCGCGGATTTCGCGCACGGAAAGGAAATATTACCATGAGTACTGTGATCGAACTGGAATATGAAGGTGGGAAAAAACTCCATGCCCGCATCGGCCCGCATCAGATCCGAAGCGACCAGCCCCCGGAGGACGGCGGAGACGACACGGCCCCCACGCCATCGGATCTGTTCCTGGCCTCTCTGTCCATCTGCGCAGGGCTTTATGCCTATGGGTTTTGCGAATCCCGAAAGATCGACACGTCCCGACTCCGCATCCGCACCACCTGCCATTACGACGAAGACAGGAAGCGGTACACCCGCATCAGCACCGACATGACGCTGCCGCCTGAGTTCCCCGAACGGTACCAGAAAGCGCTGGTCCGGTCCATGGACGCGTGCTTCGTCAAAAAACACCTTCACCACCCGCCGGTCTTCGAAATCGAAGCCCACTACTGATCCCTGGGTTCGGCCCGCCGGTCCGGCTGGAAACGCCGGACCCGCCGCCGGAACGCCTCCAG
>CAYSLC010000202.1:0-9737 GCA_964431545.1 uncultured Desulfobacteraceae bacterium | reverse complement strand
AATTGGATATTCTAATCTATCTGGAAGAAGAAGGTACTTCCGGAGGATTTCAAACAGGGTGCCATGCTGAGTTTGAACGCATAGACCGTTGATTTGTATTGGATCATGCGGATCAACTTCTCAAAAGACGTTTTTTCGAAAACGGAGACCAAGTTCATCATCGCCAGGCTCAAAGAGGCGGCCGAGCTGGGATTTATCCGAAGAAGATCCGAAAGAAACGCCTACCTGATGGCATCGTATCAGGGGGTGGAGGAGAAGGGGATCTCCCCGAAGTGGAACATCAAGATCTACACCTACAACCGGCGCAGGATGGGGCACAGCCTGGTCTGTGTGGACAAGCTCGTTCTGGCGCGGCTGACCGAAGGGGATTACGACAGCTTCACCCCGCCCGATCTTCGCCTGCTGCGGATCGACGACGCCGGGTGGGGCTTTCCCATGTGCGGCGTCATGGTCGGCGTGTCGGATGAGCGGCGCGTCGAGACGGCCACGGTCCCCGTGGAATACTTCAGGAGGGAGACCCGGAACGGGTTCGAGACGAAGCAATACCTGGACAAATACGCGGATCTGGCGATCGGGCTCCTGGAGGGGTTCGACGCGACCCCAGAGACCCATCGCATCGAGATCTGCAGCGGATACGTCAATCAGCCCCTCCGGGAGAAGCTAAGAAGGCTCGGATACGACGTCCGGGTCGTGGAGATCAAGGGGTTGCTGCAGGAGAGGCTCGAAGCGCTCTACAAGGAATACGTCGTCCGGGAGATCGGGTCGGACATCTATTATGATCCCAAGGATATGAAAAAGGCCGAGATCCCCAAGAGGTATTACGAGTGCCTCGATTACGGAAACCGGCACTGCCCCCATCTGCTCAAGAATGGATGGCGGGCCCTGGAGGGGTGGGGATGACATCGACCGGAAGGAGTCATCGCCCCGCCTCTTCCGCCACCGTTTCCAGGGTCTCCCATCGGGCGTAGGACGCTTCGATCTCCCCCTCCAGGGCTTCCAGCCGGTCTTTGGCCGCCGCGATCGTTTCGCCGTCCCCCCTGTAGAAATCCGGATCGGCCATCCGCTGGTGGAGGGCGTCCCGCTCCGCCTCCAGGGCTTCGATGCGGGCGGGGAGGTCCGCCAGTTCCCGGCCCTCCTTGAAGGTCAGCTTCCGGGGCCGGTCCGGCCTGGGCTTCGGCCTGGACGGCTTCACCAGAGGCTTCTCCCCGGCCGGTTCCGTCGAGGGCCGCTGCCGGAGCCAGTCGTCGTAGCCTCCCACGTACTCCCCGATCCGCCCCTCCCCTTCGAACGCCAGTACCGACGTCACCACGTTGTCGAGGAAGGCCCGGTCGTGGCTCACCAGGAGCACCGTGCCCGAGTAGGCGACCAGGAGATCCTCCAGAAGCTCCAGGGTCTCCAGGTCGAGATCGTTGGTGGGCTCGTCGAGGACCAGGACGTTGGCCGGCCGGGTGAAGAGCCGGGCCAGGAGGAGCCGGTTCCGCTCGCCGCCGGATAGCATGGAGACGGGACTCCGGGCCCGTTCCGGGGGGAAGAGGAAGTCCCCGAGGTAGCCGATGACGTGCCGGGTCCTGCCGTCCATGGTGATCCGGTCGTTGCCGTCGGCCACGTTCTCCTGGACGGTGCGGGTCTCGTCGAGCTGCTCCCGGAGCTGGTCGAAGTAGGCGATGGAGAGGCGCACCCCGTGGCGGACCGATCCCGTTTCCGGTTCCAGCCCTCCCAGCAACAGGCTCAACAGAGTCGTCTTGCCGCAGCCGTTGGGGCCGATGATCCCCACCTTGTCCCCCCGGGTGATCGCCGTGGAGAACCCCCGGACCACCGTCCGATCCCCCCAGGTGTACCCGATCCCGGACGCCTCGATCACCAGCTTGCCGGTCCGCTCCGCCTCCTGGGCCACCATCCGGACGGAGCCCATCCGCTCCCGCCGCCGGCGCCGCTCCTCCCGGAGCCGCTCCAGGGACCGGACCCTCCCTTCGTTGCGGGTCCGGCGGGCCTTGACCCCCTGGCGGATCCACGCCTCCTCGGCGGCCAGCTTCCGGTCGAACCTGGCCTCTCCCCGGGCCTCCGTCTCCAGGGCCTCCGCCTTGCGGGCCAGGTAGGTCTCGTAGTCGCAGGCCCAGTTGAAGAGCCGGCCCCGGTCGAGTTCCACGATCCGGGTGGCCAGGGCCTTGAGGAACGCCCGGTCGTGGGTCACGAAGAGGAGGGTCTTGACCTGGCGGCGGAGGAACCCCTCCAGCCAGCGGATCGATTCGATGTCCAGGTGGTTGGTGGGCTCGTCCAGGAGAAGGAGATCCGGTTTGCGGACCAGGGCTCCGGCCAGCAGAACCCGCCGCTTGAGGCCGGCGGAGAGATCCGCGAACCGGGCCGAGGGGTCGAGGTCCATCCGGGAGAGGATCTCCGCCACGGCCTGGTCCGCCTCCCAGTCGGGCGCGGCCCCCTCCCCTTCCGGTCGGAGGTTCCGGGCCACGATTTCTTCCACGGTGCCGGCCGGATCGTCGGGGACCTCCTGGGTGAGCCGGGCCGTGGCGATCCCCTGTTGACGCTGGGTCTCCCCGCCGTCCGGCGCCGTCTCGCCGTTTATGATCCGGATCAGGGTCGATTTGCCGGTCCCGTTGCGGCCCAGGAGGCAGATCCGCTCCCCGGCCTCGATGTGGAGGGTGATCCCCTCCAGGAGCGGCCTGCCCCCGAAGCCCAGCGTGATGTCGTGGAGGCCGATCAGGGCCACGGCCGGCCTCCCTTGGGCCCCCCGGGCCGGTCTCCGGTCGTCCCGGCGCTCGTCGATCCGGTCACAGCCGCTCCAGCAGGCCCCTGACCGCCGCCATGTATTCCTGAAATCCCCGGTGGAGGATGTCGTTGTGGTTGGCGCCCGGGATCTTGAGCAGGGTCTTGTCCGGGGAGCCGCAGGCGTCGTGGAGGTCTTGTCCGTCGGTGAAGGGGATGATGTGGTCATGCTCGGCGTGGATGACCAGCACCGGCTTTGGAAATTTCCGGATTTTTTCGGTGTTGTTGAACCGGTCGTCCCCGTCGATGCCCAGGGCCGCGGTATTGATCCCCAGAAGG
Source organism: uncultured Desulfobacteraceae bacterium (assembly GCA_964431545.1). Taxonomy (GTDB): domain Bacteria; phylum Desulfobacterota; class Desulfobacteria; order Desulfobacterales; family JAABSP01; genus CAYSLC01. Next base: position 6,680 of record CAYSLC010000202.1, on the reverse strand, counting down.
CGCAGCAGGGGAACGGCGTGGGCGAACCCGCTTTCGATGATCAGGCCGTCCATGCGATCCGGATGGTGGGCGGCCAGCTCCAGGGCGGAGGCGCTGCCCAGGGACCGTCCCATGACCGCCAGGGGGCCGGTGTAGCCGTTGTCATCGAGCCAGGTCTTTGTAAAATCGAAGATCCGGTGGCAGTCGCGCATCATGGCGGAGACGGTGGGGCTCCCGCCGGAACGGCCGTACCCCCGGTAGTCCACCGGCATAAACCCGGCGCCCATGCGGTTGTAGATGGGGGCCAGGTCGTCGTAGTCGGAGACGATCTCGCCGTTGCCGTGGAAAAAGAGGATGTTGGGGGCATCCTTCCCGGCCATGTGGAACCGGCCCCCGATGGAGACGCCGTCTTCCACCGGGATCATCACGTCCTCGGCGCCGGGGGCGCTCCCCGGCAGATCGAGGGATCCCCGGGGATGGAACAGGTACAAGGTCACCTCGGGTCGGTCTAGGGCTGAGTAGTCGATGGTTTCGATATCGGTCATCCGTCGCCTCCATTGGTTCGGGGTCCATGATCTTTGCGGGCGTTATAAAGGAAAGCGTTCCTGCGGTCAACACGGCGGCCGTTGCAAAAGGCCCTTTACAATCCGCTTTCGAACCCGGATACTGAAGGGACTCTGGAGCCGCGTGACGGGAGGACCGGGCCGGGAACCGACCCGGTCCGGCTCTTTGCCCGATGTCCTTTCCGAACGGCAACCGGAACCCCCATGGAAAAGACCGCCGCATTCATCAAGAACCTTCTGCTCCCTCCGTTCTCGGAACGCGAGGTCCTGATCCTGTCCCTCACCTTCGCCCTGGTGCTGGTGGAGTACGCCGTTCCCGTTTTCAAGGGCGCGGCGTTCTCCCTGGCCGTCTTCGCCTTTGCCGGTCCGGCGGGCGTGGTGCTGGGGCTTCTGGCGGCGGTCTGGGCCGTGGCGTTTTTCCGGGGGGTCTGCCGGGTCGCCGCCGGGCTGACCCGGATGGCCGGATCGGCCGAACCCCTCTCCCGGACCGAGAAGCGCCTCTTCGCCTACCTCTTCTATCTCACCCTGTCGGCGGCCTCCCTTCTGGCCCTCTGGGTGGAGGTCCTCCGGCCCGAATTGGGGCTTCTCACCGACGCCGACCTTCCGGCCTTTCTCCTGGGCCGGATCGGGGAGGGACTGGGGGTCGAGGACCGGTTGATCGGGACGGTCAACCGGACCATTCTCCTGCTGGTGGCGGGGCGGACCCTGATCACCTTCCTCCTGACCTGGTTCGCCGGCAAGGTGGGGGATATCGATCCCCTGGCCGACCAGATGAGCGACCGGCAGGTAGGCCCGGTCCACCTGGCCGGGATCGTCCTGATGGTCCCCATCCTCTATATGATCGGCCGCTTCGCCTACCCCCTGCCCACGGCGGTGACGTTGACCTATTTTTACGGCTCGGGGCTCCTCCATCTCACCGACGGGCTCCAGGGGCTGCGGTTCCTCAACCGGTACCTGGCCATCGGACTCACCGTGGCGGCCGCCGCCGGACTCTTCGCCTGGGTCGTCCGGGTGGAACTCGGCAACGTCGAGACCCTGGTGGCCCACCACGAGCGACGGGCGGAGGCGGCCTGGAAGGAGGGGCGGACGGACGCCGCCGTTGGAGAGTTCGAGCGGGCCCTGGAGATCCGGATCCGGCGGCGCGGCGAGGACCACCCGTCGGTGGGATCCGGGCACTACAGGCTCGGGATCGCCCACCTGAAGCGGGGGGATGGCGACAAGGCCCTGGACCATTTGGGCCGGGCCCTGGCGATCCGGGGCGGCGACCCATCCGCCGGGAACGCCGAGATCGCCGCCATCCACCGCCACATCGGCCTGGCTTCTCTTCACGCGGGGGACCTTTCGACCTCGGACGTCCACCTGACCCGGGCCCTCGGCCTCTTGGCGGCGGCCTCCGAAGCGCGGCCCATGGATGGACTGGCGGTCCGGCGGGATCTGGGGGTCCTCCATTTCCTCAAGAACGATTACGCTTCGGCGGTGACGTGGTTCCAAAAGGCGGAGGCGGCCGGGGGCGGCCTTGTGAATCCCGCCGATCCGGTCGCCATCGACCTTGCGGTCCACCAGGGGCTGGCCCACGAGAAGCTGGGGGACGATCGCCGGATGATCGCATCCTTCGAAAGGGCTCTCTCCGCCGGTGAAGAGGCCTTCGAAGCGGCTTGGCCGGAGCCGGCCGCCGTCTATCTGAAGCTGGGCCTCGGCCATTACCGGACCGGGACTTACAAGCGGGCGGTCCGGTTTCTGGGAAAGGCGGAGGCGGCCCATCCCGAGCGGGTCCGGTACCCCTTGGGCTCGGCCCTGTTGGCGCGGGGCCAGCCGTGGGGGCTCGATTACCTGACCGCCGAGCTGGATCATTTGGTCGGGATCGTCGGGCCGGACCACCCGGCCCTGGCGCGGATCTACTACGAGGTGGGAGCCGCCCGCCATCTGATGGGGGGGCGGGCGGAAGCGATCGTCGAACCGCTGGCACGGGCGCTGGCCCTCCGGCGCGACGCCGGCGGCGCGACGCCGGAAACCGGTCCCGATCCCGGCGACGGGCCCTGGAACCCCCACTATGACCCCGATCTCTCCCCCCGCCTGGAGGACCTGGCTGAACGGCTGGCCGACGCCCTTAAAACCTGGCTGGCCGGCAACCGCGGATACGTCAACGCCGACGTGGCCGCGGGGCTGTATCAGCTGGGGGCGTATGCGGCGGAACAGGGACGAAACGCGGCGGCGGTCCGATACCTTCGGGAGGCCCGGGACATGCTCGACGCCCTTCGGGGGCCGGACCATCCCGAGACCCGGCGCGCGGGGGATCTCCTCGAAATTCTGGAGGGTCCGCCGGCGCCGTGAGGACGATTCTTCTCCATGGGTTCCTTCTGCATTGACAATCGAGATAAAATCGGCCAATACTGATTCGGAAAAAGCAAAAAGGCAGGCACGGGAAAGATCATCGACGACCCCGAAGCAAGACGGAGATCATCGAGGATGGTGGCCGCACCAACCACAGCTCTGGTTCCAGAAGATGGACACAGGGCTTTTTTTGTTTCCGGGGAACCGACCACGACAGGGGATTGCCATGCGACGGATCACAGCGGCTTGGGTCATGATTCTGATCCTGCTCCCATGCGGATTCACTTTGGCGCGGGAGAGCGGACAGGCCTATTTCGATCTGGGCGTTTTCGCCTACGAGGATAAAGATTACCAGGGGGCCGAAGCCAACTTCCGCAAGGCACTCTCCCTGAATCCCGACAATCCGGGTTACGCCTACTACCTGGGCAAGACCCTCATGGAGATGGAACGGTATGAGGAAGCGCGATCCGCCTTTGAAAGGGCGAGACGCCTCCGGTCCGACCTGCCCGGCCTCGCCTTTGATACCGCCCTCCTCTACTACCGGATGACCCGGTACGAGGAGGCCGCCCGTCTGTTCGCCGCCGCGGCCGCTGAGTCTCCCGGGGATCCTCGGCCCCGGTTTTATCGGGGGCTCAGCCTGTTCAAGGGCGGTGAATATAAAGACGCCCTCCCCCACTTCGAGACGGCCGGAGAATTGAGCCGGCCCCTTGCGGACGATGCCGCCTTCTATGCCGGGGTCTGCCGGCTCAAGACCGGGGATGTCGACGGGGCGATGGAGCGGTTCCGGTATGTCCGGGACCAGACCGATTCCGAGCGCCTCCGGGGGCACGCCGAAAAATGGCTCCGGGCCGTCGCCGATCGCCGGAAGGCGGAAAAACCCTACGCAATCTACCTCAAGGCGGGCTACCAATATGATGACAACGTCCTTTTGACCGCCCCGGACGATCCCACCCCCACCGATGAGGACGATTTCCTCTGGAAGGGCTTCTTCTGGCTCCGGGGGGACCTGTTTCGGCGGGACCGCTTCCGCATGGGCCTGGGGTACAGCCAGTACAACACCTTCCACCGGGATCTCACGGAAAACGACATGGTGGGCGCCACAGGGACCCTCTACATGAAGTACAAGCGGAAGACGCTTACCTTTGGACTCGACTATGCCCCCAGCTACTATCGTCTGGACGGCCGGGACTTCCTGATGCGCCACCTGATCCGGCCGGAGGTGGCCTGGCGGATGGGGGACCGGACCACTCTCCGGCTCGCCTACGGGCTCTACTTCAACGATTACGAGATCGACGCCAGCGACGGCCGCGCCCACGAGGTGCTGATCGATCTCTATCGCACCCTGGGGGAGCGGACCTACCTCTTCGGCGGGCTGGGGTGGGAGGACAACGACGCCGATGCGGACGTGAAATCGTACGGCAAGTACCTGGCCAAGGCCGGGGTGTCGGTGGGGCTGCCGTGGGAGTCCGCCTTTGGATTGACCGGCCGGTACCACTTCCAGGACTACGACGCGGGGGACCGGGAGGACCAGAAATACTCGATCTCCGCCTCTCTGGAAAAGGATCTGCTCCAGGAATGGCTGACCCTGACCGTCGATTACGACTATACCCGGAACGATTCCGATGTGAACGAGTACGAGAAGAACACGGTGGAGCTGTCCGTGAAGTCCCGGTTCTGAAACACGACCAAGTACCAAAAGGGAGAAAAACCATGTCTCTCCTCGGCCGAAACGCTCTGGTGAAAAGCATCCTCCTCCTGGTCCCGGCCATGCTGCTGGCGCTTCTTTCCGGCGGGCCGGCCCAGGCCCGGGATGAATCCATCGATGACATCACCATCGCCGAACCCTTTCGCGAGGGTGCCGGCCCCCCGGTGGGAAAGATCCAACTGGTCCAGGGCAAGGCGGTGATCATCCACACGGGGGAACGGGTCGGATACCTGGCGCGCGCTCGGCTGCCCCTCTTCAGGCAGGATACCCTCCGGACCTTCGACCGGGGCAGACTCCGCCTCTCCCTGAATGACGGCAGCATCATCACCATCGCCTCCGACAGCCGATTGACCATCAGCCGGTCGGTCTACAATCCCGCGGAAAAGGAGCGGTCCTCCTTCATCGACATGGGGATCGGCAAGGTGCGCTTCTGGATCAAAAAGATGGTGGGATTCGACAGGCCGGAGTTCAAGGTCAAGACCCGGACGGCGATCCTGGGGGTTCGGGGATCCGATTTCATCGTCCGGGCCGGGGCCGATTTCACCGAGGTGACCGCCCTGGACGACACCCGCCTGGAGGTGGTGAGTCTGGCGGCCCTGGCGGAGACTCCGGTGCTGCTCACCGATTTCGAGCAGACGGTGGTGGAGATGGACGCCATCCCCTCCCAAGTGATCCAGGTCCGGCCCGAGGAGGTGGAGCAGTTGATCATGGAGATGGGGGTTACCGGGGACGATTTCGGGACGGAGCCGGCCGATTTGGAGACCGAAACGGACAGGGGCGGGACCCGGACCGGGGCCGGCGAGGAAGAGGCGGCGCCGGCCGGTACGGATGAAACGGATGACACCCCGGGCGTCTCCGAAGTGGATCAGACGGTCGACGCGGATCCGTCGGAAGGGGCCGGGGGGACGGACGGGACGGCGGTTTCCGACGAAACCGGTTCCGGGATCGCGGAGGGGGCGGAGGCGGCCGAGCCAGTGGAGGAGTTTCCGGCGGTCGACGAAACCGTCGATATGACCATGGAGGATGTTGCCTACGAGGAGGTCTCTCCGGAGGAGGAGATGGTCGATTACGGCGGGGTCGACCTGGACGGGATCGACGAGATCCTGGGAGAGGACGAGATCCTGCGCCAGGAGGAGTTCGCCGAGGAGGAGCGGCAGGAGGTGATCGAGGAGAAGGCCGAGGAGCTGATGCCCCAGCTTCCGCGGCCCCCACGCGGCGGCTGAAGCCGGGTCGTGAAGGGGAAACTCGCGGATTCTCCGTATGCAATACCAACCGAGAATGAGGACGACCATGAAAAATAGACGCAAGATCCAACTTCCATGGATCCTTTTCACGATCCTTTTGGGGATCTCATCGGCCGGCGGGGCCTTCGCGGAGACCGTCCAGGTGACCGTCTCCCCCGACGTGGGCGGCGTCGTCCACTCCTCCCCGGAGGGGATCTACTGCCCCGAGGGGGCTTGCGGCGCCGAATTCAACCCGGGAGAGGAGATCTGGCTCACCGCCACCTACGCCTCCGGGTACCAGTTCGACCACTGGGAGGGGGACCTCACCGGCGGCGAATCGGCCCAGACCCTGGTGGTGGACGGCCCAAAGTCGGTGACGGCGGTCTTCATTCCGGTCCAGAACCCCCAGACCCTCACCGTGGCGGCGACGCCGGAGACAGGGGGGACGATCCACTCCTCCCCGGGCGAGATCTACTGCCCGGAAGGCAATTGCTCCTGGGAGTTTCCCCAGAACGTCTGGGTCAACCTCACCGCCACCTACGCCTCTGGATACCAGTTCGACCATTGGGAGGGGGATCTCACCGGCACCGAAGCGGGTACCGAGATCTTCATGGATACCGCCAAGAGCGTCACCGGGGTTTTCGTGCCGGTCCAGAATCCCCAGACCCTCACGGTGGCCGCGGTCCCCGAGGAGGCGGGCCACGTCTACACCGACCCCGGCCAGGTCTACTGCCCCGGGGGATATTGCGGCTGGGACTACCCGGAGAACGTCTGGGTCAATGTATCGGTGGAGTACAACTCCGGATACCAGTTCGACCACTGGGAGGGGGATATCACGGGCACCGATCCCAATTCCGAGGTCTTCATGGACGGCCCCAA
>CAYSLC010000201.1:7985-9811 GCA_964431545.1 uncultured Desulfobacteraceae bacterium | reverse complement strand
CCTGGCGCTCAGGTTCGGTGCCGCGGCGGAGCTCGCCATCGAAGACAAAAAATTCGGTTCCATTGATGCGCTCGATCCGCCTGATATCAAGGCCATTCCCCTCGAAGAAGTGATTGGAAGCATTAAAAGCGTTCCTTTGGACGGGGATACGATTCAAACCGCGAGAGATATCGGCATCTGTTTCGGAGATTGAGCCGTTCGCACGGGGATTCATCTCCGGGCTGAACTGCTAAAATAAAAAAGAGATTCAATCCGTTTTACCGTTGATTCGGGGCGATGCATATTTCAGGCTCTTGATCATCTTTTCATATACCTTGCTTGACAAAAAGCAACTTCCTATCTGAATGCCTGCATATCATGTTGACAATAGGGAAAATTTCCACTATTCCTCAACGAGTCTAACCGCGTCAGCAGTTTTTCAATATCACTCAAACTTTTCCTGCACGTTCAAAGGAGGATTTCTCATGCGCACACGAATCATGGCGGCTATGGTCGGGCTTTGCCTGATCGCTTTCACCGGAGGGGCTATGGCCCAAACCTAGATCAACATCGAAACGGTCACGAGCCCGGACCTTGTCCATACCAAGGCGGCGTTCTGGTTCAAAGAGTGCGTGGAAAAAGCCGCTCCGGGGAAATTGGAAGTGGTGGTCCATGACTCGGTCAGCCTGGGCAGCGAAACCCAGGTGCTCCAGCAAATCCAACTCGGCACCACCCAGATGTCCGTATGCACCACCGGCCCCATCGAAGCCTTTGTTCCCTTCACGCAAAACTTCAGCAGGGTGTGATCGACGGCCAGGAAAATCCGATTTCCGTCATCTACGGCGCAAAGCTGATCGAAGCGGGGCAGAAATACCTGACCCTCTCCCGGCATGTCTATTCAGCCCTCGTTTTCGTCGCCAACAAGGCCTTCATGGATAGCCTGCCCGATGATCAGCGCAAACTCGTCATGGAGTGCGCCCGCTCGGCATCCCTGAAAGGCCGCACCAACATTCGGGACAATGAAGCCAAGCAGATCGAAGAGCTGAAGGCCGCCGGCATGCAGGTGGAGGAGAATCCGGATATCGAGGCGTTCCGCAAGGCCACGGCGCCGGTGCTGGATTCCGCCACCGGAGAGACCAAAAAGCTGGTGGTGCAGATCCAGGAAGCCGTCAAATAAAATGCCAAGGGGCGCCCTTCAACGGCGCCTCACCGCACAATCCCTGCAATTCCAAAAAAAATCATCATCAGGTAGAACCCATGTCTTTGCTGGAACAGGCCAGTCAGCGCATCAATGCACTGATGGAAAAAATTCTGATGATGCGCTTGTCATCGGGGCCGCCATCTGCATTATTTTATTCGCCCAAGTGGTGTTCCGGTATGCCGGCGCCTCCCTGGGGTGGTCCGAGGAGGTGAGCCGGCACCTGTTGGTGGCCATCACCTTTCTGGGCGGCACAGTCGCTTACAAACGGGCGAGCTTCATCGGTCTGAAAGGCTTCGGCGACAAGCTGGGCCCCGTCATTCAAAAAACCATTATTTTCGGGTTGCATCTGCTGACCCTTGCCTGCTTCGGGCTGATCGCCTGGTCCGGATTCGTCTACACCGTGAAGGCCGCCGAACAGACCTCCGCGTCGCTTCAGATCCCCATGGCCATCCCCTTTGCCGTCATCCCCGTGTCGGCCGTGATATTTGTCGTGCATGTGTTGGCGGACATCGTCCGCTCCTTTGAACGGAAAGCCCCATAATCATCCTGCTGCTTTTCCTGTGCCTGTTTCTCCTGATCGCCCTGGGGCTTCCCATCGCGATTTCCATCGGGCTTCCGGCCATCGGTTTCATGCTTACGCCGGGGG
>CAYSLC010000201.1:0-7975 GCA_964431545.1 uncultured Desulfobacteraceae bacterium | reverse complement strand
GTTCAGATCTCCGCCCTGGGCAGACGATCATCCAGCTCCTGTTTGCCGGAGTGGACTCCTTCGATCTGCTGGCCATACCGCTGTTCATGTTGGCCGGCTCCATCATGGAAACCGGCGGCATCTCCCGCCAGTTGATCGATTTCTCGGACAGCCTGGTGGGCTGGGTGCCCGGCGGGCTGGCGTGCGCGGTGATTGTGGCCTCAATGCTCTTTGCCGGTATCTCGGGTTCGGCGGCGGCGGATACCGCCGCCCTGATCCTTCTGGTGCCCGTTCTGGCCACCCTCACGCCGCAGATGAGCATCGATCCGATCCATTTCGGGGTGTTGATGGTGGTCAATCTGGCCGTGGGAATGGTGACGCCGCCCTTGGGAATCTGTCTGTTCGTAAGCTGCGGGATTTTCGGCCTGCCGCTGGGCCAAGTGAGTCGGGCGGTGATGCCCATGTTGATCGCGGCCGTGGTCGCCCTGTTGATCGAGTTTTGCTTTACACCTTTCTCAGGTGATCACCAAATTATCAATTTTCCAGGCTGCAATGCTATTGTCTGGGTTGTGGGGATTGTTGCCGAATTTCTTCTGCAATTTGCGATTGTTCGACTGGGACAAATCGGTCAAAGCGCCCCCCTGCTGTCTCGCGATCGTCATCCTGGAATCTCCGCTTTCGGTGGCACTGCAGCGAATGAAATAACCGCCGTTCTTCGTCGCTTCGTGCTGGTCGCGATAGCTTACGGTGTTGGCGGTGACCAGATGAAAAAAAAGCTTGTGAGCGTCGGCATTAAAAGTGTTTTTTGCTATTTCCTTCCGCGATTTTTTCTGTAGGCTCGCGTTGTCATTAATATCCGGGTACTGCTTGCCGGTAGGTTTGGCATAGCGAGCGAGAATGCCCAGGTCGTGCTCCATGCACACTTCCAACCCGCAGCGGATTGCCCCCGGCCCATTGGTGACATCGTTGGGGATTTCGAAATAGCAAGGTTTCGATCCCATTTTATACTTGTATGCTCCCTGTTCATCGGGATTGACTTCTCCTCCACGGACCAGCTTGTCGTGAGCCACAATCAGGTTCCCCCGGTAAATGACGTGTACGGTGTTCCTGACTTCTTTGCCCTTTTTCCACAGTATGCTGCCGGGGATAAACAGCATGTATTGGCGTTGTCGGCTCAGCGGAAGCAATTTTTCAATGATCTGTTCCTTTTGGTTCTTGTTAAAATAGCGATGCCCCGGCGCCCCGGTCTTGGCAAAATAGAACTCCGGAGCCATGAAGATGTATAGATCCCCTTGGGTTTGATGAGCCTGCAGGGTCCTGTTGAGAAGGATTTTCAATTGGGATATCAAGGTGATTGGATCTCTGGCGGTGTGCTTGTAATAATCATTGTAGGTCATCCCGACAATCAGATTTGCCATAAAACCTCCTTGGGCGCATAAAAAGAAATCGATATTTTCACAATAATACTATCGAACGCGGCCGATTCAATCAAGATACCTCTTCTCTTTTCGATCAAAACCAGGGGTATCTTTTTCGATACGAGCCTCTATCGGATGGCCATGGATGGAAGCATATCCGCCTCATCCGTTTCGCTTTTTCCCGCCCGACTCCCGCGGAAACAGCATCAAATTTGCGGCTCGATCCGCCAGATCTCCCGTGCGTACTCCCGGATGGTCCGGTCGCTGGAGAAGGGTCCCATCTTGGCCACGTTGAGGATCGCTTTTCGGAACCACTCCTCCGGATCCCGGTAGAGCCGGTCGACCCCCTCCTGGGCGTCGATATAGGCCCCCAGGTCGGCCAGGTGGAAATAGATGTCCCCGGGATTGAGCAGGTATTCGTGGATCCACCGGAAAAGCCCCGGCTCCTCCGGGCAGAACCGGTCCGAGACGAGGGCGTCCAGGACCCGCCGGATCCGGTGATCGTCGTAGAACCAGCCCCGGGGGTCATAGCCCTCCCCGCCGGCAATCTCCCGGATCTCCTCCGCCGTGAGGCCGAACAGGAAGACGTTCTCCTCGCCCACCGCCTCCCGGATCTCGATGTTCGCCCCGTCGAGGGTCCCCATGGTCAGGGCGCCGTTGAGGGCGAACTTCATGTTGCCGGTTCCCGAGGCCTCCTTGCCGGCGGTGGAGATCTGCTCGCTCAGGTCGGCGGCCGGGATGATCTTCTCCGCCAGGGAGACCCGGTAGTCGGGGATGAAGACCACTTTGAGGGCCCCGCCGACCTGTTGGTCCGCGTTGATCACCTTGGCCACGCTGTTGATCAGCTTGATGATCCCCTTGGCGACGCCGTATCCGGGCGCCGCCTTGCCGGCGAAGACGAAGGTCCGGGGGACGGACGGCGCTTCCCCGTCCTCCACGATGCCCAGGTACCGGTGGATGATCTGCAGCACGTTGAGGAGCTGCCGCTTGTACTCGTGGATCCGCTTGGCATGGATGTCGAACAGGGAGTCGGGGTCGAGCCGGACCATGGCGGTCTGCCGGATGGTGCGTGCAAGCCGCTCCTTGTTGGACCGTTTGACCTGCCGGAACCGTTTCCGGAAGGAGGCATCCGAGGCAAGGGGCTCCAGATCCCCCAGCCGTTCGCAGTCGGTGATCCAGCCCTCCCCAATCTGTTCCGTGATGAGTCCGGCCAGGCCGGGGTTGGCCTTGAGCAGCCAGAGGCGCTGGGTGATCCCGTTGGTCTTGTTGTTGAATTTTCCCGGCCAGAGGTCGTGGAAGTCGGCGGCGAGTTCCCGCTTGATCAGCTCCGTGTGGAGCCTGGCCACGCCGTTGATGGAGTGGCATCCGCACATGGCCAGGTGAGCCATTCGGACCTGACGGACCTCCCCCTCCTCGATGATGGACATCCGCCGGGACCGGTCGAGATCGTTGGGCCAGACCACCGAGACGGCCTTGAGGAACCGGTGGTTGATCTCGTAGATGATCTGGAGATGGCGCGGGAGGACGTGCTCCAGCAAGTCCACCGGCCACCGCTCCAGAGCCTCGTGGAGCAGGGTGTGGTTGGTGAAGGAGAGCGTCTGTCGGGTCGTCTCCCAGGCCCGGTCCCAGGGGACGAGGTTCTCATCCACCAGGATCCGCATCAACTCCGCCACCGCCAGGGCCGGGTGGGTGTCGTTGAGCTGAACGGCCACTCTGTCCGGGAACCGGTTGAACCCCTCGTGTTCCCCCTGGTACCGGTTGACGATATCCCGGACCGCGCACGCGGTGAAGAAGTACTCCTGGATCAGCCGCAGCTCCTTCCCTTCCCGGACGGTATCCGATGGGTAGAGGATCTTGGAGACCCGCTCGGAGGTGATCTTCTGCTCCACCGCCCTGTAGTAGTCCCCCTGGTTGAAGATCCCGATATCGAATTCGTTGGAGGCCCGGGCCGTGTAGAGCCGGAGATAGTTGACCGTCTTTCCGCCGTACCCCGGAATGAGCATGTCGTGGGGAACGCCCACCAGCAGGCTCCAATCCATCCACATGGGGTTGTAACGGCCGTCCCGGTCCCGGGCGTGTTCGATCCTGCCGAAGACCGGCACCAGACATCGCTCCTCCGGACGTCCGACCTCCCACGGCGTCCCCATGGCCAGCCACCGGTCCGGCATCTCCTTCTGGTAGCCGTTCTCGAAGAGCTGTTTGAACAGTCCGAATTCATAGTTGATCCCGTACCCGAAGCCGGGGTATCCCAGGGTGGCCAGGGAGTCGAGGAAGCAGGCGGCCAGCCGCCCCAGCCCTCCGTTGCCGAGGGCCGCGTCCGGTTCGCTCTCGCAGACCGCGCCCAGATCATGTCCCAGGCGGGAGACCGCTTCGGCGAAGAGGTCGTAGCGTCCGATATTTGCCAGGTTGCTCCCCAGGGACCGGCCCAGGAGAAATTCCATGGAAAGATAGTAGAGCCGTTTGACACCGGCCTCCCGGAACCGGCGCTCCGTCTCCAGCCGTTGCTCCATGAGAAGATCCCGCACCGTCAGGGAGACCGCCCAGAAGAGGTCGTGAACCGATGCCGTCTCCGCCTCCCGACCCATGGAGAACTTCAGGTGGCGGCAGATCTCCGCCTCAAGCGCGGACGCCGATTCGGGGATTGTCGGGGAAAGGGTACAGCTCATTGGTCTCGCCTCCGGTGCGGGTGGTCGTTTATCGATCTCCGGTTGCACATTTTACCAAAGGGTCGTATAAGTTTCCACAACCGTATGGAGCACCGAACCGTCCGAGGGAGGAAAGATGAGGTCGGAAAAGCAGAACAACCGGATCGGCACCGCCCTGCCCGCCTTTTCCGCCGCCGGACACCGAAGCCGGCCCCGATCGTGGAGGGAAACCGCTGCTTTTATCGCCATCGGGAAGGTATCGACGGCCGAGGAGGTTCCTTGACCCGCCACCACAAATGGCTCCAGGGGGAGATCGATCACTGGATCCAGGAAGGGATCATCGGCCCGGATCAGGGCAAGGCGATCCGGAAACGGTACGAGGTCCGGGAGGGGACCGACTGGGGCGGGATGATCTTCCCGGCCATCGGGGCGGTCCTGGTGGGCCTGGGGATCATCCTCTTTTTCGCCTACAACTGGGACAGCCTCCACCGGTACGCCAAGCTGGGGGTCATTTTCGGGGGACTGGCCGCGGCCCACGGCGGGGGACTGTTCCTGGCCGACCGCCACCCCGCTCTCTCCTCGGCCCTCCATGTCCTGGGGACCATGGTCTTCGGCTCGGGGATCTGGCTGGTGGCCCAGATCTACCACATCGACGAACACTTTCCCAACGCCTTCCTCTACTGGGGGATCGGCGCCCTGGCCCTGGCCTGGACCCTGCCATCGGCGGCCCAGGGGATCATGGCCGCCATCCTGCTGGTGGTCTGGAACGGTGCCGAGGTCTTCGGGTTCTCCAACCCGAACCACGCGGCGCCCTTTGTGATCGGCATCGGGATCGGGCTTCTGGCCTGGCGTCTCCGGTCGGTTCTTCTGGCGGCGGTGGTGGTGCCCGCATTCCTGGCGGCCCTGGGGTTCACCGTGGCGGAGGTGGCGGAAGCGCTCACCCTTTCGGTCCTCTTCTCCTGGGCCTGTATCTTCATGGCCCTGGGCCGAGGGGGGGAAGGCGCCCAACGCCCGGCCGGCGGAAGGCTTATGGGGGGGTACGGCGCGGTTCTCTACCTGGGGCTGCTCTACCTGCTGACCTTTCCGAATCTGGGCGAAGAGGTGGCCGACCTCGCCCTCACCGGCGCCGCCGACCGCCTCTACTTCTGGGGGTCCGCCGCCCTGGCATTGGTCCTCTGGTCCTTCCTCCTCAGACGGCTGCTCTCCGGTCTCGATGTGGATCTCTGGGACCTCCTGCTCCATTGCCTGATCCCCCCCGTGTCGCTGGTCCTTCTCGTCTCACGGGTGACCACTTTCGGAGACTGGCATCCGTGGGCCTGGGCGGCCCTGTTCAACCTTCTGTTCCTTGGGCACGCCCTGGCCCTGATCGCCGACGGGTGCCGGACGGTGGATCTGAAGACGACGGCCGCCGGATGCCTGCTCTTCGCCCTCCTGGCCGGCACCCGGTACGTGGACCTCTTCGACAGCCTGCTCCTGCGGGCCCTGGTCTTCGGGCTGGTGGGGATCTCTCTGTTTCTCATCGGCGGGATCTACACCAAGGCTCGCCGGCGTGCCCTGAAGGCGGAATCATGAAGCGGACCCTCATCCTCCTGGCCGTCCTCTTTCAGTTCATCGTCCTGGCCGCCATGGCGGCCGAGCGGGAATGGATCACCCGCCGGGGAGCCACCCTCTATCTGCGGACCGCACCCGTCGATCCACGGGACCTCTTCCGCGGGGACTTCGTCCGCCTCTCCTACGACATCTCCGTCGTCCCCCTGGATCGGCTCCGGGGTGGATTGACGGAGGATCCGTACGACAGGGGGCGGGAGGTGTACGCGGTGCTGGAAAGGGGCCCCCGGGGACTGGGGCGGGTCCGCTACGTGACGGATACGGAGCCCGATGTCCCTCTGTTCATCCGGGGGCGGCTGGCGGACGACTGGCGGATCAGAAACGCCGGCCGGGCCGTCCGGATCAAGTACGGCATCGAAACCTACTTCGTGGAACAGGGCAAGGGGATCGAGATGGAGCGGCGCCGGGGGGGACGCAACGAGGTCCAGATCCCCCTGGAGATGTCGGTGGCCGTAGGTCCGGACGGAACGGCGGTGCTCAAGGGCCACCGATGGAGCGACCTGGGGATCGGTCTTACGGTGGTCCGGCGGCCCGACCCGGAGGCGGACCCGGATCGGCGGAGCGCCGTGCTCCGGGTGACGCTGAAAAATGTCTCTCCAGACCCCCTGGCGGTCGTTGCCCTGCCGGACGCCGGCGCCTTCTTTCTGGTGCCGACCGCCGCCAACAGACGGGATTGGCGCCCCGCCCGCCCCCGGCCCGGAAAGACGGACTGGTCCGCGGCGGAGGTGATCGTCCTCGATCCCGGGGAGAGCTGGTTCCGGGATGTGGATCTCTCCGACCCCCGCTGGCACATGACGGCCGGCGAGGGGCCGGTGGAGATTGGAACCCTGGAGGGGACCCAGACCTTCCGTCTGGTCTACCGGCCGCCGACATCCGAAGCGGTCGAGGGATTGCCCCATGCGGACGTCCTCTGGCACGGCGAACTCCCCTCCCGGGCCTTTCACGGCCGGGGGGAGATCGACTGATCATCGGCCGGCGGACCGGAAGAAGGTCACCAGGCTCTCCACCAAGCGGGCCATGAACCGGTAGTCGAGGGTCTCCATGGTGTCGGCGGCCAGGTGGTAGTGGGGGTTTCGGTAGAAGGAGGTGTCGGTCACCATCACCGCCTTGTACCCTTGGTCCCAGAAGGAGGCGTGGTCGCTGAGGCGAACCGGCGGCATGACCCAGCCGTTGAAGGGGACGGTGAGCCGGATGGCCGGCAGATCGGCGTTCTTCTGAAACGCCCGGTACAGGTCCCGGCTGAATCCCCGGGAGGCCCAGTTGCCCACGATGCCGATGAAGTTCCCGGTCTCGGGGTAGTCCCGGAGGGTCAGGGGAAACGGGTATTCCTGGCAGCCGGGCGTGCCGCAGGTGTATCCCACCATCTCCAGGCAGATCATCCCGTCGATCCGCTCGCCCCGCTTCCGGGCCGCCCGGGCGTAGACCCGGCTCCCCATCTCCGCGGTGTCGAAGGCCGGGGGCTCCTCCAGGGTGAAGGAGACGAAGGTCACCGCGATGTCCGGAAGATCCCCCTTCTCCATCGCGGCCAGGGCCCGGAGAACCTCAAGCTGCACGGCCACGGCGCTGGCGTTGTCGTCGGCGCCGACGGTGCCGGCAACGGAGTCGTAGTGCGCCCCCAGGAGATAACGCCGGGAGGGGGTGTCCGAGAGCCGGACCTCGGAAATCAGGTTGGCCACGGGGATGCCGCGGAATTCGTAAGGCTGCCGGGTGGCGGGATGGCCGAGTTCCCGGTAGACCCTTTCGATGTAGTCGGCCGCCGCCGCCAGATTGTCCGGGACGAAGATGCTGCGCTCGCCGATGGTCTCCGTCAGGGCGGTCAGGTGGGTTTTGAGTCTCTCGGCCGTCCTTTCGATCTCCATGCTCCCCCCTTTCCCGGCGGTCTCGGCCGCATCGACCCCTGTGTGGGATGCCAGGAACAAGAGCAGTCCACACGCCGCCCATCCAGCCATGGTCCGGACTGTCATCAGAACAAAGCCCATCCGCCTCGCCCCTTTTCCCCTTTTGGCTCCGTCGTTTCCGGGGCCCCTGCTCGATCATCGGGCCCTTTCCTCCATTGTACGGGAATCATCACCTCAATGGAAGACTCTAGTTGAACCCCCCGATTCGGAAGACAGGTGCCTCGGGTAGGTTCAGGCGGAAAGGTTGAAGATATCGCGATCGTTCGAAGGAAAGCGGGGATCCGCGTGTTTTGAGGGCACTTGACCTGATCTTTTTGGCCTTTGATCTTGGGGGATGATTTCCGTATAATGAATGTCGACTTGGATCAGGCATGAAGGAGAAACCAGCATGAACGAAGGCGGCAAGGAACCCGAGAAAACCGCGGCA
>CAYSLC010000200.1:0-10062 GCA_964431545.1 uncultured Desulfobacteraceae bacterium | reverse complement strand
CCTTTTTGGATCAATTCCTTTACGGCGACCGTCTCTTCGAGGGGAGTCAACTGGATCATCTCCTGGATCTCCTTTATGGAAAGGGTTGGGAAACGCTGAAGAATCGCATATTCCAATAGTTCAATAATAGTCTTTTCCCGGTCCGGAGGCAAGCCCAACGCATCGATCTCATGCTTCCAGCGGCCGACGGCCTGGGGGAGCTGGGTTTTGTCGGAGAGGATGAGCGGCTTGAGGGCCACGGCCGGGCTCGGCTTGCCTTGGACTTTCTCCAGGCACTCGGCGAGGTCGGAGCGCACCAGCCGGTTCGGAAGGGCGCAGGAGAGGGGCGGATCTCCGGGGTCGAAGCTCTTGTCGAGGAACAGGACGACGGCCGTGAAGGGGCGATTGTCGTCGCGCTGTTCGTAGAAGGTGCAGATCTCCCGGAACATCCGCCAGTAGATCTTGGGGTCGCCGTAGCCCTGGATCTCCAGAAAGACGTGGGGGGCCTGGTCGTCATCGCTCCTGAAGAAGCCGTCGAACCGCTTCTCGGTGGTCTTGACGGTGATGCTCTCGAACCGGTATCTGCCCCGAGCCGGCAGGTCCACCAGGTCGAACAGGCTTTCGGGGCTGAACCGGAAGAGTTCGTGGAAGAGGGAGTCGGTTTTCACATTGGGTTTTGCGTCCTCCGATGAATCGGTTGAAATCTGTGGTGAAAACGCCGGTGTGGCGGTCTCCGGCGGCCGTCCCGCCGGAGTCTTCCACCCGCAAAGCCGCCGCCGACGGTTCCGTCTCCGCGCCGTCCCGCTCGTCCCTCGCTCGACGGCGCTTCGACTCCACCGTCCGCGGCGGCTTCCTCCTGCCTGCCTGCCACCCGGGTGCCCTTCCTACTGACCTGGGGAGAGGGCAAGCCGGAACCCGGAGTAGTCGAACCGGGCGGACGGGATGCCGTTGCTGCGGTTGGCGGAACGGCAGTGCCTCGCGTCGTAGAACCAGCTCCCGCCGCGCAAGACCCGGTTGGCGCCTGTTTCAGGTCCAACAGGATCCGTAACAGCGGATTCAGGGTAGCTGCCGTACCAATCCTGGCACCATTCCCAGACATTGCCGGACATATCATAGAGCCCCCACACATTGGGCTGTTTCCGTGCCACCTGGTGGGTGGTACTGTTGCCGTCAACGTCGTCGTTCCCACAATACCAACCGATAAGATCGAGATTCGGGTCAAGCGGATCACACGATGTGTTTGTGATCCCCCCGTTGTAAAACGCCGTCGTGCTCCCCGCGCGGGACGCATACTCCCACTCCGCTTCGGTCGGCAAACGGTAGATGTTGCCATCCAAAGCGTTCAGCGAGGCAATATAATCCTGAATATCATTCCAGGAAACTGAATCTACCGGACAATCCGCACCGCATTCGTCAAAATAGGAGGGATTGCTCCCCATCACCGCCTCCCACTGGCCCTGGGTCACTTCCGTTGTCATGATGTAGAAATCCCGTGTCAAGGTCACCTGATGAAGCGTTTCATCACTATGCCTTCCCGGCTCATCCTCCGGACTCCCCATCATAAACGTCCCCGCCGGAATCCGGACGAAGGTCATGCCGAGGCTGTTGGTGAAACGATCACCCCCCTCGCCGCTTCGATCGATCTCATAGGTGTACGCTTCTGAAACCGGCCCCCATCCGCCGGCGTTCCACCCGCGAAAGACGACCTTGAGGATCTTGTGCTGGCCCGGCTGGGCCCAGACGGCGAACTGGCCGTACGGCCCGATATATTCCACCCCATCCTCGGTAAAAATGTCATGGAGGTCCAGGGTCGGGGCGTCCGGCACCCCAGGGTCGGTTCCGTCGTAGGTCTCGTTGACGTTACAGTAGATCCGTTCCGCATCGGGGCAGCTCACGTCCATGAAATGGGGGGAATCCTCCCAACTGCCCGACGTCGGACTCACGGAGACCTGCCCCGGCAGATCGGTCGCCTCGATGGTGTAGGTCTCCTCCCCGCTCCGGTTCCCCGTGGCGTTGTCCACCGCCCACCAGGCATACGTCCCCACCGGCTTGCCGGCCTGAACCGGATAGACCGTGGAAAACCGCCCCCGGCCGTCGGTGTCCACCACCTCGGCCAGGCCCACCGTTCCTGCGGGATCCCGAACCATGAGGTTGATGGTGCTGTTGGGCGTGAAGCCGTCGCCCCACTGGAAGAAGCGGGTCCCGACCGTGCCCGACGCGGGATCCTGGTGGATTACGAGGCTCCCGGCCCCCCCCGGCGTGGTGACCGTGTAGGTCAACTCTGAGCTGACCAGGCCGGTGACATCCTCGGCCCACCAGGTGTAGGGGCCGGGGTCCCTCTCCGGCGAAGTGGTGAACTCCACGGCGAAATGGCCGTTCCCGTCCGTGTAGACCGGCTCCGGCGTATAGACCGTTCCATCCGGTTTTCGAACATGGATCGTCACCCGGCTGCCGGCGGTGAACCCCCACCCCTTTTGCAGAAACGGCGACCCGGCCGGGGCGGTATCGGGGTACTGGCCGATGGTCGGCGTGATGCCGACCGGGTCCGGGGCCTCGGTGACCACGATGACGACCTCACGGGTGGTGGCGCCGGTCTGTCCATCAGGGTAGCTCTCCCGGCCCTTGACCACGAAATCGAGATCCCCCCGCCAAGTCCCCACACCGAGATCGGCCCTGTTGAATCCCTCCTTCCAGACCACCCGCGCGGTGACGCTCTGGCCCGGCGTCAGCGTCCCGGCCGTCGTGATGTCGATCCATCCCGCCTCGTCGAACAGCCGGCCCGATTTCACGATCTCCCAATCGAGGTCCTTTCCGCCGGTGTTGGACAGGACATAGGAGGCCAGCACATCGGGCAGAAGATCCGTCTCGTCCTCTTGGACCCGGTGCACCTGCCCTCCGCCTTCCACCTCCAGGAAGGGCGGCTGATCCCCGATGGTCCCCACGTGGAACCGCCACTCCTTGATGGTCCACTCCTTCTCCGCAAGGATCTTGATGTCGCTGAGATCCTCCAGGACCTTCCGGATCCGCTGGACCACCTTCTCCATGCACCGGATGTTGGTCTCCTCGATGGTGACCTTGAGTTCGGCGCCCAGGAAAAAGGCGAGCTTCGCATAGAGTTCCTCGCTGATCTCCTCCACGGTCAACTTCGTTTGGGCGCCCGCCGTGAACTTCAAGCCGGCGTCCAGGGGCAGGATGGGCCCCATGACATCGTAGAGCATCGCCTTGGGGACGATCTGGAGGTAGGCCTTGACCTTCAGCTTGGTGGACAGCTCCCCTTTCACGCCGCTCCAGGAGCGGTCGAACCCGGTGACGAAGTCGATCCCCCGGTCCTTGTTGTAGGTGAAGCCGCCCTTCAGCTCCTGGGTCAGCTTACTCTTGACCGAGGCTCCCCCCTCCAGCTCGGGCTCCAGGATGAGGTTGATATCCGCCTCATAGGAGATGTAGAGGGGCACCGGCCCGATGGCGAAGGGCTGTTTGGCGAACACCAGGGTCTTCACGGTCTTTTTGTATTGCTTGTCCTTGGGCTTGATCTCGCCCTTGAAGGCGAGTTCCAGGGATTCCTCGAAGGTGACTGTGGGGATCATGCGGAAGTCCTTGAGCCCGCCGAGGCCGAAATCGATGCCCGCATCGATCTCGAAGATCGCGCTCAGCTCCCCCGTGACCGATACCTCCACCCCGTCGATGTCGAATTTGTGTCCGAGATCCGCTGTGCTCTCCACCCGGTCGAGCCGGCCCCGATCGGATTCCGGCTCCCCGAAGGCGAAGACGAACCGCTTGTCCTCCGGGCTCTTGGGCGGAAGGAGGCGGATGGTATCCGCATCGGCGGACCGGAGCAGACGGCGCCGTTCCCCTTCCGGGGCCAGATCCCCGTGGGTCAGCTCCTTCCGGATCACCGCCCCGCCCTGCTCGATGATATCGCTCAGCGCCACCGCCTCGGTCTGGACCAGCCAGACGGGATCATCCCCCCGCCGGACGACCTCCACCACCCCCAGGATGTGGTAGGGCGGCTGCCGGGAGACGATGACGTCCCCCTGGGCGAGGTTCTCCAGCTTCGCCATGGTCCCGGCGTCTCCGGGATCGGCCTCGATCCGGTAGCTGATCTCGTCGATGGGGGTGATGAAGGTGCTGGTGAGATCCACCACCCGGTCGGAGATGACCGGTTCCCCGGACCGGGTGAAGGTCACCCCGGCCAGGGCCCCCTCCCGGGCCGTCAGGGTACACTGGCGCCGGTCCCCGGACACCGTGTCGCACCCGGACCAGTGGGCCACCTCGTACCCCTCGCCCGGCGCGGCCGTAAGGACTACGGGCTCCCCCTTGGGGTGGAACGCGGAGAGGACATCCCCCTCCGGCGCGTCATAGTCGTAGGTCAGATCTCCACTGGAAGCCCACACCCGGCCGTCCCCGAAGGGGGCCAGGCCGACCTTGGCGAACCGGGCCCGGCCGTCCACGGCGGTCCCGAAGCTCAGGGCCACCCCCGTGATCGCCTCGATCCGGCCCCGGATCTCCTCTTGTCCCAGATCCTGGTGGATGGCCTCCACGAGCCCCCCCGGACCGAAGAGGTCTTCGTAGGCGAAGTTGAGGCGGTCCCGGTGTTCGGAGAGCACCGGGAGGAACCGGTGGAGATCCGCGTGGAGGTCCCCGTCCGGAAAAAGGCGCTCGGAGAAGAGCGTTCGGGCGATATCCCCCAGCCGGATCCGGAGATCCTCCGGATGGGTATCGTCCAGAAGGTCGGCCGTAAACTGCCAGGCCATCTCGCTCAGGGCCGAGAGGATCACCCCGCCCGCCCGCAGGTCCCCGGCGGTGGCCAGACCGTGGACGGCCCCCAGGTTGGGCGTGGGGACCGGATCGATGTATCCGTCGTCGTCGGCGTCGATGTCCGTGCCGCCGGTTGCGGCCACCAGGAGCAGCTCTTCGTCCGGGATTCCGGAAAGCGTCGGATCAAAGGCGCCCATCCCGCCGGTCCGGAGGGTCTCCACCGGATTCGCCAGATCTTCCAGCCGGAAGATCGAGACGTCCGCGCCCTCCACCGGCCCCAGCACCACCCGGTTGACCTCCCCGGACAGGGTGTAGGGGGCGATCACGGTGATGGAGACGCTCCTCGACGCCCCGCCGCTGTCGAGGATGGTGGCGGCGGCGGTGCCGCCGGAAAGGCCGGTGATGGTGATGATCCCGCCGTTGAGGGAGATTTCCGCCACGTCGGGCCCGGTGTTGGACCAGCTATACGGCGGGGTCCCGCCGGTGACGGAGAGGGTCGCCGATTCTCCCTCGGTCAGCTCCACCGACCCGGGGGTCACCTGGAAACAGGAGACGTCCGACCCGTCGCAGTCCTGGTCGATGCCGTCCCCGCAGACCTCCCCGGCGCCGGGATGGACGGACCCGTCCCCGTCGTTGCAGTCCACGGCCGTGCCGCAGCCGGATTGGGCGGAATACCCGTCCCCGTCGGCGTCCACGCATGGATTGCAGACCGCCTGTCCCGCGCAGTCGGAATCGGCGCAGTCCACGGCCCCGTCACAGTCGTTGTCCACCCCGTCGCCGCACGCCTCGGCCGCGTCGGGGTGGCGGGAGCCATCCGCGTCGTCGCAGTCGGTCTCCGGGCCGCACCCGTCCTCGGCGAAGAACCCGTCCCCGTCGGCGTCGGTGCAGGGGAGGCAGACATCGGCCGACGCGCAGTCGGAATCGGCGCAGTCCACGGCCCCGTCACAGTCGTTGTCCGACCCGTCGTCACAGATCTCCGTGCCGCCCGGGAAACTCGACGGGTTCCCGTCGTCGCAGTCCCCCTGCAGTTCGGTCAGGCCGTCGCCGTCGTTGTCGATCTCCAGGAGCCGCTCCTGGTTCCAGACGCCCGGGGCGGTGACGCCCACGAAGTAGACCCGGCCGGGCCGCACCGGAAAGTTGTTGATGGCGGTGCCCCGGGGGTGGCCCACATAGCCGCCGGCCGCCGTGTCCCAGTACCAGACCGCCTCGCAGTTGGGGATGACCGTGGTCAGGGCCTCGGCGTCGGTGATGTCGATGCGCCCCAGGGAGAGGCCGATGGCGTTGATCCCGGTCATCCCGTCCGTCCGGAGCTGAAAATCCGGGGAGGCCATCTCGTCCCCGGCCACCGTCCAGGTGGCGGGGGCCGCCACCCGGACGAAGCAGGGGTGGCCGGCCGGAATGGTGAAATCGGTGGCCGGGTTCCCTTTGCCATGCTCCATGAACGCCTGGGCCCCGACGTCCCAGTACCGGACCGCGTCGCACCCCGGCACCGCCTGGGCCAGCTCCTCGGCCGTTCCGATGCTGGTGTCCGTAAAGGGAATGGTGATGCCGTTCCACCCCGTCTCCAGGGAGAAAGTGGCGGAGCCGGCGCCGGCGATCCGGGCCGGACCGGACAAGAGGACCGCCCCGGCCGCCGCCAGGGAGAGGACCGCCAGGAGGAGAAGCGCGCGCGGGGGCCGCCGGCGGCCTCCGGAATTGGTCCCCCGGAAAGCGGGAAGGAGGAGGGCCCCAACCGCCAGGGCCAGCAGGGCCGCGCTCAGGGGCCCGTGGGCCCCGTCGGGGAGGACGGTCCGGATGAAGCAGTTGGTGTCCCCGTCCCCGCCGGATGTCCGCTGGTCCGCCGGCTGTTCCGGGCCCGAGGGCGGCTGGGGCTCGGGCTCCGGTTCCGGTTCTGGCTCGGGTTCCGGCTCGGGATCATCATCCCCCGGATCGCCGCCCGGTGCCTGGCCGGGCACGGCGGCCAGGGCCATCTCCTGGACAACGGCGCCGGTGAGAAGGACCTCGCCGGTGTAAGTGTCGCCGGTCAGAAGATCCCGGATGGTCACCGCCAAGGTCTCCCCCGGGGCCCACGGATTCCGGAAGTTGCCCGCCTCCACCCACCACCGGCCGTTGCGGTAGCCGCACCCCACGTCGGTCTCGGCGAGCCCGTCTCCGGGCCGGGCCGTGACGCGCGCGTCGATCGCCACCGTCCCCTCCGGCGGGATCCCGCTGTCCCCCGGGGGCTCCAGGTCCCCCAGAATCAGATGGGGCGCCCCGGCCTGGGCCGGCACAGCCGCCGAAAAGGAAAAAAGGAACACCGCCAGAAGAACCTTGATCCAACGCTTGCCAACGGCCATGTCTGCCTCCCTGTGGTATGTAAGGCGTTTTTGGGTACCCTCCTTCGATTGGAAAACTCCATACCAGGTACCGGGGCCGGTGTCAAATCCAATTCCGGGGCAAACGGCACAAGCGGGTCCCCCACGGCCGCAGACAAAAAAAACGGACCGAAAAAACAGGCTGAAAAAACGGTTGACGGCGGACATGGGATTATGTATTGTCTCCTGACAATGATTCTCCGTTGGATGCGGAATCATTGGAAGGAGATGAGACGCCACTTTCCGGCCGAACGCCGGCCCTATGGCATCCATCTAAAATTATTCAAAGCGAAAAAGGAGGATACGATTTTGAAAAGCATCAAAGGCTCCCAGACCGAGAAGAACATCCTGACCGCATTTGCCGGGGAATCCCAGGCCCGGAACCGGTACACCTATTTCTCCGGTCAGGCAAAGAAGGACGGGTATGTCCAGATCGCGGACATCTTCGATGAGACCGCCAACCAGGAGAAGGAGCACGCCAAGCGGTTCTTCAAGTTCCTGGAAGGGGGCGAGCCCCAGATCGCCGCGGCGTTTCCCGCCGGCGTCATCGGCTCCACCCTGGAGAACCTGAAGGCGTCCGCGGCCGGCGAGCGGTACGAGCACACCGAGATGTATCCGGGGTTCGCCAAGGTGGCCCGGGACGAGGGGTTCGAGGCGGTCGCCATGGTCCTCGACGCCATCTCCGTGGCCGAAAAGCAGCATGAGAAGCGGTACGTGGAACTGGCCGGCAACATCGAGGCCGACCGGGTCTTCAAACGGGACCGGAAGGTGGTCTGGCGCTGCCGCAACTGCGGATACCTCCACGAAGACAACGGCGCCCCGGATATGTGTCCGGCCTGCGCCCACCCCCAGGCCCATTTCGAGCTTCTCGGCGAGAACTGGTAGATCGACGGTTCCGATGTACCGGCCTCCATCCCGCCCCTGGGGATGGAGGCCGTTTTTGTTTCCGCCCCGCTCCTCGTCCCCCGCCCTTCCCCGCCCCGGACCCAGGGCTCAGCCCGCCGCCGGCTTCCGGATCTCCCGCGCCGACAGGATCCGCCCGGAGATGTCGGGCACGGCGGCGAAATCGGCGATCCTCCCGGCCGCCGAGTCCGGGTCCTTGAGGCGGCCCCTCGCCCTGAACCCCCGGAACCGCAGCCGGAGATCGGAATCGAGCCGGTCCCGAGATCCCGGATCCCGGCCCCCTTGGAGGTGTCCATCATCCCCGGATCGGAAAGGAAAGGGTTGACACCGGCGCCCTTGCAGGGAAGAATCGCCACTGTCCCTTCCAGACGGAGGGGAACCTGGCCCGTAAAACCCGGACATGGGAAGGAGTCCATCCGTGAGAAAAGCAGCGCAAGTACCGATCCCCCCTCTGATGATCGCGGCGATCCTTTGCCTGGTTCCACACCACGCCGTCGCCGTCACCCTCGATGCGGCCGTTGAATATGCCCTGGAGCACGCCGAGTCCCTCCGGATCTCCCGGGAATCGGCCGCGGTGGTCCGGGCCCAGGGGCGGCAGCTCACGGCCTTCACCCGGCCCCAGGTGGGACTGGACGCCGGATGGCTGGAGCTGTGGGACAACGCCCCGGAAAATCCGTTCCTGCCGTCCCAGGACCGGGAACTCTCCGCCGGGGTCTCGGCCGGCCAAATGGTATGGGCCGGCGGGCGGATCAAAAGCGGCCGGAAGCTGGAGGGAGCCCTGGGCCGCCAGGCGGACCTGATCGTGGCCGCCGGAGAACGGGACATCCGGGAGGCGGTGCGGATGGCCTTCGACGGGGTCCTTTTCTACGCGGCGTCGGTGGGGATCCTCGAGGACCGCCTGGAGCAGCGCAAGGCGGAGCTTGAGGACGCCCGGGACCTCTGGGACGTGGGCATGGTCACCTCCCTGGATGTCCGCCAGGCCAAGCTGAGCCTCAACTTCGCCACCGACGCCCTCTCCTCGGGGGAGGCCGATTACGAGGCGGCCCTGATCGGGTTCAACCGGATCATCGGGAGACCGGCGGACGCGGAACGCTGGCGCCCCGAGGGGGATCTCACCGAGGTGCCGGACCCGGCGGCGATGGCGGACCGCCTCCGGGAGGCCCGGCTCTCCGACGAGCTTCTCGATCTCCGGACCCGGAGGGCGGAGGCCCAAACGGCCCGGTTCACCCATGAGATGGCCCAGGGGGAACGGTGGCCGGAGGTTCGAGCGGTCACCTCCGCCGGGACGACGGGGGAGGAGCCGGGCGACACCACCGAGTCATGGGCCGTGGGGTTCCAGGCCCGGTGGGACATCCTGGACGGGGACCTGACCCGGGCCCGCCGGGCCGAGACCCGGGCCGACCTCCGACGGGCCGAGGCGGCCCTGGATCAGGCCCGAAAGGCCCTGGCCGCCGAGATCGACGGGATCATCGTGGACATCCGGTCCCTGGCCGGGCGCATCGGGCTCCAGGAGGAGGCGGTCACGTTGTCCAAGGAGAACTACGAGGACGCCCGGGGCCAGTACCGGGCCGGGACGATCACCCTGACACGGCTGGGGGATTTCAACCTGAACTACGCCGAGGCGCGGTTCAACCTGCTGCGGCTCTACTACCTGCTCCGGGAGCAGTTGACACGGGCCGAGGCGGTGCTGGCGGGGACCGGGGGGGCCGCGATCCCATGACCGGGGAGCGGGACGGGCGGGAGGATCTCCGGCGCCGGCTGCGGCGATCCTACCGCGTGGCCGGGATCGCCTGCTGGGGCGCCGGGCTCTTTTTCATCGCAGCCGGGTTGGGGCCGTTTTTCTGTTTTCACGAGACCTTTCAGGACGCGGTTGGATTCTATGCCCTCTGCGTGGCCCTGCCGGTTGCGATCGCGCCGGCGGTCGCCGTGGGGGTGATCCGATGGTGGATCGTTCCGAACCTCGACCGGATGTCGGCTGTCCTGGCATCGGCGGTCCCGCAACGCCTGGTGGTGATGAACGGGGGCCTCGACCGGCGGATGCGGGAGTGGGTGGCGCTGACCGCGCCGGAGG
>CAYSLC010000199.1:0-10127 GCA_964431545.1 uncultured Desulfobacteraceae bacterium | reverse complement strand
TCGACCGTGCTCACGGTGGCCGGGGCGCTGCCGCAGCTCTTCATCGCCCGCCTGGGCGTTCTCGATCTGTTTGCTGATCAGCCGGTTCTCGATGGGCTCCCCCTCCTCCATGCCGAACCGATCCATGACGCCGGCGATCCGCTCGCCGCCGAAGATCCGGAGGAGGTCGTCCTCCAGGGAGAGGTAGAACCGGGAGGAGCCCGGGTCCCCCTGGCGTCCGGAACGTCCCCGGAGCTGGTTGTCGATCCGCCGGCTCTCGTGGCGTTCGGTACCGAGGATGTGGAGACCTCCGAGGTCGGTCACTCCCTCTCCCAGGACGATATCGGTCCCCCGACCGGCCATGTTGGTGGAGATGGTCACCTGGCCCTTCTGTCCGGCCATGGCCACGATCTCCGCCTCCTTCTCGTGGTTTTTGGCGTTGAGGACCTCATGGGGGATCCCCCGGCGCTTGAGCTTGGTGCTCAGGTCCTCGGATACGTCGATGGAGATGGTGCCCACCAGCACCGGCTGTCCTTTATGGTGAAGCTCCTCGATCTCCTCGATCACCGCATTGAACTTCTCCCGCCGCGTCTTGTAGATGACATCCGAAAAGTCGGTTCGGATCATCGGTTTGTTGGTGGGGACCACCATGACGTCCAGCTCGTAGATCTTCTTGAACTCCGCGGCCTCCGTATCGGCGGTACCGGTCATGCCGGCCAGCTTGTCGTACATTCTAAAGTAGTTCTGGAAGGTGACGGTGGCAAGGGTCTGGTTCTCGTTTTCGATCTTGACCCCCTCCTTGGCCTCCAGGGCCTGGTGGAGCCCCTCGCTGTACCGCCGGCCGGGCATGAGGCGGCCGGTGAACTCGTCGACGATGATCACCTCGCCGTTCTTGACGATGTAGTCCACGTCGCGCTTGAAGAGATTGTACGCCTTGAGGGCCTGATTCACATGGTGAAGCAGCTCGATGTTCTTGGGATCGTAGAGGTTCTCCACCCCCAGAAGGTTTTCGGCCAGGGCCACCCCCTCCTCGGTGATCATGATGGAGCGGGCCTTCTCGTCGATGGTGAAGTCCCGCTCGTTTTTCAGCCGGGGGATGATCCGGTTGACCTGATAGTAGAGGTCGGTGGACTTCTCGGCGGGGCCCGAGATGATCAGGGGGGTCCGGGCCTCGTCGATGAGGATGGAGTCGACCTCGTCCACGATGGCGTAGTGGAGGTCCCGCTGGACCAGGGAGGCGAGTTCGAACTTCATGTTGTCCCTCAAATAGTCGAATCCGAACTCGTTGTTGGTGCCGTAGGTGATGTCGGCGCCGTAGGCCTCCTGGCGCTCGGCGTCGCTCATCCCGTGGAGGATGGTCCCCACCGAAAGGCCCAGAAAGTTGTAGATCCGGCCCATCCATTCGGTGTCCCGCCGGGCCAGGTAGTCGTTCACCGTGATGATGTGGACGCCCTTTCCCGTGAGAGCGTTGAGGTAGGTGGGCAGGGTGGAGACGAGGGTCTTTCCTTCGCCGGTCTTCATCTCCGCGATTTTCCCCTGGTGCAGGACGATCCCCCCAACAAGCTGCACATCGAAGTGGCGCATCTCGAGGGTCCGCACGGAGGCCTCCCTCACCGTGGCAAAGGCCTCGGGCAGCAGGTCTTCCAGGGCCTCCCCGTTCTCGTACCGCACCCGAAACCGATCCGTCTGCCCTTTCAGTTCGGCGTCGCTCATCTCCCGCATCCGGGGTTCCAGGCCGTTGATCCGTTCCACCAGCGGCAACAGCCGCTTCAGTTCACGTTCGTTCTTGCTTCCGAAGACCTTGGTCAGAAAATTGAAAATCATCTAGTTGTTATCCTTGAATGGGTATCCATGGGCGTTTTTCCCGCCGTCAACATACCACATAAAAATGGGACATGTCGAAGGATTTGTAAAGCGTTTCGGGTCGATCCGGGCTGGCGGACGGGAGGAAAAGGGGATTCGAACGGTGAAGGAGCCGAGGGGGGAGGCGTTCCGAAAGGGGTGACCGGGGAAGGGTCGCGTCCGCCCCGTTTGGCGCTTTCACCGGAAGCGGCTAGTCGAGGATGTACTCGCGGGGGTCCATCGGCACGCCGTTCAGGCGCACCTCGTAATGGAGGTGGGGTCCGGTGGTCCGGCCGGAGTCGCCCATGAGGGCGATCACGTCGCCGCGTTTTACCTTCTCGCCGCATTGCTTCAGGCACTCCTTGAGGTGGGCGTACCGGGTCGCCATGCCGTGACCGTGGGTGACCGTCATCATCAGCCCGTAGGTCCCCTTTCCGCCGACGAATGTGACCTCGCCGTCCGCGGTGGCCTTGATCTTGGTTCCTTCGCGATTGGCGATATCGAGTCCGTTGTGGAACTCCCGAAGCCCGGTGAAGGGGGACCGCCGGGTTCCGAACACCGAGGTGACCAGCCCCCGGACGGGGTTGATGGAGGGCCGGCTGGCCAGTAGATTCCGCTGCCGGCCGATGTGGGCCAAAAGGTCTTCGAATCCATCCTCCCGGACGCTGGCGGCGGTTCCCAGATGCTCGATCCGTTCGTGCATCTCCCGGACCAGGGCCTTGTGCTTCCGCCCCAGGTCGGCGCCGGGCCGAAGATCCTCGGGGATCGACCCCCCGATGCCGAAGATCCCCTCCTCCGTGGAGAGGTCCTCCAAGCCGGCCACCACCCGGATCTGCCGCTCGAACTCGGTCAGGCCCAGCAGCTTCGACTTGAGCCCGTCGATCTCTTGGGCAAAGGAGCGGATCTGTTCCCGCTGGAGGGCCATCTCGTCCATCTGGTGGGAGACCCGTTCCTCCAGCCGCCGGTTGTCGAAGGCCGTCCGCCGCAACCGGTGGTAGTCGTACCCCACCCCCGCGGCTGCGACCAGGAAAAACAGCACCAGAACGGCCAGGAATTTCAGGAAGGACCTCGATACCGTCGCCTGTCTGGCGGAGGTGCCGGAGGTGCTCAACATGTAGAATGTGATCTTGTCGCCCATGGTGGAACCGTCGTTTAAGGGTTATCCCGATGCCTTCGCAAGCGTCCGGACCGGGTCGCCCGCTCCGCCGTTTCTCGATCCACGGAATGCGGGGGGACGACGGCCCGTCTTCCCGCGCCGCCGTCGACACCGCCCTTTTCTACCATCGATCGTGCCGATCTGTCAATCAAGGGCCCGGGGAGGCGCCGGCGGGGCGGCGGTCGGTCCCGGCCGCCCTTGATCAGGGCCGCCGGGACCTGCGTACCGGCCGCCGGCTATGCGATGCCGAGTTTGAACTTGAGGGATTTGAGGGTGTTCTTCATGAGCATGGTGATGGTCATGGGACCGACCCCGCCCGGAACCGGGGTGATGGACCCGGCGATCTCCTTGGCGGCGTCGAAGTCGACGTCCCCCTTGAGGATGGCGATCTTCTTGCCGGTCTTCTCGCTGATCTTCTCGCCGACCCGGTTGACCCCCACGTCGATGACGCAGGCGCCGGGCTTGATCCACTCCGGCTTGACCAGATCGGGCACGCCGGCGGCGACCACGAGGATGTCGGCCCGCTTGCAGTGGGAGGCGAGGTCCTTGGTCCGGGTGTGGACCACGGTGACCGTGGCGTTGGCCCCCGGGCCCTTCTGGAACATCATGTTGGCGATGGGCTTGCCCACGATGTTGGAGCGCCCCACCACCACCACTTCGGCGCCGCTGGTCTCCACGCCGGCGCGGATGATCATCTCCTGGATGCCGGCCGGGGTGCACGGTGGAAACTTGACCTCGTCGCCGCCGATCATCAGGCGACCCACGTTGACCGGATGGAAGCCGTCCACGTCCTTGTCGGGATCGATGGCGTTCAAAACCTTCTTCTCGTCAACGTGCTTGGGCAGGGGAAGCTGGACCAGAATCCCGTGGATGGTGTCGTCCTTGTTGTACTTGTCGATGAGCGCCAGAAGATCCGCCTCGGAGATGTCGACCGGCTGGCTGTCCTGGATCTCCTTGAAACCGACCCGGTCGGCCGTCTTGATCTTGAGGGTGACGTAGGAGATGGAGGCGGGATTCTCCCCCACCAGAATGGTGACCAGACCCGGCACCTGACCGTGCTTCTCCTTGATTTCGGCGACCTCCTTGGTGATCTCCTCCAGGATCTCCTCGCGGATCTCCGTACCCTTGATGAGCTTTGCCGTCATGTTGCGTCTCCTTTCATAATTGAGTTTCCTTTGCATACCGGACGGGGTTCGTCCGGATCCGTATCCTGTCGCGGTCCGGGGAAACGTGGCGCAAAGCCGACGCCTACGCCCCTTGGGGCGCGGGAACCAACCCTTTTTATGTCAACCCCGGAACCATGTCAAGCATCCGGTTCAAGCGTCCAACGGCGGGGCGGTTCCGCCTCGCCTCCCGTCCCCCTCCCGGCGGTCCACCACCCGGACGGTCCGGTCGAAGGCGCCGGGCTCCACCAGCTTGACCCCCACCTCCCAGCCGAGAAACTCGGAGATCTCCCGGTGGAGGTCCTCCACGAACCGGCGCTGTTTTTTCATCTGATCGAAGAAGAACCGGTCGGAGATCTCCACCAGGATCGTCAGCCGGTCCTGATCCTCGACCCGGTCGGCCACGATCTGGTAGACCGGTTCGGGACCGTCGGCCCGGGCCAGCACCCGGCCGATCCCCTCGGGAATGATCCGGGTCCCGTGCATGACCAGCACGTCGTCGCACCGCCGGAGCAGCCGTTCGATCCGGCAGTGGGTCCGGCCGCAGCCGCAGGGGGCGTAGTCGATCCGGGTGATGTCCCCGGTCCGGTACCGGATCAGGGGGAAAGCCTCCCGGGTGAGGGTCGTCAGGACCAGCTCTCCTTCCTCCCCCGGCCCCTTGGGCGCCATGGTGACGGGGTCGATCACCTCCGGCAGGAAGTGATCCTCGGCCACATGGAGGCCGTTCTTCTCGGGACACTCCCAGGCGGCCCCCGGGCCGAAGACCTCGGTCATGCCGTAGGCGTCGGTGGCGATGATCCCCAGCCTGGCCTCGATGTCGGCCCGGGTCCTCCGGGACCAGGGTTCCCCGCCGAAGATCCCCGCCTTGAGGGAGAGACCGTTGGGGTCGATCCCCTGCGCCTCCATGGCCCGGGCCAGACCTAAAGCGAAGGCCGGGGAAGCGACCAGGGTGGTGGTCCGGAAGTCCCGCAGGATTTGGACCTGGGCCGGCAGCCGTCCGCTGGAGACCGGAATCACCGAGGCCCCGATCCGCTCCGCCCCCAGTTGGATTCCGAAAGGGGCTGTGACGCTGCCGAAGGTCAGCGAGATCTGCACCACGTCGTCCTTGGTCACCCCCACGCCGGCGAGGTTCCGGGCCGTCAGCTCGGACCAGTGTTCCAGGTCGTTGCGGGTGTAGCCCATCACCACCGGCTCATCGATGTTGAGCGCCGGGGTGTGGAGCCGGACCACCTCCCGCAGGGGCACGGCGAACATCCCGTAGGGGTAGTTGTCCACCAGCACCTGCCGGCCGGTGAAGGGCAGGACGTTGAAGTCCGACAGGGTCCGCAGGTCCTCGGGCATGAAATCGATCTCCCGGAAGGTGGCCCGATAGTGGCGGACGTTCTTGTAGACCCGGTTCAGGGTCGCCTGGAGCCGCTCGAGCTGGAGCTGCTCGATCTCCCGCCGGGCCATGCACTCCCGTTTTTCATCCCAAAACGCCATGGCGATCCTCCTTTCCGGATATTACTCCCAGATCTCCCGTTTGTCCCTGCCCAGATACGCCCGCTTGACCTCGGGATTGGCCATGAGGGCCGCCGCGCTCTCCTCGTAGATGATCTTGCCCGTCTCCATGACATACCCCCGGTCCGCGATCTTGAGGGCCGCGTTGGCGTTCTGCTCCACCAGGAGGACCGTGAGCCCCTCGCTCGACTGGAGCATCTCGATGACCCGGAAGATCTCCTTGACGATGAGGGGGGCCAGGCCCATGGAGGGCTCGTCCAGGAGAAGAAACCGGGGACGGTTCATCAGGGCCATGGCGATGGCGAGCATCTGCTGCTCCCCGCCGCTCAGGGTGCCGGCGAGCTGGGTTCGGCGCTCCCGGAGGATGGGAAAGAGGGCGTACATCTCCTCGACGGCGTCCGACAGCCCCTTGCGCCCGTTGAGCCGGTAGGTTAGATATCCGCCCAGTTCGAGGTTCTCCATCACCGTCATGGGCCAGAAGATCTGGCGCCCCTCCGGAACCTGGGCGATCCCCCGGCGGACCAGCTTCTCGGGGCTTAAGCCCGTGACCTCCCGGTCCTCGAAGAAGACCCGCCCCTCCCGCACCGGCTGGAGGCCGCTGACGGCGCGCAGGGTGGTGGACTTGCCGGCTCCGTTGGCGCCCAGCAGGGAGACGATCTCCCCGGGGTTGACGTGGAGGGAGACGTTCTTGAGCACGTGGACCAGCCCGTAGAAACTGTTGACGTTGACCAGGCGCAGCATCGGTCACTCCCCCAGATAGGCCGCGATCACGTCCGGGTCGACCTGGATCTCGGCGGGGGTCCCCTGGGCGATCCGGCTCCCGAAGTTGACCACAACCACCTTGTCGGAGACCTCCATGACCAGCTCCATGTCGTGCTCCACCAGCAGCACCGTGATCCCCAGCGCACGGATCCGGAAGATCAGCTCCCCCATGGCCAAGGTTTCCCTGGCGTTCAGCCCCGATGCCGGCTCGTCCAGCAGAAGAAGCCGCGGCTCCCCGGCCAGGGCCCGGGCGATCTCCAGGGACCGCTGGCTGCCGAGAGGCAGGCTGCCGGCCGGCAGGTCCCCGAGGTCCGCCATCCCCACGAAATCGAGCCATTCCCAGGCCGCGCGGGCAATCCGCCCCTCCTCCCGTCGGGCCATGGGGGGCGCCAGGAGACAGATCCAGAGCCCGGATCGCGACCGGAGGTGGCGGCCCACCATGACGTTCTCCAGGACGGTCATCTCCGGAAAGATCTGAATGTTCTGGAAGGTCCGTCCGATGCCCAGGGCCGCCACCCGGTGGGGGGGTCTCCGCTCCACCGATAGGCCCCCGAACCGGATGGCCCCGGCGGTGGGCCGGAGAAACCCGGTCACCAGGTTGAAGACGGTGGTCTTGCCCGCGCCGTTGGGGCCGATCACGGAGGTGACGGTCCCCTCCGGCACCGTGAAGCTCAGGTCGTCCACGGCCACCACCCCGCCGAAGACCTTCCGGAGATCGGCCGTCTCCAGGAGCGGACCGGCTCCGGAGTCGCCCCCCTTGGCCGCTTTCGGAACCTCGAAGGCCTCTTCCGCCTTCCCCTCCGGCGCCGTTTCGGCCTCTCCCACCAGGGCCATCTCAGGTCCCCGCGGGCCGGAGGACCCGCCATCCCCGGCGCAGCAGCCCGGCCAGTCCGGCGAAGAGGCCCTCGGGGAGAAAGAGCATGATGAAGAGCAGGATACCGCCGTAGATGAGGATGTCGTAGTCCTGGGTGTAGTCGATGCCCAGCCGGCCGAGGGTGAACGAGAGGGAGGAGAGGAATTCCGGCAGCAGGGAGAGGAGGATCGCGCCGGTCACTGCGCCCCAGAGGTTCCGCATCCCCCCCACCGCCACCATGGTCACCAGGAGGATGGAGTGCATGACGTCGAAGGGGCCCGGATCGATATAGTTGACGTAGAAGGCGTAGAGGCTGCCGGCGACCGAGGCGTAGACGGCGCTGACCAGGAAGATCTCGATCTTGAACAGGGCGGTGTTGACCCCGGCGGCGCAGGCGGCGTCCTCGCTGCCGTGGATGGCCCGCAGCCCCCGTCCGATCCGGGAGTGGATCAGGTTGAGGGCGAAAAAGAGGCCGACCACCACCACCGACCAGCTGAAGTAGAAGAACCGGAGGTCCGAGTCGAGGACCAGTCCGAAGAAGGTCAGCTGGGGGATGCCGCCGATCCCTTCGGGTCCGCCGGTGAGGTCCACCGCCGCCACCCCGACGATGTGGACGATGGCCCCGAACCCCAGGGTGGCCATGGCGAGGTAGTGGCCCTTGAGGCGCAAAGACGGTACCCCCACCAGGATTCCGATCCCCATGGAGATCCCGGCGCCGGCCCCCATGGCGGCCCAGGGGGACCATCCGGTCCGGGTGGTGAGAATGGCCGCGGCATAGGCGCCGATCCCCACGAAGGCCGCATGCCCCAGGGAGATCTGCCCCGCGTACCCCATGAGGAGGCACAGCCCGACGCAGGCGAGGCAGTTCAACGCCGTGAAGACGAAGATCCCCAAATAGTAGGGGTTCTGAACGAAGAGGGGAACCCCGGCGGCCAGCGCCGCCGTCATCCCGAGGCCGATGTAGTCGCGGCTTCCCATGGCGGCCGGTTAAAACTCCTTGAGCCGGGAGGCCTCGGAGCTGCCGAAGATCCCGGCGGGCCGGATGAAGAGGACCACCAGCAGGATCATCAGGGCCATGGCGTCCATGTAATGGGAGGAGATGTAGCCGCCCCCCATGGCCTCGATGATCCCCAAAAGCAGCCCGGCCGCCACCGCCCCCATGCTGTTGCCCAGCCCCCCCACCACGGCGGCCCCAAACCCCTTGAGGCCGAGCAGGGCCCCCCGGGCGTAGTCCATCTGGATGATGGGGGTGATGATGATCCCGGCCAGGGCCCCGATCCCGGCGGAGAGGGCGAAGGAGAGCATCACCATGTTCCGGTCGTTGATTCCGGCCAGCCGGGCCGCGTCCCGGTTGATGGCGCACGCCCGCATGCACTTGCCGGCCATGGTGTGGTTGAAGAAGAGGTTCAGGCCGGCCACCACAAGGGCCAGGATTCCGATGATCCAGAGGGTCTGGGGCAGGATGGTGGCCCCCAGGACCTCCAGGGGTTCGGTGGAGGAAAAATGGCGCATGAAGTGGGACCCTTTGCCCCAGAAGCACATGGCCGTCCCCTTGAGAAGGATGGAGACCGCGATGGTGATGATGATCAGCCGCAGCACGGTGGGGTGCTTCACCGGCTTGATGGTGAACCGCTCCATGAGGATCCCGATGACGGTGACGAAAAGGACCGTCAGAACCAGGGCCACGGGCATGGCCAGACCCGTCTTCATGGTCAGGGTCACCATCATCAGCCCCCCCAGCACCACGAACTCCCCCTGGGCGAAGTTGATCACCCCGGTGGCGTTGTAGATGATGTTGAACCCCATCCCCACCATGGCGTAGATGGCCCCCCGCTGGAGGCCCATGAAGAGGAACTGGAGGAGGTCGGAAACGGCGTTGCCGGTGTTCATCGCGCTCTCTGGCCGCTGGGTCGGAAACCGGCGGAGAGGCCGTCCCCCCCGCCGGCGCCGGATTGTC
This sequence comes from uncultured Desulfobacteraceae bacterium, assembly GCA_964431545.1. Lineage (GTDB taxonomy): Bacteria > Desulfobacterota > Desulfobacteria > Desulfobacterales > JAABSP01 > CAYSLC01. The sequence goes on along the minus strand of CAYSLC010000199.1, from coordinate 915 downwards.
CCGTCCCTACTCTCCGAGGACGACGAACTTGCCGTCCTTGACGGTGAGCATCTCGAAGGCCGACTTGTCGAGGCCGCAGTGGTCCTCGGCGGAGAAGTTGAAGATCCCCCCGGTCCCCACGAACCGCATGTCCTCGATGTGGGCCCGGATCTTGGCCGGGTCGGGCCCCACCGTTTTGAGGGCGTCGACGATGATCCAAAGGGCGTCGTAGGCGTGGCCGCCGAAGGTGCTCACGTGTTCGTCGTACCGGGACTCGTAGGCGGTCTTGTATCCTTTGAGGACCTCCTTCTGGGGATTGTCGTCGGGCAGGGTGTCCACCGCCATGAGCCGTCCGGCGGGGAAGATCAGCCCCTCGGCCGCCTCGCCCGCCGCCTCGGCGTACTTGACGTTGGCGAAGCCGTGGCTCTGGTAGAGCTGGATGTCCATCTTGAGCTGGCGCATGTTCTGGGGGACGATGGACTGGGCCGGCACGATGGACCAGTTGATCACCGCCTCGGCCCCGGCGTTCTTGATGTTGACGAGCTGGGCGGTCATGTCGGTGTCTCCGGGGGCGTAGGTCTCGTCGGCCACGATCTCGATGCCGTAGTCCCCGGCCATCTCCTTGAGCTGGCTCCGGCCGGCATTGCCGAATCCGGTGGTGCCGGTGATGAGCCCCACCTTCTTGTACCCCTTCTTGTTCATGTGTTCGTAGATCCGGCGGACGGCGTCGCTGTCGTTCTGCCCCACCTTGAAGACCCACTTCTTGACGGGGGTCGTGATCGACTCGGCCGCCGCGCAGGAGATCATGGGGATCCCGGCCTTCTCCACATCCGGGATCAGGATCTTGCTGGTGCCGCTCCGGGACGGCCCGATAAGGGCGGAAACCTTGTGGCTGTGGACCAGCTTCTTCACCGCCTGCTTGGCCCGGTTGTTCTC
>CAYSLC010000198.1:8673-10154 GCA_964431545.1 uncultured Desulfobacteraceae bacterium | reverse complement strand
GGTAATCTCCATAACCTGGCGGATCACCCGGATCTCCGCACTTTCCCGCGCCTCTCTCAGCGTCGTCTGCTTCCCCCCCTCCTTTCCCGCTGCCTCATCGGTAAACCCCAGGCTACCCGGCGTAACCACCCCATCGGCCGCCGTGGCCATGGCCCGTCGGATCCGGTTCTGAAGCTCCCGCACATTCCCCGGCCACTCATGGCTGGTCAAGGCCGCCGCCGCCGCTTGGGACAATTTGATTTGCCCGCCCCCCACCTGTTTCGATTCTTCCCGGATAAAATGATTGGCCAGCACCAGGATGTCCTCCTGCCGCTCCTTTAACGGCGGCATGACGATGGGCACCACATTCAGACGGTAAAACAGATCCTCCCGAAAACGCCCCTCGGCAATCGCCTTGCCGATGTCCACATTCGTGGCCGCGATGATGCGGACATCCACCTTCATGGTCTTGTTGCCGCCCACCCGCTCGAACGTCCCCTCCTGGAGAAACCGGAGGATTTTGGCCTGAAGATCATGGGGCATGTCCCCGATCTCATCCAGAAACAGGGTCCCCCCGTCGGCCTGCTCGAATTTCCCGATCTTTTTTGCCGTGGCCCCCGTAAACGCCCCTTTCTCATGGCCGAACAGCTCGCTCTCCAATAGATTTTCCGGAATGGCCGCGCAGTTCAAAATGATCAGCGGCTTGTCCGCCCTCCGGCTCAGTCCGTGGGCCGCCGTGGAGGCCATCTCCTTGCCCGTCCCGCTCTCCCCCTGGATAAAGATCGGGTAATCGGTCCGGCTCACCTGCTGGATCAGCTCGAACACCTTCTTCATGGCCCCGGACACGCCGATCATCCCGCACAAAGCGGACGTGTCTTTCGAGGTCTCCAGCAGGTTCCGGTTGGCCTCCTCCAATTCAAAGATCCTGTACGTCCGATCGAGGATAATCTTCAAGAGATCCAGCTCGATCGGCTTCGTACAGAAATCCGACGCCCCCAGGGCGATCGACTTGACGGCATTCTCCTTTTCGGCGTTCCCCGTGATGACGATCACCTTGGCATTCGGCGCCAGTGTCGGAATTTCTTCCAGTAACCGGAACCCCACCTTCGGGTTGTCCGGCTCCGGCTCCAACCCCAGATCCAACGTCATCACCGGAAACGATTCCGTACGGATCAACCGCCGGGCCTTGTCCGCGTCATGTTCGATGAAAACATCGTATTCATCGGTCAACCCCCACTTCATCTGCTTGGCGATGGCCTTTTCATCCTCGATGATCAGAAGCTTTCTCTTCATTGTTGTCGCCCCCCGCCCGAAAAGTCAGGAAAATAGGAACCCAAGTCATCCCCCTTTTATTCCAGCCGACCCGAGTCAACTCATGAAGACAGAATACCATTTTCCTTTGACAAAGGGAACGCGGCAAGGCCTTAAAAGGATCTGCAGCCCCTCTTTCGTTTCTTGATATTTCAGCCCAAGATGCGTATTCTAATTACGGTATCTGAATC
>CAYSLC010000198.1:0-8663 GCA_964431545.1 uncultured Desulfobacteraceae bacterium | reverse complement strand
TAAATAAGCGCCCAAGTCAACCTCAGTTTAATGCAACCAGCCCGATTCAATCCATAAAGACAGAATACCACTTTCCTTTGATAAAAGAAAAGCGGCAAGACCCTAAAGGATCCGCCGCCCATCTTTCGTTTCTTGATATTTCGGCGTAAAATGCGTATTCTAATACCGTGTTCTGACCGTTGTATCAAATAAGATTCCCTAAAATCGATGCAAAGGGTTATTTGCCATGTCACAAGTCCAAGTCACCCCACAGCTTCAAAGACAGATCCGCCATTATATCGCCCTGGCCATCCGGAAGCGATGGTTCATCATCATTCCGTTTTGCATCGCCATGGCCTTCGGGATCTACAAGGCGATCACCCTCCCAAGAATCTACGAAGCCAGAACCCTCATCCTGGTGGAACCCCAACGGGTGCCGAGCCGCTATGTGTCATCCATCGTGGATGACAATCTGCCCGCCAGGCTCGACACCATCAAACAGCAAGTGATGAGCCGGACCAGCCTGGAGGAGATCATCGACCGATTCAACCTCTTCTCCAAGCCGGAGCAGAAGGACATGTTTCTGGAGGACAAGCTGGAAAGCCTCCGGAAAAGAATCGACATCAACGTCACTCGTGCCCGGGGCGGGGCCGACGCCTTCTCCATAACCTTCAAGGGCAGCGAGCCGAAACTCGTCCGGGATGTGGCCAACGCCCTGGCCACATACTTCATCGACATCAATCTCAGGGTCCGGGAGACCAAGGCCATCGGCACCAGTGAGTTCCTGGACGGGCAGCTCGAGGAGATGCGCCAGCGCCTCGTGGAGGTGGAAGAGGCCATGAAGGCCTATCGGACCGAAAACATGGGGGAACTCCCCGAGCAGCTCAACTCGAATCTCCGCGTGCTGGACCGGCTTCAGTTGACGTACAACGAAAAACAGCAGAGCCTCAGGGAAGCGCGATCAAGGATGGCGGACTACGAGAGGGAGGCCGAAGAGAGGTTGAAAGCCATCGAGCAGCAGGCCTCCATGTTCCAGGGCCAGCAGGACATGTTCGACGGACTGATGTTGGAAGACGATTTCGAAGACGTGGGCGCCGCATCGGAACTGGAGCAACTGAAGCAAGCTTACGAGGCCCTGCTTTCCAAATACACGGAACAGCACCCCGACGTGGTCCGACTCAAAAAGACCATCGAGAAAAAAGAGAGGGAACTCGAATACCAAGAGCTGGCGAAAAGCGAGACACCCGAGGAGGAGGAGCCCGAACCCGATGACCTGGGCATCTCCTTTGTGAACACGTTCGAAATCCAGAAAAAGGCATTGCAAAGGGAGACAGCGGAAAAGCGCAGGGAGATCTCCGAGGAGATCGGACTAATCGAAAGGGATATGGCGGAGATCCAGGGGAAGATCGACGAGTACCAGCGGCGGGTGGAGGCGGCCCCCAAACGGGAGCAGGAGCTGATCACGCTAAAAAGGGATTACAAAAACATTCAGGGTTCCTACAGTTCCCTCCTGGATCGGAAGATCGAGGCGGAGATGGCGGTGAGTATGGAAAGAAAGGCCAAGGGGGAGCAGTTCAGGATTCTCGATCCGGCAACCCTGCCGCAAAAGCCCATCTCCCCCGACCTGAAAAAACTGCTGGCCATCTGCCTGGCGGGCGGCCTCGGCCTGGGGGCCGGTCTTATATTCCTGATCGATTTCTTCGACACCTCCATCCGAAGCTCCGACGACCTCGAGGCCATCGGGATTCCGGCCATGGCCACCATCCCCAAGATCTACCGCGTGAGAGACCGGACCTTGAAAGGCGTCAACTGGGCGGCCAGCTTCGTGTTCGCCATGATCGGCATCTGCCTCTTCTCCGGTTTTGCCGTTATCGCGCTGAAAGGCGTGGATGAAACGATGAGCGTGATCAAACGGTTTTTATGAAGTGATTTGCCGGCGGCTCCACGGCTTTCTCCATATAAACCCCGTGACAGCAGCCGGAGCCCGCCATAGTTGCCTTCCACCCCGATACGAGATGGACATCCGATGAACGAGAAGCTGGTAGCTTATTCAAAGCCGTACTCCATCGAATCCGAACAGTTCAAAATCATCCGGACCAAGATCGATTCCCCCCGGATCGTCATGATGACCAGCGCCCAACCCGGCGAGGGGAAGTCGTTCGTGGCGGCGAACCTCGCCGTCAGCATCTCCCAGAGCCTCGGGAAGAAAGCCGTCCTCATCGATTGCGATCTCCGGCGCCCGGTGGTGCACAAGCTTTTCGAGATCGATGAAACCCCGGGCCTCACCGAGTATCTTTCCAACATCGCGCCCCTCGATACCTGCCTTAAAACCGTCGACCTGGAGGATCTGCTGATCCTGCCGGGGGGACAGCCGGCCCCGAACCCCGCCGAACTCTTCTCCTCGGAGCGGATATCCGCCTTCATGGAGGAGATCCGGTCCCGATTGGGCGACCATTACGTGTTTCTCGATTCACCGCCGCCGCTGCTCGTCTCCGAAGCCCGGACCATCGCCAAGCATGTCGATAACATCATCCTGGTGATCAAATACGGCGCCACCCCGAAAAGCCTTCTGGACGCCCTGTTCGACACCATCGGCAAGGATCGGATCCTCGGCGCCGTCATCAACAAGTCCGAAAGCCGGTCCCACATCTACAAGTATATCAAAGGATACAAGAAGTACTACTCCTACTACAAATAAAATCGGATCCATAAACCTTACATGCTGAGGATCTTCAAGCAGTATTACCCCATTCGGAATATCTTTTTTGTTGTCGGCGAGGGAACGGTCATCTTCCTGTCGGTCTGCATCTCCGCGCTGCTTCTCTCGGGCTCCGAGAAGATGGCCGGCGATCCCCTGGTCCTTCTCAAGGCGTTGCTGATCACGGTGATCTGCCAAGCCTGCCTCTATTACAATGATCTGTACGACCTGGAAATCACCGATACCATACCGGAGATGGCCATTCGGCTCCTCCAGGCCTTGGGGGCGGCGGCCATTCTCCTCGCCGGGATCTATCTGCTGTTCCCGAACGCGATCATGGGGAAGGGAATCTTCATTGTCGGCATCGGGTTCGTCATCCTCTTCGTCGTCTCATGGCGGGTGGCCTATTTCAAGGTCCTGAGCCTCGGGTTGTTCAATCAGAAGATCATCATCGTGGGATCGACCCGGCTCGCCAAGGATATCCTGGGCCAGATTCACGATCGAAACGATTGCGGCTACCTGGTGGCGGCGGTGGTCTTTGAGCGGCCCGAACCGGTGGACATATCGAGCGAAACCGAGATTGCGGAGATCCGCAAAAAGCATTACGATGGTCTCTGTGAACTGGCAAAAGCGCTGGACGTAGAAAAAATAGTTGTGGCACTAAAGGAGCGGAGAGGCGCTTTCCCCACCGAGGAGCTGCTTCGGTGCAGGTTCGGCGGCATCGAAGTGCTCGAGGGATCGAGCTTCTATGAGATGCTGACGGGGAAGCTGATCGTGGAACACATCCATCCGGGGTGGCTGATCTTCTCGGACGGATTTCGAAAGCCCTGGGCCAGGCGCCTGTTGAAACGGTCGCTGGACTTGCTCCTTTCCGTTTTTCTGTTGGCACTCTTTTTGCCTGTATTCGGGGTCGTTGCCGCGATGATCAAGCTCGATAACAAGAGGTTGGATCTGAATGCGGTGGATCGTTGGCGATGGTTCGCATCCCTGTGCGGAGAGGAAGGGACAAGCCCCGCCGGGAAAATCGGAGAACTCCTGAAAAAAAGGGTGATCGATCCTGAGACGGACGACCGGGCCGCCTCGGCAAACGTATGGACCCGTTACCGAGAACGTTGTAAAGCGGAGGGGATCGACCCCGTGTGGGAGATGGTCTCGCTGATCACGGCCCATATCGAGGAGAGGGACCCGGCGGGACGATCCGTCTTTTTCACCCAGGAGCGGTGTGGAGAAAACGGCCGGAGCTACCAGATCTATAAATTTCGATCCATGGTGGAGCATGCCGAACGGATCAGCGGCGGTCCGGCCTGGGCTAGGGAGAACGATCGAAGAATCACCCATGTCGGAAGGTACCTTCGAATGTGGCGGTTCGATGAGTTGCCCCAGCTCTGGAACGTGGTGAAAGGCGAGATGAGCTTTGTGGGGCCGCGGCCCGAACGGCCCCATTTCGTGCGGCTCCTGGAGACGCAAATTCCCTACTACCGGGAGCGGCTGACCGTCAAACCGGGGATCACCGGATGGGCCCAGGTCTGCTACGGGTATGGCGCGGATGAGGATGACGCCCGGGAGAAGCTCAAGTACGATCTGTTCTACATCAAGAACATGTCCACGTTCATGGATCTGATGATCGTGCTCCGGACCATCAAGATCGTGTTGTTCGGAAAAGGCGCGCGGTAGGCTCCTAACCCTTTTTGTGCCGGTCTCCGGGGTGTTTCCCCGGAGACATAAAATTATAATAAAAACAAGTTTATATAAAAAATTGTCCGTGTAACGGACCAAGCGGAGCTATTGAAAAAAAGGGGCATTGACATGAAGAATGCCGTTGTGATCTGTTGTTGGATCGGTCTCCTGTTATCGGTCAGCTGCGCCGTGAACCCGACGCTGCCCGTGGAACAACCAGCTCCCGAAAAACGGGAAAAGAAAGAACAGGGGAGGCCGGAGGCCTCCTATCGGATCGGCAGGGGGGACATTCTGGAGATCAGCACCTGGAAGGAGCCCGATTTCACCAGAGAGGTTCCGGTCCGAATCGACGGGATGATCACCTTTCCGCTGCTGGACGACCTGGAGGCGGCCGGCCGGTCTCCGGTGGAGCTGAAACGGGAGATCGAAAAGAGACTGGAGAATTACATCCAGACCCCGGTGGTGACCGTGGGGGTGAAACAGCCCGAGAGCAAGAAGTTCTATGTGCTGGGGGAGGTGCAAAAGACCGGAGAATACATTTTATCGAAGCAGTATACGGTTCTCCAGGCATTCGCCCTCGCGGGCGGCTTCACGGAATGGGCCGCCAAGGACGAGATCATCCTCATCCGGAGGGAACCGGGGGGGGAACGGCTGATCCGCGTCGACTACAAAGAGATCCTGAAAGGGGAGAACCTGGAGCAGAATGTTTCCATTCAGGCGGATGACACGATCATCGTCCCCTGATCGGCCCCGGAATGCCATTCCCTCTATTGAAACGGATCCTCCTTTTTTGGATGCTCCTCTTCCTCCCGACGACTTCCCGGGCAGACTTGCTTCTCAGATTTCAACCCACGCTCTCCATCACCACGGAATACACCGACAACCTGTTTCTGTCCGAAGACAATAAAGAATCCGAAGCGGTCGCCGTGCTGACGGCGGGCTTTTCAACCCAGCTCGCCGACCGGACAAGGGGCGTCGAACTCCAATATGAGCTGGGCCGAAGCCTCTACGACCGCTTCTCGGAATTCGATTCCTGGCGCCATAATGCCGACATCTGGTCCTGGTGGATGCTTTCGCCCCATTCCACCCTGACCTTCGGCAACAAATTCCTCTATACCGAGGACCCGGCTTCCCGGGAAGGGGATCGGGAATACCTTTCGGATTTGGAAGAAATCGAATCCGAAACGGTGCGGCGAAGCCGTCAACGATATTACGACAACCGGACGGATATCGAATTTCTCCATGCGTTCGGTCCCCTCAATGTGGTGTCCGTGAAATACCTTTTTCAAACGGTGGAGAACGAGGATCGGTTCGTGGAGGACCGCGCGAGGCACCGCCCCTCCTTTTCCGTCGTCTACTGGCCGCTTCCGGGCAGACTGAGCACCGAGGCCGATTTTTTTTTTCAACGATACGACGTCTCCGACACCCCCGAGGAGGACGGATACTGGGAGGAGGAGGTGAACCCGGAGTTCGGCCTCACCTACCATCTGATCCCCAACCGGCTCACCCTTTCCCCGAGGCTCTCCTACACAAAGGGCGTCTCCTATCCCAACCATGGGGTTTCCGATCCCGAGGACCGATACGACAACTGGTATGAGATCGTGGAGCCTTCCATCGAGGTATCGAGGCCGGCGCGTCCGGATCAGCTCGGCCTGGAGATGGAAATCCTCTATCGGAAGGGGATCTCCTACACGGGGGACGGCTACTCGGACCCATCGGATGATTACGAGAGCTGGGACGGCCGTTTTGAAATCTCGACGTTCCTCGGGAAACGCACCAGGGCCTTCCTCCAATACGAACACACCGTGATGGACTTTCGCGGCACGGGCGAGGACCGATCGGATTATACCCTGTACAACCCGTCCGTGGGCATCGAATACGCCGTCACCGAGGATCTGCCGCTGCTCCTCGAGGTGGGGCTGATCCTCCGGGATCTGAAAACAGCGGATGACGATGCCGCCGTTACCGTGAACGGCGGACTGGGGCCTTGGCGGTTCAACCGGTACGGCCTCTTGAATCTCACGGCATCGAGCGGCTACCTGGAGGACACCTATGGCGGGGAGCGGCTGGGGTTCGGTTTCCAATACGATTTGCGGGCCGACATCGAATACCGTTTCACCCAGTATGTCCATGGGGACGTCTACGGCGCGTACCAGCGCAACCGATTTACGGACAACGAAACCCGACGCCGGGAGGATGACGACACCTTCCGGGATGATCGAATTCTCGAAGGGGGTGGGGGGCTTTCGATTCGAACCCATCTCGACTGGCTGACCCTCCGAGTGGGCTACCTCTACCGGGATGTGGAATCGACCGACGAGGAGGACAGCTACCGGGAGAGCCGGGTCCGCGTGGATGTGGTGTCCACAATGCCCACCCGTTTTCTTCCCGCCCCGCAATCGAGACTGAGGAGGAACCAATGATGCCCATCAACAGAGCGATCATCGCCTCCGGAATCATGGTGCTGACCATGGCTTCGGTCGGCTATATCTCCCACAGCGAGGAGGTCCACCCCAACAAGCCCTTTTCGACCTTTCCCAAACAGATCGGCGAGTGGCATGGGGTGGAGAAGTTTTTCGACAGCAAAATCTACGAAGTCCTCGGGGTCGACGACTCCTATCTGGGGTACTATTCCACCCCGGACCATCGCCAGGTGCAGATGTACATCGGCTTCTACCAGAGCCAGAAGGAGGGGGACCTGATCCATTCCCCGAAAAACTGCATGCCCGGCGGCGGCTGGAAGATCCTCCGGTCGGAGATCGAAACCGTCGACGTGGATGCCCCGGATCGAAAGCGGATCGACGTGATCAAGCTTATCCTCCGGAAGGGGGACGAGCGCCAGGCGGTCCTCTACTGGTTCCATTCCAGGGGCCGGATCATCGCGTCGGAATACCTGCAGAAGATCTACCTGGTGGTCGATTCCATCACCCGTCGACGGACCGATGGGTCATTCGTCCGCCTGATCACCGGCGTCCAAGACGGCAACCTGGAAAAGGCAATGGACAACCTCAAGGACTTTGCCGCCGATCTCTATCCCGTGCTCCAGGAATACATCCCGTCCTAATCACGGTCTGAATCCACCCTCTAAAAAAGAGACCTCCAATGCAGCTCCGCATCCCCCGGAACCTCATTATCGGCATCGCCCTGATGGCGATCTCTTTCCTGCTCCTCTATTGGGATATCCTGACCCATTTGACCCAGGACTGGATGACCAACGACAACTACTCCCACGGGTTTCTGATTCCTTTCATCACCGGATACATGATCTGGCAGAAGAAGGACGAGCTGGCCGGATTCCCGGTTCGGCCGAGCAACACGGGGCTGCTGTTCCTGTTGGCCGGCATGGGGCTGTTCGTCATCGGCACCGTCGGGGCCGAGCAGTTCATGATGCGGTTTTCCATGATCGTGACCCTGTTCGGGATCATCCTCTATTTCACCGGGTGGCCGATCACCCGGAAGATTTCGGTTCCCATCGCGTACCTGATCTTCATGATCCCCCTGCCCGCCATCATCTGGAACAAGATCGCCTTCCCGCTTCAGCTCTTCGCGGCCCGGTTGACCGCCCGGACCGTCGAGGTGATGGGCATCCCGATCCTGCGGGAGGGGAACGTCCTCCACCTGGCGAACACAAGCCTGGAGGTGGTCGATGCCTGCTCGGGCCTCCGTTCCCTGACCTCCCTGCTCGCCTTGAGCGGCGCATTCGCCTACATCGCAACTCTCCGGACCGTGAGCAAATGGATCCTCTTTTTCTCCGCCATCCCCATTGCGGTGGCGGTGAACATCCTCAGACTGACGGTTACCGCGTTCATGGCCCGATATATGGGAGCCCAGGCAGCCCAGGGGTTTCTGCACGAAGCCTCCGGTATCCTCGTCTTTGTCTTCGCCTTCATCTTCCTCTTTTTCGTATACCTGCTGCTAAAAAAGCTCGAAAAGAAGTGGGCCGCGGCCGGATAGCTTCGATCTGAACCCCTGTCAGGAGCGACAGTACAACCCATGCGGATACACCTCATCGCGGCCGCCAGGCCGAACTTCATGAAGATCGCCCCCCTGTACCATGAGTTGACCCGACATCCTTGGGCGGAGCCGATGATCGTCCACACCGGCCAGCATTACGACCTCAACATGTCGGATGTCTTCTTCCAGGACCTGGGACTGCCCGAACCCCATCTCCACCTCGGTGTGGGCAGCGGCTCCCACGCGGAACAGACCGGGAGGGTGATGATCGCCTATGAAAAGATCCTCGGTGAACAGAGCCCCGACCTCGTGGTGGTGGTCGGGGATGTCAATTCGACCATGGCCTGTACGTTGG
>CAYSLC010000197.1:0-10170 GCA_964431545.1 uncultured Desulfobacteraceae bacterium | reverse complement strand
CTCGACGATCATGATTTTCGCAGGGTCCATGCGTTCTCCTTTCTCTATTCAGCGGGGGCCTACGGGGTTTTGGAAACCGCGCGGGGCTTTATTGCAGGTTTGATTCCGGCGCCGGACCTCCGAGGTTTTGGAAACCTCGGAGGTTCGCATTTGAACCGAATGATAAACCGCGCGCCGTTGTCCCGTTCCACGTCCATGGTGCCGCCCAGCTCCCGGATGACGGCCGCTGTCGCCAGCCGCAGCCCGATCGAACCGGAATCGAAGGGATCGACCTCGGGCGGAATGCCTTTCCCGTCGTCCGCCACCATCAGCTCGACGGATTCCGCGTCGAGACTGGACAGGGTGACCGAGACGTTGCCCCCTTTGTCCCCGGGGAACGCATGTTTAAAGGCATTGGCGATCAGCTCGGTGACCACCATCCCCACGGCGATCCCCTGGTCCATGTTCAGCGAGACATTGTCAACGTTAATTTCCAGCGCGACGCCTTTCCCCTCGGTATCATACGCCCGGCCGAGGTTTCGGCAAAGTTTTTTGAGGTAAGCCCCGAAATCGATCCGGGCCAGGTCGTCGGACTGATAGAGGGATTCGTGGATCAGGGACATGGCCGTGATGCGGTCCCGGCAGTCGCTGAAAATCTGTGTCAATTGGCCGTCATCTGCCTTTCGGGCGTGCATCCGCAGCAGGCCGACGATGGTCTGCATGTTGTTTTTGACCCTATGGTGGATCTCGCGCAGGAGCGTTTCCTTTTCGGCGAGGGCGTTCTTGAGGGCCATTTCCGCGTTCTTGCGGACGGTGATGTCCTGGAACGTGCCGGACAGTTTGACGGTTTTCCCATCGACGACCTCCGGTCGGCAGATGGTGCGCACCCAGAGCGATCGGCCCTTTGCCGTGACAAACGGGATTTCCAGATCGTAGGGCTCGCCATGGTCCATGGCCCGTTGTATGGCCTGGGTCAACGGCTCCTTGGCTTCGGGGGGGTAAAAAACAAGCGCCTCTTCAAGCGGCGGTTTTTGGTCCATGGGGACTTCATGGATGCGGCAGGTCTCTTCGGTCCAGCTCACCATGGAGGTCGCCGTATCCAGTTCCCAGCCGCCGACCCGCGCCATGCGGCCGGTGGCTTCCAACAGGGCATTGCTTTTTTGGAGTTCCGCTTCCGCCCGCTTTTGTTCGTTGATGTCCACCAACACGCCGATCACGTATTGAATCTTCCCATCTTCATCCCGAATGACCTGGGATGATAGTTTTGCCCACACCGGATGGCCGTCTTTATGGACAAACCGTTTTTCAAGGGAGACGGTGTTCTCATTTCCCTCCAGCACGGGCCTGTCTTTTTCCATCTGTCGTTCCCTGTCTTCGGGGAATGTGATGTCGTAGACCGTCATTTCCAACAATTCTTCATCGGTGTATCCCAGCATGCCGCGCAACGCCCCGTTGGTCTCCAGGAACCGCCCTTCCGCCGTTGCGGTGGCGATGCCGGCGGACGCCTGTTCGAATATGGCGCGGAACCGTTCCTCGCTCGCCTTCAGGGCGCGTTCCAACTCGATGCGTTTTGTTATGTCCGTCGCCATGGCGCAGATCGCGTACAGCTCGCCGTCGGCGTCGAACAATGGAAATTTGGTGGTCGTGAAGGTATAGTTCCGGTGCCGGATCTGAAATTGCTCCTCGGCGTGCAGGGGCGCGCCGGTTTCAAAGACTTTCCCGTCGTCCGCGGCCAGCCGTTCCGCCGTTTCTTTCGGGAACAGGTCGTAATCGGTCTTGCCGGTCATGTCATCTTTTTGAAGGCCGAGCAATTGCGCGCTGATGTCATTGGCCAGAATGTACTCGCCTTTCCGGTTCTTGGCGACAATCAGGGAAAGGGAGTTGTCGATGATCCGTTGCAAAAAGGCATGGGCCTCGCGCAGGGCTTCTTCCGCTTTTTTTCGGTCGGTGATGTCCACCGCCAAGGTGTCCCAGACAACGCTGCCGTCCTCCTGTTGGGCGGGCACGCCTCGGCTGTTTGTCCATTTCACCCTGCCGTCGGGCAGTCGGATTCGGTGTTCCCGTTCCCAGGGAGACAGGTTTTTCGCCGACGCTTTTATGGATTCGACGTAGCCTTTCAGGTCGTCGCCGTGAATGCGGTCCCACAGCAGTTTGTTGTTGTTCACGACAGCTTCCTTTGTAACTTCAAAGATATCTTCAACGCCTTTGCTGATGTAGAGCAGTTCGTCGCTTCCATCGGGATTCAGCTTGTATTTCAATACCATTCCCGGCATATTTTCAGCGATGTTTCGAAACGTCCGTTCGCTGATTTTGAGAGCTTCCCCCGACCGTTTTCTTTCGGTGATGTCTTCCACGATCGCGATGTGGTGCAGCGGATCGGCCCTTTCTTCCCAAAGCGGCACGACGGTGAGGGATACCCACACGATGGAACCATCTTTTCTGAAGTACCGCTTTTCCATCTGAAAACGCGAAATTTCGCCCGCCCGCAGCCGGGCCATGTTATCGAGGTCTTCCCGCAGGTCGTCGGGGTGGGTGATCCGCATGAAATCCATCACCAGCATGTCCGGTTTCGGATAACCGACGATGCGGCAATACGCGTCATTGACGTCCAGAAATTGTCCGGTTCGGGAGTCGATGACGGCGATTCCCACGGGTGCCTGCTCGTAAAGCGCGATAAAACGCTTTTGAGTGTTTCTCAGGGCGGCTTCGTAATCAATGCGCTCGGATGCCGCCTTCTCCAGTTCCTCGACCCGTTTCTTCAATTCTTCATATGTGGGCTTTTCAGATTTCATGATTCTTATCCGGTTTCTGGGGTGGGTGCGGTTCTGTTTCGGAATGAGGTTCTTTTATCCGGTAATGTTGAATCGCCGCTAGTGGTTATCACATTTAAACCGGATGATAAACCGGGCCCCGTTGTCCTTTTCCACCGCCAGGCTCCCCCCCAGTTCCCGGGTCACGGCGCCCGACACCAGCCGCAACCCGAGGGACGGCGGATTTCGGATGTCGAAGTCCGGCGGCAGGCCCTTTCCCGTATCGGAGACCACGAGCCGGACGGTACCGCCGTCCGCGCGGTCCAGATGGACGGATACGGCGCCGCCCTCGTCGTTGGGAAAGGCATGCTTGAAGGCGTTGGAGATCAGTTCGGCGATGATCATGCCCACGGCGATGCCCTGGTCCATGTTCAGAGACACGTCCGCGGCGCTTGCCGTCAGAGTGATCCCTTTTCCTCGGGCGTCATGAGCCTGGCCGAGGTTTCGGCAAAGTTGCCCGAGATAGGCTTCGAAGTCGATCTTCGACAGATTCTCCGACTGGTAAAGGGCCTCATGAACCAGGGACATCGCCCCGATGCGATCCCGGCAGTCGTTGAAGATCTCCGTCAAATGGGCGTCCTCGGTTCTTCTGGCGTGCATCCGCAGCAAGCCGGAGATGGCCTGCATGTTGTTCTTGACCCGGTGGTGGATTTCCCGCAGAAGGACCTCTTTTTCGGTCAGGGATTTTTGCAGGGCTGCCTCCGCGCGTTTCCGCTCGGTGATATTGACAACAACGCCGATGGCATACTGGATGCTTCCGTTTTCATCCCGGACCACCGTCGACCAAAGGTAGGCCCACACCAAATCGCCGTTTTTATGGCGATAGCGTTTTTCCAAATTGAACGTATCCTGTTTGCCATCCAGTATCGGTTGCGCACGGGAAAATTCCTCTTCCCAGTCTTCGGGGTAGGTGATATCGGTAACGGTGAGTCTGCACAGTTCTTCCCGTGTGTATCCCAACATATCGCACAGCGCCTGATTTGTGTCGATGATCTCGGCGCTGGGTATGGAGGCAACGGCAATACCGGCGGCGGCCTGCTCGAATATGGCACGGAACCGGGCTTCGCTTTCTGTCAATTTTGCTTCCGCCCGTTTGCGATCGGTGATGTCTATGCCCAGACTATCCCATACAACGCCGCCGTCATCTTGTTTCGTTGGCAATCCGCGGGAGTGGAGCCATTTTGTTTTGCCGTCCGGCAAGGCAACCCGGAATTCCGTTTCCCAGAATGAAAGGGTCTCGGCGGATCTTTTGACCGATTCGGTCAAGGCTTGCAGATCGTCCGGATGGACCCGTTCCCAGAGCAATCGAACGGCATCGGCCGCCTTGTCCTGGGGGATCCCATAGATATCTTCCACGCCTTTGCTGATGTACAACAGTTCATCGCTTTTGTCTGGGTTCACTTTGTATTTCAACACCAGGCCAGGAATACTTTCCGCGATATTTCTAAATTTCCGTTCACTGGTTTTGAGTTCTTCCTCGGCTTGTTTACGCCTTGTGATGTCCACCACCACGCCGATGGCATACCGAATGTTTCCGATATCATCCCGAATCACATTCGAGGACAGATCGGCCCATACCGTGTGGCCCGCCTTATGGCGAAACCGTTTTTCGAGACGGTAAGCGTCTTGTTTCCCATTCAAAACAGGCCGGTCCCTCTGAAACGACAGCTCCCGATCATCGGGTTGCGTCACATCGAGCACGGTCATCAGAAGCAGTTCCGCCCGTGTATATCCGAGCATGTCGCATATCGCCTGATTGGCGTCGATGAAACGACCGTCCGCGGACGCAATGGCAATGCCGGCCGTGGATTGCTCGAAGATGAGGCGGAAGCGGGATTGACTTTCCTGTAGGGATAGCTCAGCCTTTTTTCGATCGGTGATGTCCTGTTTGATCCCAAACATTTTCTCGGGTGTTCCGTCATGATGAAACATGATATCGCTGGTACTCTGAACATAAATCACGTCTCCGGTGTCCTGTTTGATGCATCGATACTGGTAATTGAACGGTTTTTGCTCCCGGAGACACGCATGAAAATGGGCCATGACATCATCGAAATCGTCGGGATGCACGAGCGCCTGAAATTCTTCCTGGGTGTATTTCTCTTTCTTGGGCAGGCCGAAAATCCGGTAAAATTCGTCCGAAGCCGTCCAGTGGTTTTCTTTCAAATCTGTCTGGTAGCTTCCCAGCTTTGCGATTTCCTGTGATTTTTTCAGGCTTGCCTCGCTCTCCCTCAGCGCCTGTTCCGCCCGTTTCTGTTCGGTGATATCCCGGACAATGGAACACAGAAACCTTTTCTCACCAAATTCGACGGGACCGCTGCTCACTTCCACATCCCGGACGACGCCGTTTTTCAACCGGTGCCGGAAATGGAAATGGTTTCGACCCATTTGATCGGCCGCCCGCATTTCCTTCTCGACCTCTTCCGGAGCAAGGGTGTTGATCTGTTTGATATTCATCCCGGTCAGCTCTTCATAGGACCACCCATAATACACCACGGCCGCCGGGTTGGCGTCCCGTATGTCGCCGCTGTCCGGATCGATGATCAGCATGACCACGTGCCTGTTGCGAAAGATCGAGCGGTAGCGGTTTTCGCTCTCTATCAGGGCCTTCTCCGCTTTTTTCTGTTCGGAAACATCCCGAAAGATGCCGAGAAGACAAGGTTCTCCTTGAATTTCAATGAGAGAAGGGCTGATCTGAACCGGTATCTTTCGTCCATCGCTATGCTGGACAGCAAAGTCCTGATAAACCTGCTTCCCCTTTCGTTTGAAGTCATTTTCAAAATTTGCCTTTGCCCGGGCCTGATATTTTCTGGGATGCAGCTCTGTAAAGTGCTGACCGATGATCTCTGTTCTGCTTCTGCCTGTGATCCTTTCGGCCTGCTGATTGGCGTCCAGGAGAATGCCGGTTTGGGCAGAGGCGATAAAGATGGCGTCGTTGGCGGATTCAAACAGGGTTCGGTACTTTGCCCTGCTCTCCCGCAACGCCGCTTCCGTCTTTTTCCATTCGGCTTCCGCCGCTTCCAGCTCCCTGACGCGCTGCGCCAATTCCTCGTAGGCGGGCTTTTCAAGCATGGTTCTCTCCTGTTATCATCACCTTTGCGGCTCTTGCTTACAGTTGAAATAGATGACCCATTTGGCGCCGTTGCCGGTTTTCATTCGCTTCAATGCTACTTCCACGTTGAGACGGATGACAAATCAAGGTCACCTGCATCCTCGACGGCGGACATTTTCATTCAGCCGTTTCAAGCAAATAACGCCATGCGGGGACAACTTCTATTGTTCCGGAATCGACCGCAAGGGTCTCTTCTTCATAAAGCGTTACAATGGTTCCCGACTTCAATTCCAACTCGGTCATGGCGTCGTTCAACGCATCGATCTCCCGTTTCCGGGTTTTGGGATCGGCCATGGATTCGCAAACCTGCATGAGCATCCTTGATCCGTTCCCAAGGCTTGCAACAAAGTCCACTTCCTTTCCGCTTTTTGTTTTATAATAAAAAATTCCGGAAGATATGCGGCGGAGGGCCGTGAATACCATGTTTTCCAAAAGGTGACCGGAATTGACCAATATGCCGGTGGCCACCGATGCGGCCAGGGCATGATCGATACAATAGATCTTTTTCGGATTGACCTGTCTTCGCGCGCGGGACGCGTCGAAGCGTTTCACCGTAAACAGAAAATATGCATCTTCAAACCATTCCAAATAATCCGAGACCGCCGACTTCGGGGCTTTGTGCCCCCGGGATTTCAAATATCCGGTCAGGCTGTTTATGGAATAAAGAGACGCGGCATTGTCGATCAATCGGTGAGCCAGGTCCCGGATGGCCCGAGGATGTGAAATATCATGCCGTTCCACCACGTCTCTGAATAAAACCGTCTGAAAATATTCCTGATGAATTTTGATCCGCAAATGGCGGTCGAGACCGCAAACTTCCGGAAACCCGCCGGTTTCCCGAAATTCGTCAAAGGCTTTTTGAATGGTCAGACGTTTTTTGGTGTTCATGGGCCCGGCGCCGTCAATCTGCTTCCAGTCCAGAAATTCCCTGAACGAAAAAGGAAACAGTTCCCACGAGAGCGACCGGCCGCGCATTTGTGTGGCGATTTCCCTGGATAACATCCGTGCGGAAGAACCCGTGAGATACACCTCGCAGTTTTCGGTCCGCATCAGTCGGTCCACAAAGGGTTCCCATCCGTTTACCGCCTGTATTTCATCGAAAAAACAGTACACCGTCTCCGTGTTCTTTTTCTCCGGATACATCGAAAAATACGCTTCGGTGATCCGGCCGATCCCTTCCCGTTTCAGGTGGTGGAGTCGGTCATCGAAAAAATTGAGATAGAGGATGTTCGCTCGCGAAACACCCCCGGCCAAAAGCCGTTTCATGACCTGGAACAACCAGGTGGATTTCCCGCAGCGGCGCACGCCGATACATACCGTCGCTTTTCCGGGGACCGTTTCGAATTTCAGACGGCGGGGAACGCCCGTAAACGGTATGAGTTCCTGGAAATCCAATATGATCGATTTGAGAACGTCTATCATCATCCCACCTTTGGGTTATAATGATTACCGGTATATGCTCATACTGGTAATATTTATTACCACTTTTGCGACTTCTTGTCAAAATTTCTTTCCGATTTGGTTGTTCCGGGATGCACGGCGATGCGCAATATGACAATGTCTTCATGCGCTGCCGCATTCAAACCAAATGACAAATACCGAACCGCCGTCGTTTTTCGACTCGATGCGCCCGCCCAGCTCCCGGGTAACTGCGCCTACCACCAGCCGCATTCCGAGGGACGGCGGATTCCGGATATCGAAATCCGACGGCAGGCCTTTCCCCGTATCCGAGACGATGAGCCGGACGTTCTCGCCGTCTTCGCGGTCCAGATGGACGGATACGGCGCCGCCCTCGTCGTTGGGAAAGGCATGCTTGAAGGCGTTGGAGATCAGTTCGGCGATGATCATGCCCACGGCGATCCCTTGGTCCATGTCCATGGATACGTCGGCCGCGCTTGCCGTCAGGTCGATTCTTCGTCTCTGGGCGTCATGGGCTCGGGCGAGGTTTCGGCAGAGCTTCTTGAGGTAGGCTTTGAAGTCGATCTTCGCCAGGTTTTCGGACTGGTAGAGGGCCTCGTGAATCAGGGCCATGGCTCCGATGCGATCCCGGCAGTCGGTGAAGATCTCCGTCAATCGGGCGTCGTCGGCCCTTCTGGCATGCATTCGCAGTAGACCGGAGATTGCCTGCATGTTGTTCTTGACCCGGTGGTGGATCTCGCGCAGGAGGACTTCCTTTTCGGCCAGGGACGTTTGCAGGGCACCCTCAACACATTTGCGATCGGTGATGTCGGTAACCATGGCCAACGCATGCATGAATTGTCCGTCCTCGCTTTTAATCGCGTTCGCCGAAACGATCGTCCAGAGATCCGTCCCATCCCGCCGCTGAAATTTAAATTCATGGGTTTCATGGACGCCCTGTTCACGGCGAACCATCAATTCCCGCGCCCGGGATTGCTCCTGTTCATCCATAAACGATAACAGTTGCCGTCCAATCATTTCATCAGGCTGATAACCGAGCATGTCCGCCATTCGATTGTTCACGAATTCGGTCTCCCATTTGGGGTCAACCAGCCAGATTCCTTCTTCGGCGGTTTCGACAATGCGGCGGAAGCGTTCCTCGCTTTCTTTCAGCGCGATTTCGGCCTCTTTTTGCGCGGTGTGATCCCTGAGGAATACACTCGCGCCGACGATCTCGTCGCCATCGTTATCAAACACCGGGTATAGGCAAACTTCGTAATATACCCTATCCCTGTCAGGGTAGGAAAACCAATCCTCATAACGAACGGATTCTCCATTGAAACAGCGATCCAGGCGGGGGCGAACGACGTTTTCGAACTGATCCTCTCCCATCATCTCCCAAACCGGATGTCCGATGATCTCATCCCGCCTTTTGCTGTAATTTTTCAGGTAGGCGTCGCTCACAATTCGATAAATGTAATCCCGGTCCACGTAAGAGACCGGGTCCGTCACCGCTTTGATGACGGCCTCGTATCGTTGAAGGGTTTCTATCCACTGCCGCTTTTCGCTGACGTCCCGAAAAATGCCTAACACACACGGCGAGCCCCGCACTTCGATAAAGGACGGGCTGATCTCCACGGGAATGTTCCGCCCATCCTTGTGCTGAATGATAAAATCGTCATAGAGGACGGTTCTTTGCTGTTTTGCATCCCTTTGAAACGCAGTCTTCGCGTATGCTTCCTGTGCCTTGGGGTGCAGCGCCGTCTGGTGCATGCCGATGAGTTCGCCCCTGGACCGGCCGGTGAGCTGCTCGGCTTTTTGATTCGCGTCCAGAATGATTCCGGTATCGGCCGATGCCACGAAGATCGCGTCGTTGGCGTCCTCAAAAAGCGTCTGGTACTTGTTCCGGCTCTCCCGCAACGCCGCTTCCGTCCTTATCCATACGGATTCGGCCGCTTCCAGCTCCCCGACCCGTTTTTCCAGTTCCTCATAGGTGGGCTTTTCACGCATGGTGCCCTCCTGTTAACATCGCCTTTGCCCGTCCCTTCATGTATTTGAAACGGATGACAAATGTTGCCCCGCCCTCGTTTGTCGCCTCGATGCTCCCGCCCAGCTCCCGTGTGACGGCCCCCCACACCAGCCGCATGCCGAGGGAGGGAGAGGCGGAAATGTTGAAATCCGGCGGCAGCCCCTTTCCGTCATCCGCCACGGTCACTTCCACCGTTTCCGCATCGCGCAGGGTCATGCCGACCGTCACGTTTCCAACCCGGTTCGACGGAAAAGCGTGCTTGAAGGCGTTGGAGATCAATTCGGCGATGACCATCCCCACCGCGATCCCCTGATCCATGTTCAACGGGACTTCGCCGTGGTCCGCGTTCACCGTGATCCCGTCTCCAAGGGCGCCGTGGACCTGGCCCAGGTTCCGGCAGAGCTTCCGGAGATAAGCCCTGAAGTCGATGCGGACCAGATCGTCGGACTGGTACAATGCCTCGTGAATCAGGGACATGGCCTCGATGCGGCCCCGGCATTCATCGAAGATGACCGAGAGATGCGGGTCCCGGTTCTTTCTCTCATGCATCCGCAGCAGACTGATGATGACCTGCATGTTGTTCTTGACCCGGTGGTGGATCTCGCGGAGGAGGACCTCTTTGTCGGCCAGGGACTTTTGAAGGGCGGTCTCCGCGTTTTTACGGTCGGTGGCGTCCACCACCACACCGATGGCATAGCGAATGTTTCCATGATCATCCCGGATCACGCTCGACGACAGATCGGCCCAGACCGTGCGGCCGTCTTTGTGCCGATACCGTTTTTCGAGACGGTATGCATCCAGTTCACCGGCCAGGACCGGCTGGTCCGTCCGAATCGACAAGT
>CAYSLC010000196.1:0-10184 GCA_964431545.1 uncultured Desulfobacteraceae bacterium | reverse complement strand
CCCGGACGGGCCAGACCATGTAGGAGCCGTGCTTCATCCCCTTGAAGACCCGGGCGCCCCCCAGGTGGACATACCACGCCTGGCCCGGCAGGCGGGCGCAGGTGGTGGCGGTCCAGTAGTAGCCGGGAAAGACGTTGGAGAAGGGATGGCCGCCGGGAAGGCTCGGGTTGATTCGCGTGTGGGAGACGAGACTGAAGAGTTCCCGCCGATTGGGCAGGCGCCAGTCCTCGTGGCCGAAGGCCGCCTCCCGGTTCATCCGCCGAACATGGGCGAGGGCCTCCGGCCAGGTGAGGGGAAACTCGGTGACGGCGGCGTCGAGGGTCCAGCTCCGACCGGTCCAGCCATCGAACGCCGTCTCCCCGTCGATCCGGAAACGGGGCTCCGGGTACGGGTGCCCCCCGGCCTCTCCGTCCTGCCCGCTGTTCTCGCAGGGGACGGGGGCTCCGTCCGCGCCGTAGCAGCGGGTCTGGCCGGTGGTAAGGAAGATCCTGGGGCCTGGCATCGGCTAGACGGTATGGGAAGAGACTACCGCTGGGCCTCGAAGCACCGGCGCTCCACATAGGTATCGTTATTCTTGTCGAAGACCGCCTCCTTCTCATGGATGTACTTCGGCCCGCCCTCCCAGGCGCCGCAGGCGAGGACCACGGTATCCCCCATCTCGAACTTCCGGCCGCACGCCGGACATCCTTCGGCGTTCAGGCTTCCCATCTTCTCCAGATCCAGTATCATCTTCCGGCCCGCGGGGGTCGACATGACCATCGGCTACCTCCTTGATCTCGACGGTCCCCTCCCGCGAGGGGACCGACCGTTTTCCGATACATAAATGCTAATCGAGCTTCTTCTCAAACGTGCCGGCGCGCCCCGGGTCGCAGGCGTCGTCCTCGTCCTCGTTGTGCCGGACGGCCTCGGGGTTTCCCGGCTGTATGCAGTAGTCGAGCCCCTCGGTGGCCTTTTCGTCCGCATCCTTGACAGCCTCTTCGTCGCCGGGCGTTCGACGCTTCTCCGCCGCTTTATCGGCGGTGGTCTCCTTGCTCATGGAAAACTCCTTCCCTCGACATCCTGTTTTAGATTCGCAACAGATTCAGGACGCCGATGATGATCAGGTAAAGGCCGACGATGTAGCTCAGCAGCTTCGGTTTCACCAGGATGAGGATTCCGGCCAAAATCGACAGGATGGGCTCGATGCTCAGATGGACGGTCATACCATGCCTCCTTTACCTTGTAATGAACGTAACCATTCGGAATACCGGTCTCAAATCGAAACACAACTCTCGGGCGCGTCGGATCCCCCTATACCATACCCCCGGACCGGGGCTCCCGCAATGAGGTGAAGACCCTATTTTACCCGCCCGGCGGATGTACCCACGCGGCCGAAGGACGATCCGGCCCCTCCGGTCAGGCCTCCAGCCGTCTGGCCCGCTCCTTGAACAGGAAATGGTAGATGAACTCGCAGTAGCGGTCCATCTTCTTCTTTCCCTTGGCCGAGACCGTATACCGCCAGAAGCCGTAGAGCTTGGCCAGGTTGATCAGCCGTTCGCTGTAGAGCATCCAGGTGAAACTCGACTTGACGCGCCGGATGCCGTTTTCCGAAATGGTTTCCCAGTGGTCGGGGTCGGCCTCGTACCGATCCACGTAGGCCTCCAGGGGTTTGGCGATGAGGTCCGGGGAGCTGGTGTTGAGGAGAAACCCGCTGGTCCCGTCCTGGATGATCTCCTGGGGGCCGCCGAACTCCGTGGCGAAGGTCACCAGCCCCGAGGCCATGGCTTCCAGAATGGTGAGTCCGAAGGCCTCGAACAGGGCGGGCTGAACAAAGATCCCCCGCTGGTCGGCGATGATCCGGTAGACCTCGCCGGTCTCCAGCTTGGCGATCTTGGGCAGCCACCGGACGCTCCCCTGGAGGTCGTACCGGTCGATCAGCTCGTACGCCTTCCGGATCTGCCCCTGCTCCTCGGGATCATGGGACTCCTCCAGCCGGGTGGTGCCGCCGGCGAAGACCAGGTTGAAGTGTGCGCGGAGCTTGTCACTGATGCCGAACGCCTCCACCAATCCGGTGAGGTTCTTGATCTTGTCCAGGCGGGCCATGGTGAAGATCGGTGGTTTCTCCGGATCTTCCAGGACCCCGAAGATATCGGGGGAGGCGTCGGTGAACAGCCGCTTGCGCCACTTTTCGGTCTTGCTTTTGACCCGTCTTTCGGTCTCGTGATAGGGGAAGTAGACATCCTCGTCCACCCCGGGGGGGATGACGTTGAACTTGGGGGCGAAGAGATCGATGCCGCTGACCACCTGGTAGAGGTTGGGCATGGTGAAGAACTGGTAGGATTCATACTGCCCCAGGGCGTATTCCGTTCCCACGATCTCCTGGGTGGTGCTGGTGATGATGAAGTCCGACTTGTTCATGGAGAGGATATCGGCGGTGAACTGAAGGGAGAAGTTGTACTCCTGCTCCATGTGCTCCCAGTAGAGATCGGAGAAGAGGTACTTGGTCTTTTCCAGGGCGTGGGCGATGGTGCACTGGATCACGTCCATCTTGTCGGAGAGGAGAGTGGCCACCAGGTTTCCGTCCGAGTAATTCCCGATGATCAGATCGGGCCGGCCCTGGAACTCCCGGTAGAGTTCGGTCTCCGCGTCGTCGGCGTACCGCTCCAGGTAGGGCCAGATGTGGAAGCGGGAGATCCAGTGGCGCACCACGTTGTGGTTTTTGTCCCGGAAGGGGATCCGGAGGATATAGCTGTTGTCACTCTGGTAGATCTTCTCTTTCTTCTGGTTGCAGGTGGTGTCCTCGGCCTCGGGGATAAGCCGGGTGAGGACGATGATCTCGGGATCCACGTCGAGGCCGGTGAGGGCGATCTCCCGTTTGAGGTACCGCTCCAGGGCCCGGACCTGATCGAGGATGTAGATCACCTGCCCGCCGGTGTCCGGTTTGCCCAGGACGTTCTCCTGACCGAACCAGCCATGGGGGGAGAGGATGGCGATCTTGGAGACCAAAGGAAGGGTCACCCGGGAGAGAAACTGCTCCAGCATGACGTCGGTGGGTTCGTTGATGAGTTCCTTGAGCATCTCCATGTTCTCCACGATCCGGCCGGCCGTGTTCCCCCACCCCGGCTCGAAGCCGACCTTCTTCATGTCGGCCTCCACCTCCCGGTAGGGGGTTTCGGGATCGAGCCGGGCCAGCCGTTCGGAGACCCGTTCCAGCTCCTCCAGGCAGTGGCGGAAATCCCGGATGATCGATCCGTTGACCAGCAGCTGCTGTTCCCGGTACTTGTGGAGTTTGACGAACTCGAAGCTCTTGTGCTTCCACTCCCTGGGGTTCTGGAAGATATTGCTGGACATGTACCGGGAGAGGAACCGGATGCCGTTTCCGATCTTTTTGGTGTCCCGGATGCTCGGGGAGAAGTCGTAAAACGGCTCAAAGTCCATGTGGATATGGTTTCCGTTGGTCTCGGCCCCGGTGATCTGCCGGTCCTTCAGATCGAGGTAATAGGGGACGGTGATCTCCTCCATGTACTCCCCGTCGTTCCGGACCCGGTAAAAGCGGTATCTGGCCACGGCATACCGGTGGATGATGGCCGTATGGGAGGGGCCCACGAAGAGTTCCTGGATCTTGCCGAGAAACCCGCGGAGGTCCGATTCCTTGCGGAAGGCATCGTCCTTTCCGTTGAGATCACAGTACTGCTCAAAGGTCAGGACGATCTCGTTTCTCAGGAGAAACCGCTTGTCCCGCTGGGTGAGCATGGCGAGGAATTCCTTGAAATCCATCCGTTCCGACTGGGGGATGATCGAATCGAGCAGCCCTTTCATCTCGACACTCCTTGTTCTCCGTTGTTTCGATTCCCGTTTCCGGGACGGCGCCGGGGCCGTCCCCTCGATGGCCTGTGCCCGCTAGAGCATATTCCTGAAATCATCATAGAACGATGGGTCCTCCGGAATCGCCCCCTGGATGGTGCAGATCCGACCGGCGAACCGGGTGGCCGTCTCCAGGATCCGTTCAGGAGCCCAGCCCTTCAGGCAGCCGGCCGCCAGAAGGGCGGTGAATCCGTCTCCGGCTCCCACCGTATCGACCACCGCCGGGCCGGGGCTCGGCCGGGCGTCCACGTACCCCCGGGGCGAATAGAGGCGGCTGCCCTCGGCCCCCGAGGTGAGGGCCACCCTTAAGAGCCCGTACCGTTTCATGGCCGCTTCGATGAACGCCGCTTCGGCGCCCGGAAGGCCGAGCATCTCCCGGACCAGGGGAAGCTCCTCGTTGCTCAGTTTGAGGATGTCGCAGTGCTCCATGGAGGCGCGGACGACGGTCTGGTTGTAGCAATCCGGGCGCAGGTTCACGTCGCAGAGACATCGGCTCTTCCCTCCCCGCCGGCGGAGCATCCCATCCACCTGCCGGTGGCCGTGGTCCGTCCGCTGGACGAGGGTGCCGTAATAGATCAGCTCGGCCTCGGCCAGGGCCTCCTCCACCCGGTGATCCAGGGTAATGTGGTCGTAGGCCACGTCCCGGACGATGTCGAAGGTGGGGCTCCCCTTGCCGTTCAGGGAGACCTGGACCTCTCCGGTGATGTGGTCGGGGTCGGTCTGGATGAGATCGGTGTTGAAGTTTTGTTCCCGCAGAAACCGGAGGATCTCCCGGCCGTTCTCATCCTCCCCCACCCGGCTGATGAAACGGGTGGGAAAGCCGAGTGCCCCCATGTGGTAGGCGAAATTGAAGGGCGCCCCGCCGATCCGGCGGTAATCGGGGAAGATGTCGAACAGGATCTCTCCGATGGATAAAATCATGGTGCTTCTCCTGGACGCCGGAGGACGGACGCGGGGGTTCGGCCGGGGCCGGCTCGGCGCGAATCGGCGGCGGCTACTCCCGGTTGCGCGGTCCCTCCGGTCAATAATGGCGTTTGCGGATGATGTTGAACACCAGCCAGAGGCCGAGGACGCCGGAGACGATGTATCCGATGACCCCGAGGGCCGGATAGCCGAACAGGTGCGGCTTCACACCGGTGGTGATGATCATGGAGGAGCCGATGACGATGGCGCCGATGATGATCCCGAAGGTCAGCCGGTTGAAGGTATGTTCCAGGGTATCCTCGAGATCCTCCAGGTTGTGGTGCTCGAACCGGATCCCGATCTCCCCCCGGTCGATTTTCCGGATGATCCGTCCCAGACGCCTGGGGATATGCCCCCTTGCGTTGAACAGCTCGAGGAGGTCGGAGCCGAGGGACCGCCACATGGCGATGGGATTGTAGCGGCGCGAAGAGATATCCTTTATATAAGGGCCCGCCTCGGAGACCACGTCCAGCTCCGGATAGATCTGCCGGGCCACCCCCTCCAGCGTGATGAGCGCCTTGATCATCACCGCCAGATCCGTGGGGATGATCAGGCCGTGTTCCCGCATGGCATAGGTGATGTCCAGAAGCAGATTCCCGAGGTTGAGCTTGCGAATGGGAACGGAGTGGTAGAGATCCAGAATATCCATCAGCTCGCGTTCCAGGGACCGCCGGTCGGTGTTCTCGTCCTTCCGGATGGAGACCCGGAGCACCGCCCTGGTCAGCCGGGTGCTGTCCTTGTCCACCACGGCGCTCACCAGATCGATGAGATCGAACCGTTCATCATCCGTCAGCCGTCCCACCATCCCCCAGTCGATGAGGCACAGCTTGCCGTCCTCGGCGAGCATCAAGTTTCCCGGATGGGGGTCCGCATGGAAGAACCCGTCGCGGAAGAGCTGTTTGATGCCGGCCCGGAGGCCCCTTCGGGAGAGTTCCGCCGGATCATCGAAATCCTTCCGGCTCAGGTCCT
This sequence comes from uncultured Desulfobacteraceae bacterium, assembly GCA_964431545.1. Lineage (GTDB taxonomy): Bacteria > Desulfobacterota > Desulfobacteria > Desulfobacterales > JAABSP01 > CAYSLC01. The sequence goes on along the minus strand of CAYSLC010000196.1, from coordinate 4,409 downwards.
TGAGCTTGGTGCCGTGGATGAACTCCATCACCAGCAGGGGGGGGGCGGAATAATCCTCGTAGACCTTGGGGATGTAGATATAGGGCTGGGTGCTCATGTAGGCCTCGGCGACCTTCATGTACCGGGCCTCCTTGAGAAAATCGAGTTCCCGGAGCAGGGTATGCCGGCTCAGCCGCACCAGCTTCGGCAGGTTGTAGGTGCTCAGCTCATCGAAGCGCTGATGGATCCGGTCGGCCACGGCCGCCAGGATGTTGAGATCCGTCCGCACCATGGAGACGATCCCGGGCCGCTGGATCTTCACGGCCACCGCGGGCCCCTCGGGGGTCAGGGAGGCCCGGTAGACCTGGGAGAGGGACGCGGATGCCACCGGCTCCATGTCGAACACGGGAAACGCCTCCTCGATGGTCTTACCCAGGGCCTTTTCAGCCACCGGCCGGATGAGGTCGAAGTCGACGGCGGCCACCTGGTCCTGAAGCTTCTCCAGCTCGACGATCATCTGCGGCGGGATCAGGTCGGGCCGCAGGCTCAGGATCTGGCCCACCTTGATGAAGGTGGGCCCCAGCTCCTCCATGGCCAGACGGATGCGCTCGTAGGTGCTCCGGCGGTTGTTCACCCGGACCTTTCCCGTTCGGGCCCACCCGGGAAGCTCCATCCGATCCACCAGGTCCCCGAAGCCGTGTTTGAGCAGGATGAAGATGATATCCTTGAAACGGCCGAGGTTGGTCAGGGTCTGAAGGTCCAAGGGGGGTTACTCCTTTTGGGGATCCTTTTCGGCATCCTGGCCCTTTTCCAGAATGGAAACACGGATTTCCAGGGCGTCCACCTTGTCCTTGAGCCGCTGCAGGGTCTCCTGCCGTCCCACCCCGAGGTTGTCCATGGTGGTCCGGACCCCGTCGGAGATCGCCTTTTCGACCTTGTTGAACTGCTGTTCGCCGCTCTCCACAAGCTCCTCGGCCAGCCTCCGGGCATCCTCCTCGGAAAGCTTGGCCTCCCGGACCAGCTTCTGGGTCACCTCGTCCACCTTGTCCCGGGTCAGGAGCACGGCGCCGATACCGGCCATCATCCCTTTTCTGATCTCCTTAAGCATCGTGATAGACCTCCCTCTGTTCCCAAGCGGGAATGGAAACGGGCCCGCCCGTTCACCCACCGGCGGACCCAGTGCGTTTGCCTGGCGGAATCATGATAATCAGCTCAATTTATCAGACCTGACTGAAAAAAGAAAGACCAAAACCATCGGTTTATGCTTGACAAATATCCATTTACCGATTAATGGATACTCTTTGTGAAAAATAGCGCAGGACGGCTCGCGCCCGAAAGGATCAACCCCATAACCATTGAACAAGGAAGGAGAGTGGAACACATGTCAGACTTGATTCCTCCCCATGGCGGAAAAGGACTCACCATCTGCCTACTCGAAGGAAAGGAAAGAGAGGATGAGCTGAAGAAGGCCGATTCGATGAAGAAGGTGCCGGTCTCCCCGAGGGAGAAGGGCGACCTGATCATGATGGGCATCGGCGGATTCAGCCCCCTGACCGGCTTCATGAACAAGGCGGACTGGAAGGGCGTCTGTGAGAATTTCCTCATGGCCGACGGCACCTTCTGGCCCATCCCCGTCACCATGTCGGCGGAGAAGGCCATCGCCGACGACATCAAGGAGGGCGAGGAGATCGCCCTGTTCGACCCCCAGACGGACGAGATCATGGCCACCATGAAGGTCAACGAGAAGTACGAGATGACCGAGGCCGACAAGAAGTTCGAGTGCGAGAACGTCTTCATGGGCGAGGGGACCCCCACCACGGAGGAGTTCTGGAAGATCGCCAAGGACGACCACCCCGGCGTCCAGATGGTCATGAACCAGCGCGACGTCAACCTGGCCGGACCGGTGAAGGTCCTCAGCGAGGCGGAATACCCCACCAAGTATGCGGGGATCTACATGCGTCCCTCCGAGTCCCGGCAGATCTTCGCGGATCGTGGGTGGAAGGAAGTGGCGGCCCTGCAGCTGAGAAACCCCATGCACCGCTCCCACGAGTATCTGGCCAAGATCGCCATTGAGGTGTGTGACGGCCTCTTCATCCACTCCCTGGTGGGCAACCTGAAGCCCGGCGACATCCCCGCCGACGTCCGGGTCCGCTGCATCGATTCCTTGGTGAAGAACTACTTCATCGCGGATAAGGTCGTCCAGGGCGGCTATCCCCTCGATATGCGGTACGCCGGCCCGAGGGAGGGCCTCCTCCACGCCACCTTCCGCCAGAACTACGGCTGTTCCCGGATGATCATCGGGCGGGACCACGCCGGCGTGGGCGACTTCTACGGGATGTTCGAGGCCCAGACCATCTTCGACAAGATCCCCTGCCCCGAGGGCGAGGGCAAGGCCCTGCTCTGCACCCCGCTCAAGATCGACTGGACTTTCTACTGCCACAAGTGCGACGGAATGGCCTCCCTGCGGACCTGCCCCCACGGCAAGGATGACCGGGTGATCCTGAGCGGCACCATGCTCCGGAAGGGCCTCTCCGAAGGGACCGAGATTCCGGACCACTTCGGCCGGGACGAGGTGCTGGATATCCTCCGGGAGTACTATTCGGGCCTGACCGACAAGATCGAGATCAAGACCCATAAGGCGGCGACGGGCAACTAACCCGCCCGACGTCCCATATTACCGTAGAAAAGGGGGGCGGATATCCGCCTCCCTTTTTTATGCCCCCGACCGGCCGATCGACCATACCGCCTCTCTCTCCGCTCTCCGCATCCCCCGCCCCGGCTTTTTATACAATTTTCATGCCACACCTCCCGACTCCCCCTTGACCCCAGGGGATCGATGGTTATTGTTTCAGACGTGGAAACAGATAACCGATTCATTTAAAAGAACAAAAAAGTTTACATCGAATTTTTTTTGGAGCCATCGGTCCGATTCGATGTGGACATCCCAATAAGCAGGAGGTAGAAACGATGAGCAAAGTTATCGGAATCGATTTGGGAACCACCAACTCGTGTGTATCGATCATGGACGGCGGCGATGCCAAGGTCATCACCAACCCCGAGGGGGGACGGACCACGCCCTCCATGGTGGCGGTCTCCAGTTCCGGAGAGCGGCTGGTGGGGCAGATCGCCAAGCGGCAGGCCATCACCAACCCGGAGAACACCGTCTTCGGCGTCAAACGCCTCATCGGCCGGAAGTTCGACTCCCCGGAGGTACAGAAGGATCTCCAGATCCTCCCCTACAAGATCGAGAAAGCGCCAAACGGCGACGTCCGGATCAATCTGAAGGGCAAGGCGTACAGCCCGGCGGAGATCTCCTCCCACATTCTGTCCGCCATCAAGCAGTCGGCCGAGGCGTACCTGGGGGAGACCGTGACGGACGCGGTGATCACCGTGCCGGCCTACTTCGACGACAGCCAGCGGCAGGCCACAAAGGACGCCGGCAAGATCGCCGGTCTCAATGTCCAGAGGATCATCAACGAGCCCACGGCGGCGGCCCTGGCCTACGGTCTGGACAAGAAGGCGGAGGAGAAGATCGCCGTCTTCGATCTGGGCGGCGGGACCTTCGACATCTCCATCCTGGAGCTGGGCGACGGGGTCTTCGAGGTGAAGTCGACCAACGGCGACACCCACCTGGGCGGAGAGGATTTCGACCTGCGGATCATCGATTACCTGGCCGACGAGTTCAAAAAGGACCAGGGAATCGATCTGCGGAAGGATAAGATGGCGCTTCAGCGGTTGAAGGAGGCCGCGGAGAAGGCGAAGATGGAACTCTCCACCTCCATGGAGACCGATGTCAACCTGCCCTTCATCACCGCCGACGCGAGCGGCCCGAAGCATCTGAACATCCGGATCACCCGGGCCAAGATGGAGGCGCTGGTGGCGGATCTCCTCGACAACCTGGAAGGGCCCTGCCGAACGGCCATGAAGGATGCGGGCGTCTCCGGCAAAGAGATCAATGAAGTGATCCTGGTGGGAGGCATGACCCGGATGCCGGCGGTCCAGGACCGGGTGAAGAAGATCTTCGGCAAAACCCCCAACAAGGGCGTCAACCCGGACGAGGTGGTGGCGCTGGGGGCGGCCATCCAGGGCGGCGTGCTCCAGGGGGATGTGAAGGATGTGCTGCTGCTCGACGTGACACCGCTCTCCCTGGGCATCGAGACCCTGGGCGGCGTCATGACCAAGCTGATCGAGAAGAACACCACCATCCCGACCAAGAAGAGCCAGGTCTTCTCCACGGCCGAGGACAGCCAGCCCGCGGTGACCATCCACGTGCTCCAGGGCGAGCGGGAGATGGCCTCGGACAACAAGACCCTCGGCCGGTTCGAACTGGTGGGCATTCCGCCGGCGCCGCGCGGGGTCCCGCAGATCGAGGTGGCCTTCGACATCGACGCCAACGGCATCGTCAACGTGTCGGCCAAGGACATGGCGAC
>CAYSLC010000195.1:0-10278 GCA_964431545.1 uncultured Desulfobacteraceae bacterium | reverse complement strand
TCCAGACCACCTGGTCCGAGACGTTGAGCATCTTGAAGTCGTGGGTGGCGGAGATGACCGTGGCGCCCAGCTCCAGGCTCAGGTTCTTGAGCAGGGCGATGACCTCCTCGCCGGTCTTGAGGTCGAGGTTTCCGGTGGGCTCGTCGGCCAGGATGATGCTGGGGGAGTTGGCCAGGGACCGGGCGATGGCCACCCGCTGCTGCTGCCCGCCGGAAAGCTCCGACGGCTTGTGCTGGAACCGGTCCCCCAGGCCCACCAGGTCGAGGAGTTCGATCCCCTTGTCCTGGGCCTCGTCCCCGTCCATCCCCGCGAAGATCATGGGGAGGGTGACGTTCTCCAGGGCCGTCATCACCTGGATGAGGTTGAAAGTCTGGAAGATGTATCCGATCTTCCGGCACCGGAGCCAGGCCAGCTCGTAGGCGTCGAGCTGGGCGATGTCCACGTCGTCGATGAAGACCTTGCCCGAGGTGGGCTTGTCGAGGCCGCCGATCATGTTGAAGAGGGTCGATTTCCCCGATCCGGACGGTCCCATGATGGAGATGTAATGGCCGGCCCGGATCTCCAGATCGACCCCCTGGAGGGCCTGGAGCCGGGTCTTGCCCAGCCGGAAGTCCTTGGTGACGCCGGAGACCCGGACGACGGTCGGTTCGGTGGACATGGAAGCGCGCTCTTCTTTCGTCAAGGTTACTGTTCCACCCGCAGGGCCTCCACCGGCTGCATCCGGGAGGCGACCAGGGCCGGATAGAGGACACCGAAAAGGCTCAGGCCGACCCCCACGGCCACGGCGGAGAGGATCGACAGGGCCGCGGAACCGACCGGCAGCAGGCCCATGGCGGAAAGTCCGAACCGCAGGCTTCCGTTGATCCCGGCGAACAGGCCCCCCAGGAGGGCCCCGGCGGCTGCCCCGGCCAGGCCCTGCATCGCCGCCTCCAAAAGGAAGAGGCGCAGGATGAACCGGTCCAGGGCCCCCAGGCACTTCATGGTGCCGATCTCCCGGAACCGTTCCGTCACCGCCATGAGCTGGGCGTTGACGATCCCCACCACACAGACCAGCAGGGAGAGGACCACGATCCACCGCTGCTTGGGGCTGGCGTCGGCCCGGGTCTGCCCCGGCGTCAGGTCCCACCCCGCCCGGATCAGGACTTCCCGCAGGTCCGGATCCCCGGCCGCCAACAACCCGTCGGCGATGTCGGTGCTCACGTTGGTGAAGCTCAGAAAGGAGACCGCCAGCAGGAGGGTGATGGTGGTGATCAGGGACCGGAAGAACCGCACCCGAAGGCTCTGGAAGGCGATCTCCAGGGATTTGCCGAAGGGGAGGACCAGGAGGCGGTGGATGGAGGGGGATTGTCCGTCGGTCCGTGATTCGGTCCTGTGCCCCTCATTTCCCCCTTTCGTTCTGCTTCTCATCGGACTAATTTCGCTTTGATCCAGTTTGGATTTCGGCGGCAATCGAGCACGGCAAAGACCAATGCAGTGTCTTGAACAACATCGTAATAGACGGCAAAGGGAAAGCGTTTTGAGAGAATTCTGACGTTCATCTAAGATTCTGCTCGATCCGCTCCTTGGCTTCGTCCCAGTCGGAGATTTTAACCTTCCCGGCGGATAATGCTTCTTCCCGTTCTCTGAGAACTTTTTCATGCCAATCCGGGGATTCGAAGCGCTTCTCTTCGCTCGTGAGGTCATCCCAAATCTTCTCCAACATATCGAGCTTCTGGGCCTGGGATAACCGTGACAACGGCAATTCGATTCGTTCCATTGGGGTCTCTCTTTTCCTTTTTCTAGGTGTCCTGCGTCACCCGTCCTTTGCCGCCACCGCCAGATCGCCAAGGTGGACCGCCCGGCACCGTTTGCACCGGGTTATCTCGGCCAGAAGGAGGTCGAGGAAGTCGACGGCGGCCCGGTTCATGCGCTGGTGGTGGATCATGACGCCACAGTAGCCGCCGGTCAGGGCGTGGCCGAACTCCGCGAAGAGGCGGCGCCATCCCTCGTCGGGACCTTTGTCCTTCCGGGTGTGGAGATCGACGTTGACGGAGAACTCCGGCAGCCCCACCGGCGACGGCGGCCGGCTCCCCTGGCTCCGGGAGACGGCCCGGTAGCCGAGCGCCTCCAGCAGGCGCAGGGCGTCCACCCCGCACCGGTTCCACGGCGGGGTGAAGGCCGGAAAGAACCGGTCTCCCATCAACCCGTGGAGCCGGTCCCGGCCCCGGACCAGGTCCGCCTCGATCTCCCCGGCGGGCCGGGACCGGCCGAACTCCTCCTTCTTCCCCTCGGGCTCGTGGTTTTGATGGCGCCAGCCGTGCTGGTGCCAGCACCAGAGGTCGGGGCTGCCCGCGGTGAGGGCGGCCAGGTCCGACCACCGGGACCTGCCGAGCCACGTGGGGACCACGGCCAGGGAGAGGGGGATCCGGTGCTTTTGGAAGACTTCGGCGAGGGCCGTGAAGGTCCGGCTCGGGACCCCCACGTCGTCGGCCCGGAAGTGGATTATCACCGGGTCGGCCTCGGTCATCTCCATGGAGGTCTCGAAGCACCAGGACAGCCGTTTTTTCAGGTCCGGGGTGTCGTTGCGCCAGATGTCGGAGGGGGTTCGGTTCATGGGAGAACTCCTTTTTGGCGTGGTTCTTCCGTCCATCGGCCTTCGATCCATTGGGCCGTGCGGGCGGCCCCGTCCAGGTCCACCGGCGGTTCGGGAAGCCGCCCGCGGGAGAGGGCCGATGCCATCTGGCGGGCCAGCCGGTCCGGGGCCAGATCCGCATCCGAGAGGACCGTCACGGCCCCCAGGGCGGCCAGCCGGTCGGCCCGGAGGCCCTGTTCCCGGTTCTGTCCGAAGGGGTGGACCAACGCCGGCGTCCCCGCCGCCAGGAGGTTCATGGTGGTGTTGTATCCGGCCATGCTCACCGACAGGTCGGCCCCGGCCAGATGGGAGAGGAAATCGGGGGTGAACCGCCGGACCCGGATGTCTCCATGGTTTCCCGTTTCGGCCGCGGCGCATAGATCCCGGAAAGCCGCATCGGCCAGATAGGGTCCCGTGAAGATCTCCAGCCGGAGCCCCTCCCGATCCATCTTCTGGAAGGCCGCCAGCGCGGCGGTCAACAGCGGCCCGCCCACCTTGCCGCCCCCGGCGCTGGCCACCGCCAGCCGCTCCCCCGGCCCCATCCCCAGGGACCGGCGGATCGCCTCCCCGGCCCCCGGCGGCGGCTTCGGGGTCACGAAGCCGGTGTAGACCAGGGGGATCCGGATCTCCCCGGTCCGGGTAAAGGTCTCCTCCAGCCGGACCAGCTTGGGATCGGCGTGGATCAGGACGGCATCGAAGCGTCGGTTGAGGGTGCCGATGACCCGCTCCTCGTATTTGGCCGGGTCCTTCTTCTCCACCAGGATGTCCCGGAGGCCGCAGACCGACCGGCATCCGGGCACCTCGCCCTCGCGGATCGCCGAGAGGACCGGATCGAGTTCGAACCGGAACGCCTTTCGGCCGAAGGGATAGAGTTCGACGAGGAAGAGGTCGGGCCTTTCCTCCGATACGATCTCCAGGAGCCGCCGGGTCCGCCGGGCCCGGATCTCCGCCACCGACCCCCCGGCATCGGCGGCGTGGACCGCCGAGAAGGTCTCGTCCATCATCAGGGCCGGCAGCCGGACCTCCCTCACGTGGGGGGGCAGCGGCGTCTCCACCGGTTCCCCGCCGGTGACCAGGACCACCTCATGATCGGAGAGGGCCCGGCAGATCTCCAGGGTCCGGAAGAAGTGGCCGATGCCCAGAACGTGCTGGCAGTATTGGACGATCTTCATGGTGCGCTTCCCGTGGGTCGTGCGCCGGATCAGGGCAGGGGGACGGCGTTGATCTCCGCCAGTCGCGGCCCCCCTTCCGACACCTCCACCCAGTGGAGGTGTTCCAGGCTCAGAACCTTCGGTTCGTCGGGGAGGAACCGGCGGCCGAGGAGGCGGTAGATCAGGCTCCGGATCACCCCCGAATGGGTGACCACCAGCACCCTGGCACCGGGCCATCGGCCGGCGGCCTCGACCAGGGCCTCCCGGCTCCGCTCCCAGACCGCCTCGCGCTCCTCGCCGCCGGGGGGGAGAAACCGCCATCCGGCGGTCCGTGCCGCCTGGAGGGCCTCGGGGTGGGCCTCGGCGATCTCCGAAAGGGTCATGCCCGCCCAGTCGCCCCAGTGCTGCTCCCGGAGCCTCGGATCGGCGGCCACGGGAAGCTTCAGGACGGCGTTGATCCGGTCGGCCGTGGCCACGGCCCGGCCCTGATCGCTGGTCAGGAGATGGTCCCAGCCCAAATCCGCCAGGCCCGCCCCCCACGCCGCCGCCCGGCGTTCCCCATCCGGAATCAGCGGGGAATCCCGATGGCCCTGGATCCGGCCGGCGGCGTTCCATTCGGTCCGGGCGTGGCGGAGAATGCCGAATCGGGTGACAGCCATCAGGACTCCACTCTACCCCATCCCGCGACGCGGGCCAAGATCTTTTCCACGACATCATAGTTCCGGTCCAGGTCGTGGCGCTCCCGGACCTGTTTTGCGGCGGCCCGGCCCATGCGCCGCCTCAGCTCCATGTCCGCGAGCAGGGTCTCCATTGCCCCTTGGAAAGCCCCCTCGTCGAAGGGGGGGACCAGCAGGCCCGTCTCGCCGTGGGCCACCACCTCGGGGATCCCCCCGTTGTCGAAGGCGACCACCGGCAGGCCCCGGGACTGGGCCTCCAGGTAGACCATCCCCAGGGATTCCCGGATCCCGGGGAAGACGAAGAGGTCGCCGGCGCTGTAGAACCGATGCATCTCGGGTCGATCGATTTTTCCCGCGAACCGAACCCGGCCCGGCAGGTGCCGGTCGGCCAGGCGGCGCAGGGAAGTCCCCTCCCGTCCGTCCCCGGCGATCGCCAGCAGCAGGGGGATGCCCCGGCGGGCGAGGCCCCCGCAGGCCCGGATGGTCCACGCCAGTCCCTCGGCCTTGACCCCCGGCCGGAACATGGCCGCCGACAGGACCACCGGTCCATCCCCGGCCCCCCACTCCCGGCGGAACTTCTCCCGGGCGGCCGGATCGAACGGGAAAGCGTCCGGATCGATGCCGGGCGCCACATAGGTCAGCCGCGCCTCCGGGATCAGCCGTCGGAGGTTGATCAGATCCTCTTTCCGGTTGGTGAAGAGGTGGTCCGCCGCCGTCAGGGCCCGCCGGTTCAAAACGAACCCCGGCAGGGTCCGCGGATCCCGGCGCCGCTTGGTGGAGTAGATCCCCTGGAAGATCGCGTAGGGAAGCCCCGTGGGCCGGACCGCCGCCGGGCCGATCAGGTCCGGGGCCTTGTAGTAGGTGTGGTAGGTGAGCCAGAGGTCCGGGCGATCCCGGCGGATCCGCCGTCGGGCCCTTCGGATCTCCCGGACCGCCCGGGGCAGAAGCCAGGGCTTGCGGTAGATCCACCGGGTCCGGAGGGCGCCGGCCGGCTCCACCCGGTGGCCCCGCCGGCGCAGGAAATCGACGAGCCCCCGGGCGATGACCAGATCCCCCGAGGGGTGGGGGTGGTCCAGGGGCTTGAACGGCGCGTGGAAGAAAATCTTCACGGGGATCGGCCCCGACGGTTCGTCCGTTGTTCTCTTCGGAAGCCTGCTCCCAGTTCCGGGCTGTATCTTCCGAAGGTCTCCGCCAGATCCCGGATGAGCTGCTCGTTGTGGAATTCCCGGCGGACCAGATCCGCCGCGGCCGGGATGATCGAGGCCCTCAACGTCCCGTCGGCGAGAAGGCGCTTTATGGCGCCGGCCATGGCCTCGGGCCGCCCCGGAGGGACCAGGAGGCCGGTCTCCCCATGCCGCGCCAGCTCCGGAATGGCCGACACCCTTGTGGCCACCACCGGCACCCCCATGGCCATGCTCTCCACCAGAACGTTGGGGATCCCGTCCCGGTCCCCGTCGGGGGCGATCTCCGAGCCGAGGACGAAAAGGTCCGAGGTTCGGTAGTGGTCGATCACCGCCTCATGGGGGAGGGTCCCCAGCCAGTCCACGCAATCGGCGAGGCCCAGGGACCGGACGGTGGCGAGGAGTTCCTCCCGGTCGTCGCCGTCGCCGATGAGGATGTGTCGGAACGGTATCCCCCGATCCTTCAGGATTTTCAGGGCGCGGAAGACGGTGGGGAGCCCTTTTTTGGCGGTGAGCCGGGCCACGGTGATCAGGCGGTAGGGCGGCGCCGGAACCCGACCGGGGTCCCCGCCCGAAAAGAGCCGGGTGTCGATGCCGTGGTAGATCCGCCGGATGGGGGTGTTTGTGGGGCCGGCGAGCCCGGCCAGGTGGCTCCGGTTGTATTCGGTGCAGGTGACCACGAACCGGGCCAGGTCGATCTTCTCCCGAAGCTGGCGGGGATCGGAGGTGTAGATGTCCTTGGCGTGGGCCGTGAAACTGAAGGGGAGGCCGCTCAGCCGGGCCGCGAACAGGGCCACCGAGGTGGGGGAGTGGGCGAAGTGAGCGTGGAGGTGGGCCACGTTTCCCCCCGGCAGGAGCTTGTGGACCAGGTACCCCGCCTGGAAGAGGTGCTTGAGGGTGGCGATCTTCCGGGTCCGCAGGTACCGGCCCGCCGCCAGCCGCAGCGCCGCCCCGTACCGTCCGGGGATGGCCGCGGCCAGCGGAAGGTTGTGGCGGAGGAAGGTCGGCAGGGGGACCAGGAGATCCTGGGGCAGGTAGTCGACCCGTGCCCGGATCCGCCGGACGCTCCGGTGGGTGAACGACTCTCTCGGATGGCGCATGGAGAAGATCCGGATGGTGAACCCCAGCCGTTCCAACAGGAGGATCTCGTTGGAGATGAACGACTCGGAGATGCGGGGGTACCCTTTGAGGACCATCCCCAGAACCGGCGCGGTCATCGGGCATCGTCCCGCAGGGCCTTGATCCGCTCCCGCATCACCTCGATGCCGGTCATCGGAAACCGGGCGATGGCCTCCCGGAAGGGGCCGGGGGTCTCCAGCATGGCGAAGACCTTCCCCCGGATCCCTTCGGGGGTGGCGTCCGACCAGGGGATGTAGTCCACCAGCCCGTGGCGCGCAAAGGCCTCGGCCCGGATCAACTGCTCCCGCCGGGGCCGCTCCCGGGGGATCACCAGGGCCATGGTCCCCTGGGTGAGGATCTCGCAGAGGGTGTTGTATCCGCCCATGGTGACCACCAGGTCGGCGGCGGCGATCATTTTCTCCATCTGCCGGAAGAAGAGGAAGCTTTTGATCTTCAGGGCGTCGGCCCGGCGGAAGACCTCCATCCGTTTCGCCTTGGGCATGAAGGGGCCGGAGATCAGGACGGTCTCGAAGGGCAGGGGCCGGGGCTCCGCCTCGAGCATGGAGAGGAAGAGATCCATCACCCGGCCGCCGTCCCCCCCCCCGCCGGTGGTCACCACCACCAGGGGGCGGTCCGTCCGGAACCCGTATTCCTGGCGGAAGCTTTCCAGATCCCGTGGCGGGATCGCCTTGCGCCGGATGTAGCCGGTGAACCGGATCTTCCGGGCCACGGCGTCGGGGATGTCGTACTCCGCGATGGGGTCGTAGAGGGCCCGGTCGCCGTAGACCCAGATCTCGCTGTAGAGGGATTCCAGGACCTCGTAGACGCCCTTTTCGGTCCAGTTTTTGCGGATCGTCCCGGCGTCGTCCATGATGTCCCGGAGGCCCAGGACCGTCCGGCCTTGGGGCAGGGACCGCCGGATCCACGCCAGGGTGGGGAGCACCTCCTTCTTGAGGCCCATGGGCTCCTTGTCCACGATGAAGAGGCGGGGCTGGAAGGTCTTGGCCGTGGTGGTGATCAGGTTCTTCCGGATGTCCAGGGCGTGGCCCGGGTTGATCTTGATGGAAAGGGGCAGGTACTCCTCGTTGGTCTTCTTGATCATTCCGGGGATCCGGACGAAGTCGATCTGCTCGGGGATGACGAACCGCCCCGCCAGGGGCGACCCCGTGAGGATGATGATGTTGCGCCGGGGGGCCCGGAGGTGGGAGGCGATGGCCATGGTCCGCCGGATGTGGCCCAGGCCGTAGGTGTCGTGGGAGTACATCAGAATGTTGACGGTGGCGTTTCGGGCCATTATCGCGAGACTCCGAAAGAGGAAGTTTGAGCGCTCCGGCCGGGCCTTGGACCTACATACGACCCCGGAATGGAGAAGTCAAGAGATGGGGGGATCCTCCCCAAAATAGAGCCCGCTCCATCACCGACCCCGCCTCCCCCGGCCGGGGCTCTGCATCCGTTCCAGCAGGTCGATGCTCTTGGCCCGGCCCACCGAGACCAGGGTGTCCTCCGCCGAAAGGACGGTATCGGCCTTGGGGTTGAAGACCATCTCCCCGCCGGGCCGCCGGATGGCGATGATGATCAGGTCGAGGTTCTGCCGGATCCCCGAGTCCCGGAGGGAGACGCCCACCAGCTCGGAACCGGGGCGGATGTGGATCTCCTCCAGCTGGATGTCGGTCTCGTCGTCGGCAAATGCGAGTTCCAGAAACTCGATCACGGCGGGGCGCAGGATGGCGTGGGCCATCCGCCTTGCCCCGATGTCGTAGGGGGAGATCACCTTGTTCGCCCCGGCCGCCATCAGCGTCTTCTTGGCGGAACTCTGGCCGGCCCGGGAGACGATGAAGATCTTCGGGTTCATCTGCTTGGCGATGAGCACCAGAAAGACGTTGTCCGCGTCGGTGGCCACCGCGGTGATCAGCCCCCGGGCCCGGTGGATCCCCGCCTTCTCCAGGACCGTCTCGCTGGTCGCCTCCCCCACCAGGTAGAGGACCCCGTCCTCCTCCATCCGGGGGGACCGGTCCGGGTTCCGCTCGATGATCACCACGTCGATGTACCGCTGGACCAGGTACCGGGTGAGGACCCGGCCGATGCGGCCGTACCCGCAGATGATGAAATGGTCTTTGAGTTTTCCGATCTGTGTGTCCAATTTGTGCCTCCCCAGCACCATGCGGATCCGCCCCTCCACCAGAAACTGGATGATGTTGCCGGTGACGTAGACGAACAAGGAGACCCCCATGAGGATCAGCACCACCGTGAAGAGCCGGCCCGTGGTGCCGATCTCGTTCACCTCCCCGTACCCCACGGTGGCCAGGGTGATGATGGTCATGTACAACGCGTCGAGGAACTCCCACCCCTCGATCCACATGTACCCCACGCAGCCGAAGCCGATCAGCACGACCGAGAGGAGAACGGAGACGAGGATCTGCTGGGTGCGGTCCATGGGTGCTTTCGTGGGTAGTGGTCAGTGGTTGGTGTTTCGTGGGTCGCCCTCTCACCAATCACAATCCACGATTCACGGCTTTTTCCCCTTCAGCAGGGCATCGAGGCCGGCGAAGGGCGTGTTGATGGATGGGGCCGATTCTTCCTCCGCCGGTCCGTCCCCCTCGTACCAGTCGGCCACCTCCTCACGGGCGTGCTCGTTGTCGTGGCAGTAGAGGCACAGCAACTCCCAGTTGCTTCCGTCGGGCGGGTTGTTGTCGTGGTCGTGGTCCCGGTGGTGGACCGTCAGTTCCCGGAGCCGTTTGCCGGAGAACTCCCGGCCGCAGCGGCCGCACACATGGGGAAAAAGTTTGAGGGCCCGTTCCCGGTACCCCTTCTCCCGTTGCTCTCTGTTCCGCTTGGCATCGGCGATGATTTGCCGCTTCCTGTCGTCCTCCCGGGTCGATTTTGGGGTCGTCATATTGAAAACCTCCGATGGTGTCGGTTGAAAAAAGGACCGATGTCGCCTATTCTTTACCAGAATCCGTCGCGCTTGTCCCACCCCTTTTTGGGGGACCACGGGGCATTCGTCGACCATGGGGCTTTGGGCGTCGATCCTTTGAGATGGTCCGCGATGCCCGTTGCATCCGAATCCGTACAACCTGAATCGACAGCGGTATAGTCCAAATCCTTATGGGGGTGGCGATGGAGGACGCCGAATACAGAGTCGGCCGGAAAAACGCCGCTACCGGGAGGGGGTCGACCGGCTGATCGGAGAACTGAACCGGCGTGCAGACGCCGCGTTCGTCGCCATCCGGTGGGTTGCGGGGGGGATGATCCTCCTGTCGATCGTCGCCATCCCCCTGCTGGCCGGTCTCTTTTTCTACTCGATCCGGATGTTCCGTGATTACCGGCTGGCCCAAAGAGCGGTGGATCGTCGGTTGGAGAGGGCCCGGGACGGGCTGGAGGACCGGGTCCGGGAGGCCGTGGCCGATCTTTCGGCGGGGGACCCGGTTTTATTTCACGGTCCGCATGGGTGGGCGATCCGGACGAGGCCCGGGACTGGCGTCATCCCTGGCTCAAGATGCCCCGACCCGGCGGCGGTCCCTGCGGGTGCTTTTGGCCGA
>CAYSLC010000194.1:0-10395 GCA_964431545.1 uncultured Desulfobacteraceae bacterium | reverse complement strand
CTATTGCCGTTGTTACCGCAAAAACAGGAGATGACATTTCAGCAGAGGTTTCTGTAACTTTTCTTGTCGGGGAGCCGTCGGAAGCAGACGTAACCGCTGTACCATCACAGCTCTTTCCGGATGGCGAAAGCACCAGCGAAGTTACAGCAAGTGTTTATGATTCTCAGGGGAACACCGTCGCAGACGGAACATTTGTAACGTTTGATTTGGCCGGACCCGGTTCTATTTTTCCCAGAAAAGTTCCCACTCAAGGAGGGAACGCCCAAGTTACTTATACAGCAGGAGATATCCCAGGGACTGCGACAATTAGGGTTACAGGGTCGGATGGCCAGCATCTCGGCCAAACGACCATAACGATAAGCAACATTTTAATTGAACTCAGTGCGAATCCCACCTCGTTGGAAGCTGATGGAAGTAGCGAAAGTGTGATCGACTTTTTTGTGACAGATCAGAATGGACAACCCTACACCGCCGGAGGCACCTTAACATTCGGTGCAGCGCATGGGACTTTTAGTCAAAGAGTCGTTACAATCGGTGGGAACGGTACAGGGAGTGTCACCTACATCACGCCTTTTAGCGAACAGAACTTGGTGGATACAATCACTGCGGATGGGCCGGAAGGATCTCGCGGGACTGTACAGATCGACTTGACCGCGACGGACATAGCATCTCCCGCAACCATCGAAATTGCTGATAATTACCCAAGCCCAGGTACCATTAGAATTCAAGGTTCGGCTGGGGATACCAGATCCGAGTTCGTTTTTAATGTTTTTGATTCCAACGGGGACCCGGTTCGGGCCGGATTCGAAATTCAGTTCTCTATTGTTGGCGATTCATTAGGTTCTAGTATTTCACCTACGACGGCTACCACCGATGATTCAGGGCAGGTGAGAACGGAGCTTACCAGTGGCACGGTTCCAGGCTCTGTAACCGTTCGAGCCTTGTATCAACTGACCGGCGCAAGCGAAACGGCAACTGTAACGATTGGTGCCGGGCTACCGGTGGGGGAAGGATTCACGATAAACGCCCCGTCCCAGGTCACGGTCGGGAGTGACAGCACGGTTAGCATTACGGCCAGAGATTACTATGGCTTTTTGGTACCCGACGGCACATCCATCGCTTTCAAGACATACGGAACTGGGGGAACCTTGTTTCCGTCTGTCGAGGAAACGGGTGCCGTGGGCGTCAATTCCGATCCAACGGGTGTAGCGACATCAACGCTGTCTGTTACGTCCACACCACCCAACGGTATCCTATCAGTCACTGCGGAAACCGAAGGGCATGTCAGTACGCATGTCACCTCCTTGGCTTTGATTCCCTCCGATTTCAATGCCCGGGACAATTACGTCATCTATGCGGGTACAAATGGTGGAGGCGTTTATCGATCCACAAACTCAGGCGATACCTGGCAGAATGTCACACGATCTTTCAGCTTTCCTGGTCAAAATTGGGTGCTTCCGTATGTAAATGACGTGGCTATCGATCGCGACGATCCGAATGTCGTGTATGCGGCCACCGGATTTTCGAATCAGGGGAATGTCTACCGCAGCTTAGACCAGGGATCCAATTGGAGCAGCAATTTGCCTGGGGAGTGGAATGGGCTTAAGCTTCTCAGCGTTCCGGTGGCTGCCGTGCTCTGTGATTATGATGACAACGACACACCTATTCCATCCAACGCCTCTCCATGGGCATGGATGGGGACGGAAGGCAATGGACTATTCTATGCGGACGATGGTGTCGACTTTCAACAGAGCAACGGGTTGGGCAACGGTGCTTATGTGATGGATATCGTGAGGGTCGAAATGTCCCACGGAAGCAACGCTGTTCTCTACGCAGGTACGGCCACCGGGATCTATAAATCGACCGATGGCGGCCAGAACTGGTCGGAGACGGATACCTTTTCGGGAGATTCCGTGGTGACCCTATCCCTCCATCCGAGTTCGATCATATCTTTTAGTGACGTAATTTATGCCGGTACCGAGAACGCGGGGGTTTGGATCAGTCTCGACAGCGGGACGAGTTGGCAGCAGGTGACCACGGAGGGAATGGAATCACCAGGGGTGATCAGCGATCTGCTGGTGGATGAGGACAATAATTTTCTTTATGCCGCCACACATAAAGCTGGTGGCACTCACGAAGTGGGCGCTGTATTCGTCATTGAGCTGAATCCAGATGGATCGGGATCTATCGATCCGGGAGCGTTCTGGAAGGAAGCCAATACGAACCTGCCGCAGTACGACCCGCCTGATGATACATCCTTATTCGCCGTCTATGCTCTGGCCCATGAGGTCGACTTCTTTGGAAATACGACGGTACTCTATGTCGGAGGCGAAGGAATCAATCTCATGAAGGCACAGAGTGGTCTGGCTGCCGGGGATCCGCAATGGGTCTCAAGCAGCAGTGGGATGACCAACACCATTATGGCCAGAACCGTTGTAGAGGTCGTGCCTTAACATGTAGACCGAGTTGTAAAAAAGCGCTGGATTCTTCGAAAGATCGGGGGGAGTCGGCTTGTAGACGAAGATTTCCCCCGATCTCTTTTATGAGAGCGGATCAATCCTTTCGCGTATCCCGGTTTTGCTGATGACACAGATGGAGATAGGGTCATCCTGCCTATCTGTCTTCAACAGGGGTCGAGAAGTTTCTGCCGGGCAGGATTATTTCTGCGCGACATCTGAAAATGACGTGCATAAATAATCATCTCCGGCCGCCTACCGAAACACAGCTTCTGATCTGATCACAAAAAGGACGGCCAGCCAAACCGAGGCCAATGGTGCGGCACTTTTCTTTTGTTTCACTCGGGGGGGACAACGGGAAAGGCAATCAAGAAGAGACGAGAAAAAGATGTGGAATGGCTTTCCGGGCAGTTCTTCCTGCGTGCGTGTGCGAGGCGTCCAAGTACCGTGAAGAAGCTATTGGCCTCGCCTGTTGGTAAGCTGCAACACCTGCTTTTGCGCTTCTTCGGCCAGTTCGCTGTTTTCGGGGGAGACCGCGACGACTTTCCGGAAGGCGTCCAAAGCCTTTTTTTCGTTCCGCTGCACCATATAGGCGTGGGCGAGGTCATAGTAGAGTTCTGGAACCCTGGGGGCTTTTTCGATCGCCTTCTCCATCGTCCGGATGGCGTCGTTCACCTTTCCCATGGCGAGATAGGAGCGGCCGAGCCCGCGTAACGCCACGATGAAATTGGGATCGATCTTGAGCGCTTCTTTGTAATAGTTGGCGGCGAGTTCGTAATTGCCCTTGTTGTAATAGGCCCAGCCCAGGTTGGAAAGGGGGTAGTGGGGCGTGGCATAGAGAATGTCCTGGGAGACCTCCTTGAACGTCGCGATGGCCGCCTCCCAGTTCTTCTGGGCGAGATAGGCGGTTCCCATGTTGTTTCGGGCCGGCGCGTAGTTCGGATTGAGGGCCAGCGCCTTCTTGAAATGGGTGATGGCGATATCGAACTTCTCCTTGGCCATGTACACCATGCCGAGATCGTTCTGCAGGTAGGGATCGTCGGGGGTCAGCTCCTCGGCTTTCAAGAATTCTCTCAGTGCCGCGGTATAATTTTCCGTGGCCATGTACGCCTCGCCCAAGTTCCGGGCCGCTTCCCCCTGCTTCCTCACAATCTTTGCGTTCCCACCGCAGCCGGTGATCCCTGTGATCAATAGGATGATGGAAAGAATGCAAATCGGAATGGTGTTTCTCATGGGTGGCACCTCGTCTTTCGGGTGGATCGGTTGGGTACAGCGGGTCCTGACGTGTATCCCCTAATCTCGATACGCAACCGACGGCGGTCCGCTCTCCGCCACGGCATCCACGATCTTGACCGTGATCCGGGTGCTGGCGACGTCGTGGACCCGGACCACATGGGCGCCGTTGAGCACGGATGCCGCCACGGTCGCCTGGGTCCCCCGTGCCACGTCGGGATGCAGGGGAGCCATCTCCTCCTGCCCATTGTCCTTCAGGATCTTACGGATGAACGCCTTTCTCGAAGAGCCGACCAGCAGCGGAGCGTCGAGATCCGAAAGCTCTTGCAGCCGGGCGATGATTTGGAGATTGTGTTCGATGGTCTTCCCGAAGCCGATCCCCGGATCGATCAAAACCTTCGATTTGGAAATCCCCAGTTCCTGGGCCCGCAAAATCGCATCTCCGAGAAATGCTTTGATTTCGCCCATCAAGTCTTCGTAGACCGGATCGATCTGCATGGTCTTCGGGGAGCCCTTCATATGCATGAGGATGACGGGCAGTCCGTGTCTCGCCGCCAGCTCCCCCAGTTTCGGATCATATCGAAGAGCACTGACATCATTGATGATGCTTGCCCCCGCATCAATGGCTCTGGCGGCAACGGCGGCCTTCATGGTGTCGATGGAGATGGGCACCGAAACTCTGTGGGCCAATGCCTCGATGACGGGCGCCACCCGTCGGATCTCCTCTTCCACATCGACGGTCCCCGAAAAGGGGCGCGTCGATTCGCCGCCGATGTCCAGGATGTCCGCGCCTTCGTCCGCCATTCGGCATCCCTGAGCGATGGCCTCCTCGGTTCGATGGAAAATGCCGCCATCCGAAAAGGAATCCGGGGTCACGTTCAAAACCCCCATCACGCTGGTCCGCCGCCCCAGCTCCAGTTGGTGCGCGTTCCAGCAAATCGAATAGCGCCCTCTTTTCACGGTGGATCCCCCTCTGTGGCGGCGCGGTAGACCATGATGGGGGCCGAAGCAGGTTCCGGCCGGCTCATTCCCCCTTGTCCTTTTTCCCGCCGCCGTCCGCCGGGCGGCTGAACGGCAGTTCGACGCCGGGCCGGAGGGAGACGATCAGTTCGTCGAGTTCCTCTCCCAGGACGGTCTCCTTTTCCAGCAGGAGTTCGGCAAGCTTGTGGAGGATATCCATGTTCTCCTCGAGGACCTGTTTGGATCTGGAGTAGGCGTTGTTGACCAGCTTGCTGATCTCCTCGTCGATCTTCCTGGCGGTCTCCTCGGAATAGTCCCGATTGTGGGCGATTTCCCTGCCCAGGAAGATCTGTTCCTCTCCCTTGGCGTAGGAGAGCGGGCCCAGGGATTCGCTCATTCCCCAGGACCGAACCATCCGCTGGGCGATATCGGTGGCCTGCTTGATATCGTTGGATGCCCCGGTGCTGATGCGTCCGAAAACCAGCTCCTCGGCGACCCGGCCTCCGAAGGCCACGGAGAGTTCGCTCTCCAGCTGATCCTTGAATTTGAAGTCCCGCTCCTCGGGAAGAAACCACGTGACGCCGGCGGCCCTGCCCCGCGGGATGATGGTGATTTTGTTGACGGAGTCGGTGCCCGGCAGAAAGCGGGCCACCATGGCATGCCCCCCTTCGTGGTAGGCCGTGGTCTTCTTGTCCTCCTCGGAGATGACTTTGGACTTACGCTCCAGGCCCATGTACACCTTGTCCTTGGCGTCCTCGAAGTCGACCATGTCGATCTTGTCCTTGTTCCGTTTGGCGCCGAGCAACGCCGCCTCGTTGACCAGATTTTCGAGATCGGCTCCGGAGAATCCCGGTGTCCCCTTGGCCAGCACCATCACATTCACACTGGAGGCGACGGGGGTCCTGCGCATGTGGACCTTCAGAATCTTCTCCCGCCCGCGGATATCGGGAAGGGAGACCACCACCTGCCGATCGAACCGGCCGGGTCTCATCAGGGCGGGATCGAGGACATCGGGCCGGTTGGTGGCGGAGATCAGGATCACCCCTTCATTGGATTCGAAGCCGTCCATCTCCACCAGCAGTTGATTGAGGGTCTGTTCGCGTTCATCGTGGCCCCCGCCGAGGCCTGCGCCCCGGTGGCGGCCCACAGCGTCGATCTCGTCCACGAAGATGATACAGGGGGCGTTTTTCTTCCCCTGGACGAAAAGATCCCGCACCCGGGAGGCCCCGACGCCCACGAACATCTCCACGAAATCGGAGCCGCTGATGCTGAAGAAGGGAACGCCGGCCTCTCCGGCGATGGCGCGTCCCAGGAGGGTTTTGCCCGTCCCCGGGGGTCCCATGAGGAGCACTCCTTTGGGAATCCTTCCCCCCAGACGGGTGAACTTCTTCGGATCTTTCAGGAATTCAACGATCTCCTCGAGTTCCTCCTTGGCCTCATCCACCCCGGCCACATCCTCGAAGGTCACTTTTTCCGCCTGGTCGGAGAGCAGACGTGCCCGGCTTTTGCCGAAGGACAACGCCTTCCCGCCGCCGGACTGCATCTGGCGCATAAAGAAGATCCAGACCCCGATGAGCACGATCATGGGGAACCAGGAGACCAGAACCGAAACGAACCACGGCGATTCCGCCGGGGGTTTGGCCTTGATGGTGACCCCTTTTTCCCGCAGCAGACCGATGAGATCGTTGTCCTGGGGCGCGTAGATCTTGAAACGGCTTCCGTTGGCATCCGTTACAAAGAGTTCCTGCCCTTGAATCACCACCTCCGAAACGCGTCCGTTGCCCACCATGGAGAGAAACTCCGTGTAACTGACGCTGGAATCGGCCGGATGCTGCTGATTGAAAAGGTTATAGAGCATGATCATCATAAGGATGATGACAAGCCATAACGCCAGATTCTTATAGAACGGGTTCAAAAGGTTTACCTCCTGAAACGATGATTGGTAAATAGTCTAATATAACCACGCAGGGGTATTAGGCAAGAAAAAGTTCGACCTTGAGCACTTTTTGGGTCGATGGCCGGACCCGACCGAGTGCGGAAGCCCTGAATCCGATGATCCAGAGAATGTGATCCTCCCAAACCAAAAGCGGTATCCGCCTCCGTCGATGTCGGGGGATCTTGTTGTTGATGAAAAAATCCTTGAGCTTCTGCGAGCCCGCCATCCCAAAAGGCTGGAATCGATCACCCGAGACGGGGGATCGGATGATCAGCGGGAATCCTACCATTTCGAGGTCGAAGAATGCAACCTGCTTGCCCGCCGACCGAATCTCATCGGGTGAGATTCCGGGGAGAATCGAAAACTCGAGGACGGCATCGATCTCTGGCACGGGCAGGCGACCGGGGCGATCCACCTGGAGGGGACGAATGGGTTGGCCCTCGGGCTCGGCTTTTTCACCATCGGTCCGGTTCCCGATGAGCAACCGCTCCTCCTCGCGGATCAACCGGATGCCCTCCGGCAGGTCCAGTTGTTTGCTCCCGTTCGGAGATTCGACGGCCTCCAGGGCGGCGTCGGTGTGGGCGAAGGTGATCCGTCTCAGGTCGCCCTTGATCCGATGGATTCCTTTGCGGATGACCCGCCGCGCCAGGGCGTTTTCCATCTGTTTGAGCGCGGTGACGGACAGGGAGATCTCCCCGGCCTCCACCCGGCGGCCGGCTTTTTCGAAGGCCGCATCGGCCAACCTGTCCATCCATTCCTCCTCCGATCTCAAGATCCGCGCGAGACGGTGCAACGCATCGGTGATGTTCGGATTGTACTGGTCCTCCAGTAGCGGGATCAACCGATGGCGGATCCGGTTTCTGAGAAAACGGGGATCCTCATTGGTGGCGTCGGTGATATACGACAGCCCGTGAGAGTCCAGATAATCGAGGATTCGGGACCGCCGGGCATGGATCAGCGGCCGGATGAAGCGGTCTCCCCTGGTGGGCGAAGTTCCCGAAAGCCCTTTGGTGCCGCTGCCCCTGAGAAGAAACATCAGAATCAGTTCGGCGTCGTCGTCGCTCTGGTGACCCGTGGCGATCCTTTGGAACCCTTCTTCCGCGGCCGTCCGTTCCAGAAACTGATACCGGACCCGCCGCCCCGCTTCCTCCAGGGAGAGGCGGTGGCGCCGTTTGAACGCGGCCACATCCACGGCCGTCGCGTAACAGGGAAGCTCCATCCTCCTTGCAAGGGATCGGACGAACCGGGCATCCGCGTCCGATTCCTCTCCTCTCAGAAGATGGTTGACATGGGCCACGCCGAGACGGAGCGCCGCGCCGGGGATCAGGGAACACAGGACGTGGAGCAGGCAGACCGAATCTGGGCCCCCGGAGACGCCGATGAGAACCCGGTCGTTTTCCGCCACCATCCGGTGCCTTTGGATGGTCTTTTCAACAAGATGGATCAAGCGCTCTGGCATGCGGACAAAAAAAGGTTTGGATCACTCGGTGGAAACGGCAATTCGGCGGATCCCGGGCATTCTGCGTTCCACCGGACGGGCAAAGAGTATCGACGGGCGCCTCGGATGTCAACCAATGTTGAAGGAACCAAGTATCAGAGGAAGTCGAACGGCGCCGTCGGGTTCGCCGGGCTCTTTTTTTTCCTTGAAAAGCCATGGTGATGCATTATACTTCGTTCTGGTTGCGCTAGGCGGGGAGTTAGCGGTGCCCTTTACCCGAAATCCGCTTTATGCGGGGCTGAATCCCCCCTGGAGGATCTTATCCTGGATGCCTGCTGGCCGTCACTGACCGGCCGCCGCGCAACAGACACTCACGAACCTCGTCAGGTCCGGAAGGAAGCAGCGATAAGTGAAGGCGTCTGTGTCGCGGATCGATCCCGGTCATACCGATGGTCCGGGCGTCTCGGGGAGAAGATTCGATAGGGGGTGCGCAACCTTTTTTCCGCATTGCAGCCTCCAATTCCTCATTTTCATTTCCTCCCCGATCCGGACGCGCCCCTTTCCCATCTGGGCCGCTCAAAGAACCATTTTGACTTATAAATTACTAACTTGACAACAACTCATCGGGTATTATTGTTGTGTATCAACAACGGGTCTGTGCCATCGGACGCCAGTGAAATCTTACGGAGGAATCGAAGGAGAGAAGATATTCTTATGAGAGCCGAAAATCAGAAGACGAACCATGACGAAAGCGTCATGGCCGCGGATCAAGCCGCTGAAGCCTTGGGGGAGGGAGATATCGAAGAGGCCCCCGGCGAGGCGTTGGAGACCGAAGGCAATGACGCGGGTGTGGATGAATCAGAGGGGCGGCCGGCCGGAGATCCGGATGAGGAGGCGCTGAGCGCCAAGCTGGAGAAGGCCCAAGAGGAGGCGAAGGACATTCACAGCCGCCTGCTCCGGGTATCCGCCGAGTTCGAAAATTATAAAAAACGTTCCGCCCGGGAGACGGAGGCTTTCAGGAAATACGCCAACGAAAGTCTGCTCAAAGCTCTTTTGCCGGTTGTCGACAACCTGGAGCGGGCCATCGAATCCTTCCATGAGAACAGCGGGACCGAGGCCTGCATCATCGAAGGGGTGGAGATGACCCACAAGGAGATCCTGAAAGTGTTGGAGAAGTTCGGCGTGGAGCCGATCGAATCCGTGGGCAAGCCCTTCGACCCATCATTCCATGAAGCCGCCATGCGGCAACCTTCCGCCGACCATCCGGAAAATACGGTCATCAAAGAATTCCATAAAGGATACATGCTCCACGATCGCCTGCTCCGGCCGGCCATGGTGGTGGTGTCCAGCAAGGAATCGAATTGATTCAAAATGAAAAAAAAAGAACGCACCGCGGGGGGATACTTTACAACAGGGAGGCCCATCGGGGACCGCGGGCCGCGTTGAGGGAAAACCCACCGGCGATGGCCGGAGACCAGAGAATTTTTTTCGCATTCCTAAGGAGGAGAGACAAATGGGCAAGATTATCGGCATAGATCTGGGAACCACCAACTCGTGTGTGGCAATCATGGAGGCGGGTGATCCGAAGGTGATCACCAATCCGGAGGGCGGGCGGACAACGCCGTCCATCGTTGCATTCTCCAACAGCGGCGAGCGTCTCGTGGGGCAGATCGCCAAACGCCAGGCGATCACCAATCCGGAGAACACGGTCTTCGCGGTCAAGCGGCTCATCGGGCGGAAGTTCAAGGCTCCGGAGGTGCAGAAGGACGTCAAAATCCTGCCGTACAAGATCGAAGAGGCCAGCAACGGCGACATCCGGATCAATCTCCAGGGCAAGCAGTTGAGCCCCGCGGAGATCTCATCCTATATTCTGGCCGACATCAAACATACCGCCGAAGAATACATCGGAGAGAAGGTCAACGACGCCGTGATCACCGTCCCCGCCTACTTCGACGACAGCCAGCGGCAGTCCACCAAGGACGCAGGAAAGATCGCGGGACTCAACGTTCTCCGGATCATCAACGAGCCCACCGCGGCATCCCTCGCTTACGGCCTCGACAAGAAGAGCGAAGAGAAGATCGCGGTGTTCGACCTGGGGGGCGGCACCTTCGACATCTCCATCCTGGAGATCGGCGAAGGGGTTTTCGAGGTGAAGGCGACCAACGGGGACACCCACTTGGGCGGGGAGGATTTCGACCTGCGGCTCATCGATCACCTGGCCGATGAATTCAAAAAGGACCAGGGGATCGACCTGCGGAACGACAAGATGGCCCTACAGCGCCTGAAGGAAGCCGCCGAAAAGGCCAAGATGGAGCTTTCCACCTCCATGGAGACCGACGTCAACCTGCCCTTTATCACGGCGGACGCCAGCG
>CAYSLC010000193.1:0-10418 GCA_964431545.1 uncultured Desulfobacteraceae bacterium | reverse complement strand
TCCATGCTGGTCAGAAAGTCGTCGATATCCATCGCGATAACGATGGGGTCATGCGCTTGTTTCATGTCATTTTGCTTTAACGGGTAAGGCATTGGTCTTTGTTTCGGCCAGGTTGATCGGTTGGACTCATCCCCCTTACTCAAACAGATCGGAATGACTTCCGGTTCGATAGAGAACCAGTTCATCGTCCTCAATGGCATAAATTAAGATCCAATCACCTTCCAAGTGGCAGTCTCGTTTACCCTTGAGGTTTCCGGCAAGAGCATGATCCTTATATTCTGATGGCAATTCATTTCCTTCAGATAGGATCTCCACTGCTTTGAACAGCTTTTCGATATCTTTGCCCCTTTTTAAAAGTCGCTTTACGTCCCGTTTCATCTGCCTCGTTCTACGAACGGGGAATCTCAAGACAACAGATCCTTTCGCAACGCCTCAATGGATTCATAAACGGGCATATCAGCTTTTTTTTCAGCAAAGGCGCTTAGAGTTGTTTTATTGGGGATATCGGTCCGAAATTCCTGTTGCCGCACATCCTCATCCTCAAGGATATACTTTACCACCGCTAGTTTGTCCTCTGCTGGAAGTGTTCGGAATAAAGTGTAAAATGCCTCCGCCGTACCAATCGACGATCGCTGGTATGGGGGAGTTTCTTGCTTTGAAATCGACATGTTTCTATTCCTTCGGTGACATGTTGGCCATCGTTACCCATAACCTTATGATAAGAAACGGCAAATGGTCAAACTCTTTTTGCCGGGGCTTCAACACCCGGCGACGCTACCGCAACCCCACCACCCCCCGCCGCCCCAGCTCCCGGAGAAACCGGGTCACGGCGATCTCCGCGTCCTTGGGGTCGACGTCGTATTCCGCCCGGAAGGCCTCGATGACGGCCCTAACGGACCGCTCGCCGTCCAGAAGCCGCCAGACCCGTGTGCCGACGGGGTCGAGCTGGAGTTTCTTTCTCGGTGGATCGGCCGGGGTTCGGCCCAGGCCCCGGAGGATCCGCCCGATCCACGGCCGAACCCGGAGAGGGTAGGTGAGGAGCATCTCCTCGGCGTCCGGGTCGGTTTCCATCACCGCGCGGTTCTTCACGGGCACGCACGCCAGGGCCTCCTCCCGGCTCAAGCGGGATCCTCTCCCTTTCCGAAACAGTGCCATGGGCGATGTGGCGATCACACCCCTCCGCGTTCTCCGGTCTACCGGGGGATCAGCATCTCCCAGTCCGGGGGTCCGGCGGGTTTGCGGACGGTTTCTCCCCGCCGCTCCCGCTCCTTTTCCGCCGCCGCCTCCTTCGCCTCGAAGCAGGCCAGCTCCGCCTCGATCTGGCTGGTGAGGGTCAGCTTGACCGAGTTGCCCATCTTCTGGTCCTCGTCCTTGAGGTTGTGCTGCAGGATGAGGCTGACCCGGTTGCCCGCCTCGTCGACGAAGGACCACTTCCAGGCGATCACCACGTGGAAGGGGTCCCCGCGCCACTCGTAGGGCTCCCCGAACCGGGCCTTGAACCGAGAGAGCAGCTCGTTGTAAAACGACCGGGTGGCGTTTTTGTACTTGAGCTTGATCCGGACGATCCGACCGGGTTCATCGCAGGTTCCATAGGCGATCAGTCCGCTCTTGTATTCGGAGATGGGCGCGATCTCCACCTCGTGGATGCACTCCATGTGGCGGATGGGCAGGTCGCTGGACATCCGGAGCCTGGACCGGTAGTCCTCGATCCTTCCGCCCAGGTGGAATCCCGCCAGATCCAGGGGATGGACCGCCAGGGCGGGAACCGCCGAGGCGAGGGATAGGGCGAGGAACAGGGCGAGCGCGAGGAGACGCGGATGTTGTTCCATGTATTTTCCCATGGTCTCTCTCCTTTTCATCTCCTTCTTACAGTAAGGCCTTCCGGGGAAAAATGCAATTCACGGGTCGGTCCGATGGAGCCCGCTGGGAGCCGATGGCAGCCGGGAGCCCGGAGGTCCGGGCGGGGCCCTCCCGCCATCAAAAACTTGCCAAACGGGCGATTCGACGATAGATTTGAGAGGGCGGACCAACCCCAAACGAAAGGGAGACCCCATGGCGAAGAACCCCCGTCACCTCGTTTTCCTGGCCCTGTTGCCGCTGTTGCTCCCCTGGACGGCCGGGGCCGGCGACCTGTTGACCATCGGACGGCCGGCCAAGGAGGTCCGGCGGGAGTACGAACGCCTCAAGCCCATTGCCGAGTATCTCGCCGAACGGCTGGAGGGACACGGGATCGAAGGGTGCGACGTGGTTCTGGACGGAAAGAACAGCCAAACGGCGACCGCCGCCCTGATCCGGTCCGGAAAGCTCGACCTGATCTTCGAGACGCCGTATGCCTCGCTCGCCTTCGCCGGAAAGGCGGGGGCGGTTCCGATCCTGCTGATCCGGCGGGAGGGGGTCCTCGAGTACAACTCCTTCATCTTCGCCCGAAAGGATTCCGGCATCACGACCCTTGGGGATCTCCCCGGAAAGGTCATCGCCTTCGAGGACCCCGGCTCCACATCGGCCTACCATCTGCCCCGGGCGGCGCTGGAGGCGGCGGGGCTCCGGCTGGCCCAGCTGTCCGAACCGGAAGGGGAGGCCCCGGAGGGGAAGGTGGGATACGTCTTCGCCGGGAGCGAACTCAATGTGTCGAGCTGGGTCTTTTTCCGCCGGACCGCGGCCGGGGCCCTCTCCAACACCGACTGGGTCTCCCAGGACGAAAACCCCGAGAGCTTCCGCCGGGAATTCACCATCCTCGAAAAGACCGAACCGGTGCCCCGGATGCTCGTGCTGGCCGCGCCGGACCTGGGGGAGTCCCTGGTCCGGGCCGTCCAGGCGGTCCTCCTCGACATGCCGAACCACGAGACCGGCCGGACGGCCCTGGCGCCGTACCGGATCAACGGCTTCGTCGAGATCGCCGATCCGGCCGCCTACATCGAGGAGCTGGCCGCCCGGCTGGCCCACCTGGAGGAGCCGGACGCCCCATGAAACGCATACAGACCCGTCTCACCCTCTGGACGACCCTCCTGGTGGCCGCCGTCGCCGGCCTGGTCTTCCTCTCAACCGGAAACATCCATGGGAAGGCGTTCCGGGGGACCGAGGCGATCACCGACCGGGTCCTCCATGACTTCCTCCGGGAGAGCTGGGAGGAGAAGGTCCGGTCCCTGGGCGCCATGTTCGCGGAGCAGATGGTCCAGCCCGTCTATGCCAAGGACCTGGAGGCGGTCCGCAACCTCACCATGGTGGCCCGGGAGCAGGGGTTCGTGACCGCCGTTCTGGTGGTGGACCAGCACGGCATGATCCTCGGAGACGGAACGGCCGCGTCGGCCGCGCTCGGGCGGACCTATACCCCGGATCTGCTGGATGGGGGCGGGAACAGGCTGCGGATGGAATTGCCCGTTCGGATCGGCGAAAAGACCATTGGGAAAGTGGCCATGGCCTTCGATGCCGGGGAGGTGCAAAGCGCCGCCGAGGCCCTGGACGCCAGAACCGACCGGTTGTTTCACGAGGCCGTCTCCCGAAGCCGGATCCGGCTGGTCCAGAGCTTCATGGCCATCCTGATCGTCGGCTTCATCGGGGCTTTCCTTCTCTCCAGGGGGATCACCCGGCCCCTCTCGGCCCTCTCCGAGAGCATCGAGAAGATCGGACGGCGGGACTATCGCATCGAGGTCCCCACCGATCGATCCGACGAGATCGGCGATCTCGGCCGGACCCTCAAGCGGGTGGCCGAAACCCTTCGGGGAACCACCGTCTCCAAGGACTATCTGGAACAGATTCTGTTCAGCCTGCCGGTGGGGGTGACGGTCACCGATCCCCAGGGGGTGATCCGCACCGCCAATCCCAGCTTCTTCCGGCTGTGCGGCCTCGCCGAAGCCGGAAATGTCCCCAACCCGCTTTTGAGAGACGTCCTGGGGATCGAGGAGGAGGCCTATGGGCGGATCATGGCGGCGCTCCGGCAGGGGATGCCGCTGCGCGACCAGGAGGTCGCCCTCTGCCGGCACAACGGGGGGCGGGTGGACGCCCTGCTGTCGGGCCTGGCCCTCTCCATGGCCGATCCCGACGCCCGGAACCAGTTTCTGTTCATCGTCCACGACATCACCGAGCGCAAGGGGCTGGAGCGCAAACTCCACCATCTGGCCACCCACGATTCCCTCACCGGGCTGCCGAACCGCCGCCACATCATCGGGATCATCGAATCGGAGATGGCGGCGTACCTCCGCCGGGAATCGGCCCCCTTCTGGCTGATCTTCATCGACCTGGACGGCTTCAAGGCGATCAACGACACCCACGGCCACCACATCGGGGACGAGGTCCTCCGGAACATCGCCATGCGGCTGGCCGGGGCCGTCCGGGAGGGGGACATGGTGGCCCGCCTGGGGGGCGACGAGTTTCTGGTCCTCCTTCGGAAGACCCTGCCCCCGTCCCAGGCCCGGGCCGTGGCCGACCGGATCCTGGCGGCGGTCCGCCGGCCGGTGGTGGTGGACGGCCGGCGGATCGTCACCTCGGTGAGCGTGGGGCTGAGCAGAAGCGACCCGGTCCACCGGAGCGCCTCCGATATTCTGGCCGAGGCGGACGGCGCCATGTACGAAGCCAAGATGGCGGGCAAGGACCGGCTGGTGGTGATCAATAGGCCAGACGGCCCAGGGACTTGAGGATCAGGGCGAACCCCATGGCGAACATGCCGGTGAGCCCCATGCCGCAGGAGAATCCCGCCAGGAGCACCGGGGCGTACTGCCGCCACATGGTCCCGTACCGCTTGAGGAAGAAGAACCGCCCCAGCAGGGCCCCGACCACCTCCAGGATCAGCCCGTGGGGGGTCGACTGGCCCAACCCCCGCACCACCCCGTAGATGAGCAAAATCGGCAGCCCCATCACCGTCAGCAGCGCGTAGAGGATCAGGCCGAAGCCGAGGCCGGAGGCGACGTAGGTCCCCTTGAGGGCCTGGAAGAACATGCTGTTGCCCTCCAGCGTCGAGGTCTGCATCAGCAGCGTGTTGAGGGCCTGGAGGTGCCACAGCTCCTGGGCGTAGGGGTAGGCGGCCGAGGGGATGGGCGCAAGCCGCCAGATGAACTGGGAGAAGACCAGGCTGGCGATCATCACCACCGGAAAGACCACGAATTCCGACTTGATCAATCCCCGGATGGATGTGCCGGTCAGCTCCACCTGGCGGAACTGGACGGTGGCCTCCCCGTAGTTGTGCAGGGGGATGGGGGCGTACCAGATCTCGATCCCCTGGTACCCGAAGAACCGGGCCCCGGCGATGAAGCTCGCCTCCCGGACCAGGGGCAGGCTCACGAACTGGCCGGCGATCCCCTCCATGCGGGCGGAGATGTAGGAGATCACCGGCGTGTAGAGGAACCCGTACCCCAGAAAGAAGATCCAGGGGAAGTTGGGCACCAGCCAGACGCAGAGCCCCACGTAGGCGAGGGTGGAGAAGACGTAGATGCCGATGGAGATCCAGAAGTTGAAGTCCCCCCGGCCCGGCGGCGGCCGGAAGAGGACCTTCCAGTCCCCCCGACGCTCGGCGGATCGTTGGAAGGAGCGGACCACGTGCCAGATCCCCACCACGGCGATGGCCAGGCCCAGCCCGATACCGAAGCTCATGTAGAAATCGAAGTTGTTGGCGAAGACGGTGTCCACCGTCTCCATGCCCGGATGCCACCGCTTGAGGATCCCGGCCTGGAGGAGGACCGGGTTGAGGGCCACGGTGATCAAAAGCCCGGCCAGCCCCCCCATGACCGCCCAGAAGGGCAGGACCATGCCGATGAAGATGAGGCCCAGATCGAGCTGGAGGCCCGTGGCCACCGCCGGCAGAATCGACTCCGTCTGGCGGGTGAAATCGATCCACGGGATGGGGATCAGCCGGATCGGCTCGGTGAAGAGGAGCCCCGACGCGGTGGGGAGCAGGACGTAGATCCCGCCGAAGGCGAGCCCGATGACCCCGCCGATGGAGAAGACCCGCCACTTCCAGCTTTTGGTCTTGTCCTCGGTGGATTCCGCCAGGGCCATGGTCCCCAGGGCCCCCACCGGCGCCATGGGGAAGGGGAGCTTCTCCACGTCCGAGGTGATCCGGTAGAGGGCGTACCCCAGCCCGAAGTGGTCCACCCGCTGGATGATCTGGGAGCCCACCAGAAGGAGGATGGGGATCATCCAGTCCCGGTGGAGGAAGGTCCGCTCCACCAGGGACATCGACTCCGGCGCCGGCGCCACCCATGGCGGGATGAACTCGGTGAGGCCGAGCATTTTGGCGGCGTCCGACTGGACCAGATACTGGTTCCAGAGGAGCCCCTGGAAGGGGGAGGCGAGGGCCGCCCCGGCCATGTAGTAGAGGAGGAAGATCTCCTGCTGCTTGAGTTCGGTGAAGGACCGTTTGGCGATCTCGGCGAAAAGGATGATGGTCACCCACCGGGCCGCCGGCCCCACGCCGGTGCCGATGACGAGCTGGAGGTACATGCTGCCGGGCATCATGAGGAAACCGATGAAGACGGCGCCCACGATGGTCTTCCAGTCGAACCCCTCCTCGAAGTGGGAGGGGACGGTCATCAAATCCCGGTATTCCTGGAGTTCCTTGTCCTCGTACATGGGATTCGCCCTTTTAGTCGGGCAGCACCAGGTAGCCGCCGCTGGTGAACAGCCCCACGACGGCCCAGACGCCGCCCATGAGGAAATCGCCGATGATCAGTCCCGCGAAGAAGTACCGGAGCCGCTTGAAGAGCACCACCCCGCCGTACCGCATGCACAGGGCGTTGCAGAGCCATCCGGCGAAGAACGAGAACCAGAGGATCCGCATGGCCGAGCTGTAGGTCATCAGGTAGCCGATGGGGTGGATGGGCCACCAGGGAAACCGGTGGTACCCGGCCAGAAGGAGGGCCATGACCAGGGCCCCGGCCACCGAGAACCCGAGGACCCATCCGCCGTAGGTCACCGGCGTTTCGATCAGGGCCGCGATGTTTCCGTAGACGGTGGTGACGGTGCGGGTGGCCCAGTCGAGCTGGAGTTCCCGGATCCCGTACCGGTAACAGAGCGCCAGCATGGCCGTCATGGAGACCGCCACCCCGGTGACCAGGGCCAGGACCATGGCCGCCGCCATGCGCCTTTTTTCCCGGACCGGCTGGGTGACGGCGCTCGCATGAAATAACGACGGCATCAGCGACTCCCGCAGGTCGAGGAAGAGGACCTTCTGGACCACCCCGGCCAGGAGGATCCCGGTGGGGCCGAAGAACCCCGGACCGAAGAGGAAGAGGAGTCCGTCCACCGGCGCCGCCGTGAGGGTGAAGTAGGCCACGCCTCCCTGGCAGATCACCCGGCTCGCCACCACCATCACCATGAAGAAGGCCCCCACCACGAGGACCGAGGCGACCGGGGACATGCCGAAATAGCAGAGCCAGCCGACGATCCCGAAGATGCCGGCCACCGCCCCCCAGAAGGAGAGCCGAAGGCTGAACCACTCGGTCCGGGGCGCCGGGGGCCGCTCCCGGCCCAGGGCCTGCCGGACGACCCCGGCCAGATGGTGGCGGGCGAGCCAGAGGATGAAGAGGAAGAAGACCCCGTAGGCCCCCATCATCTGGGTCTCCTCGGGCCGGGAGAGGGTGGGGCCGAAGGTGACCCCCAAAGCCGCCGCCGGGATGGCGTACCCCAGAAGCGGCAAAAGGCCCATGAGCAGCCCCCCGGCCAAAAAGAAGAGCCAGAAGGAGAGCGAGATCTGGCGCGAGGCGAGGAAGGCGAACCCGATGAAGGCCGGATAGAGGTGGATCTTGAGCTTGTGGAACCCGGAGAAGAGGCCGAACTTGGGGAAGTAGGGCCCCGCCAGGAT
Organism: uncultured Desulfobacteraceae bacterium; assembly: GCA_964431545.1. Taxonomy (GTDB): domain Bacteria; phylum Desulfobacterota; class Desulfobacteria; order Desulfobacterales; family JAABSP01; genus CAYSLC01. Next base: position 2,626 of record CAYSLC010000193.1, on the reverse strand, counting down.
CAGGGTGGGGATCTGGGGGACCGCCGGGAAGTAGAAGTGGAGGCCGTTTAACAGGTGCAGGAAGACGGGGACCAGGAGTCCGGCCAGGAGGAACCGGTCCGTCATGAACCGGCCGAAGGCTCCCTCGTCGAGGGAGCCGCTCATCAACTGGGGGACCCGCAGAAGGGGAAGGTTCATCCGCTCGTGGTGGATCCACTGCCGGCCCATGAGGTTGACCAGGCAGAGGATCACCCCGAAGCAGAGCAGGGTGAACCCCCCCCAGGCCGCCAGGGGCATGATCCAGGCGCCCCAGGGGATCTCGGCCAGAACGGCGCCCCACCCCATCTCCCGGCCGCCGGGAAGGCCGTTGTAGATCGCCTTCACCGCCTCCGGGGACCGGGGGTACCAGGCGTCGGGCATGTGGGGGTGGAGCAGCGTCTCCCACTGGTTGCCCACGGTGGCGAAGTGGTAGGGGGCGCTGAGGTTGACGAAGAGGGTCCGGGCCAGGCCGGTGTAGGCGATCCCCGAGACCAGGACCATCATGACCCAGATCACCAGGACCTCCCGGCCGGTGAGCCATCGCCGGAGGCCGGCCACCCGTCCCGCAAGGGCGGTGAAGACCGTGATCCAGAAGATCAGGACAAAGGGCGCCAGGGGGAAGTGCCCCCCGCCCAGGAGGGTCCCGCCCCGGTAGACGTTGTTGAAGGGGGTCAGGACGCAGATGACCGCCGCGAGGAGCAGCCCCAGGAGGACGGCCCGCCACCGCACGGGCACCCGTTCCCCTTCCGGGGTCTCTGTCATCTCCAGGGGGCTGCCGGTGGATCCCATGATCCGATCGCGTCTCCTCTCGGGCGGACGGGCCGCCACCACCTCGATGGGAACCGACGGGGCCTGCCGTCCCCGTCGCCTCCGGAGGATATACACCACCCAGGGCGGCGGGACAAGCCATTTCCTGTTCGGCTCCCTCTCGCCGGAGGATGCCCCCGCCCCGAGGCCCCGGCCCACGGCCTCCTTCAGGGGGCTTTCCCTATTTGTCGGGGGGGTCGGCCTCCGGCGACGCGACCGCCTTCCACGTCTCATTCAACAGCCTCATTCAACGGCCTTGCGGCGGGCCGACCTCTGATGGTAGAAAAGAGATCAGGACGTGGATTTGGAAAGAAAGGGAGAGATGACGCGCATCACCAAAGAGACCCTCCGGATGGGGGAGAGTTCCGTTCTGGAATTCAAGGCGGAAAAGGCCCGTGGCGAAAGCATCGCCAAGGGTATCGTCGCTTTTGCCAACATCGACGGGGGGACGCTTCTGGTCGGGGTCCGGGACGACGGGACCGTGGAAGGGGTCCGGGACCGCCGGGTGGAGCAGCGGGTGGTCCAGATCTGCCGCAACAACATCGTCCCGTCCCTGATCCCCAGGTTCGCCTTCACCGAGATCGACGGCGAAACGGTGCTGGCGGTGGAGGTCCCGCGCGGACCCAATCGCCCCTACAGGGTGAAGACCAGCGGGAAGTTCTACATCCGCGCCGGGTCGTCATCGCTGGAGCCCACCAACGAGGAACTCGTCCGGCTTTTCCAGAACGGCGACCTCGTCCATTTCGAGGTCAAGCCGGTCCACGGGGCCCGGCCCAACGACCTGAACCGGAGCTACCTGGAGGAGTATCTCCACCAATACCGGTCCATCGACGACCCGGTGGAGACGGAGGAGGAGTTCCTGGGGATCCTCCGCAACCTCCATCTTCTGGAGAGCGCCAACGGCGAGGAGATCCCCACGATCGCCGGGATGATCCTCTTCGGAAAGGACCCGGCCCGGTTTCTGCCCCAGACGGGTGTCAAGGCGGTCTGTTTCGACGGCGGGGACGAGGCCGCCGACATCCTGGAGATGAAGGAATTCACCGGCGCGGTCCGGGACGTCATGGATGGGAGCCTGCGGTTTGCCGACCGGCACTCCAGGACCGGCGTCCGTTTCGACGCCGACGGGGTCCGGCGCACCGACCTGGAACAGTATCCCGCGGCCATCGTCCGGGAGCTGATCGCCAACGCCGTCGCCCACCGGGACTACGCCGTCTGGGGCGCCACGATCCGCCTCTTCGTCTTCGACGGCCGGCTGGAGGTCCGGAGCCCGGGGACCCTCCCCGACACCCTCACCGTGGACCGCGTGAAGGCGGGCGTCTCCTACCACCGGAACCCCATCATCATGCAGACCTTGAAGGATTACGGATTCGTGGAGAAGATCGGCCGGGGCATCCTCCGCTCCAACCGGAGGCTCCGGGAGATGGGCCGGCGGGAGATCGAATTCGTCGACCTCGGCGTGGAGCTGCGGGCCGTTCTCCATGATCGGTAGGTGTGATCGAGGGAATTCATTTTCTCCCCTCATCCTTGATGTCGTCATAGGCGGCCGATTCGATCAAAACCTTTGCGGCGATGTCGTAATGGTCCATTTCCCTCCCTCACGATCGGTCTCTGAAACGATTCCACAGGCATTCCGTACATTGAAACCGCATGCGGTTGTATCTCGCGGGGGCCGTCGCTCTTTGTGAATGGGTTGGGAGTTCCGCCTTCAGGCGGTTTCGGGCGAACACCGGTGCCGAGCCGCCTGAAGGCGGAACTCCCAACCTTGAACCGGTTCCGGAAAGCCCGTCTGTATGATAAGCGT
>CAYSLC010000192.1:0-10454 GCA_964431545.1 uncultured Desulfobacteraceae bacterium | reverse complement strand
AGCCAGACCGAATGGATCTCGTTGACCACGTCCTTCACCTCGGAGACGGCGGTGGCCAGGCGGAAGTACATCAGGGCCATGCCGATGTTCTGGGAGAGGACATGGATGTAGGCGGCGTCCTTGTCCGGGACGTCCCAGGCGGCCGAGTGGTAGAGGCGCAGGGCCCCGATGATCTTGCCCCGGACGGTGATGGGAAAGGAGACGATGGCCATGATCCCCTCGTCCTTGGCCTTTTCCGGGTACTGGAGCCTGTCGCTCTGGGTCACGTCGCCGATGATCACCGGCTCCCGGTTGGAGGCGAGCCGGATGCTCTTGTCCACCAGGATCGGCCCCTTGTTGACGTAGTCGAGGCTCAGGCCCGAGCTGGCCAGGACCTCCAGCTCCTCGGTTTCAGGGTTGACCACGAAGATCGTCGCCCCCTTGATCCCCAGGGCCCCCACCAGAAGCTGGGTGACGCGGCTGGCCATGATATCCAGATTGTCGGAGTCCGTGATGGTCTCGATGACCAGCCGGACCACATCGATGTTCATGTTCTGTTCGGCCATGGCAATCCTCCTTGTGCCTGTCTTTTGGATGTCCGGCCGGGCGCAACCGGTCCGGATCCCTAGCTGACCACGAAGACGGCGGTATCCTTGAGCGCCTTGGTGACCTTGTCCGACACGCTCGACTTGAAGAAGCTGGTGATCCCCTCCGGGGTCCGGGACAGGACCACCATATCGATCCGGTTGTCCCGGACATGGGTGACGATCTCCTGGGCCACGTCCCGTTTCAGGGCCTTGAACACATGGTGGACCTGGCCGGACGGAAACCCGCCGGCCACCAGCCGGTTCCGGGCCGCCTTCAGCGCCTCCTCCTTTTCCTTGAGCTGCTGGCGCAGGTAGTTGAGATTGGCGGACATCTTCTCCATGATGGGATTGCCCCGCACCTGGATCTCGGGGACGGGGGTGTAGGCGTGGAACAGCGTCACCTCGACGTCCTCCTTCTCCCGGGCGAACCGATGGGTGACGAAGTCCAGGGCCTGCTGATCGTACAGGGTGAAGTTGTAAGGAACCAAAACCTTTCGCCGGCTCATGTCGCCCTCCTTTCTCGTGTCTCGCGACCTGGAAGGTTCGGGATTTGGGTGGAACCGTTCGTTGGGAAGGGAGGATTTCGGCGGAGGTGGCGCGGGAACCGTCGCTGGCGTTTGTCTTCCGAGGTCCGGAGGGGTCGGTGGGAGATGCCGCATCAGCGGAAGAGACCGAAACGAATCCTCAAATACCCCTCAATTTACCACACCAACGAACCGGCGGTCAAAAGATTTGGCTCCCTCACTGCTGAAAACCGGCAAATACAAACCCGGCGCGGTTGGCGTTTCTTTTCCACTTGGTCTATAAATAGAGATAGGGGGCCGAATCCGAAAATGCGCGGTCCGGATTCGGCCCCCTGGGAAAGTCGTCCGACCAGAAGGTCATCCGCTTTGCTCAAGACGAACGGCGTGAAGCGGTTATCGGGAGGAATTCATCTTGTGATACCGGGGATTGCGGGGGCAAACCCACAGGGAAAAGGCCCCGCGATAGTTGCCGATAGTGCCCTGGTGATGGGAGCCTATGTGGAAAACGGTATGGAAATTCAGACACTTTTAGACAAGAATCACCTGATCCTGATCGAGGCCGCGGTCATCGAGATCCTGAAACGAACGGGTCAGGCGACGCTGGACCCGGATCTGCAAAACGCTCTGCTGATGTATGACACGGCCGGAAAAGCGGCCATGGACCAGCTGTATCAACGATACATTTCGGTGGGAATCGAGGCCGGCGTACCGATCTTGATCTGTTCTCCCACCTGGAGGGCCAATCGAGAGCGGGTTGCGGCGGCCGGCGTGGCAATGGATGTCAACGGCGACGCCGTTCGGTATGTCAAAGGGTTGCGGGACGAGAACGCCGCACGGTCCGGCCGCATTCTCATCGGCGGATTGCTGGGGCCGAAAAACGACGCCTATGATCCGGCCCAGGGGCTGCCGGCCGATGAAGCCGAGGCATTTCACGGATGGCAGGCCCAACGCCTGGCCGAGGCCGGGCCGGACCTGCTCCTGGCGGCGACGGTCCCCTGCCTGCCCGAAGCCGAAGGCCTGGCCCGGGCCATGGGGAGGACCGATCTGCCCTACATCATCAGTTTTGTCATAAACCGGCGGGGGAAGATCCTCGACGGGACCGCTCTGGATGAAGCCTTCCGGCATATCGACGCCGTTTGCGAAACGCCGCCGCTGGGATACATGGTCAATTGCGCCTATCCGTCATTTCTGAATGCATCGCAACAGCCGGAAGCGACGTTCGCCCGGTTGATCGGGTACCAGGCCAACGGATCTTCCCTGGATCACGCCGATCTGGACGGGTCCGGGGAGATGCGGTCGGATGATATCGCGGACTGGGGAAATCGGATGATCTCCTTGAATCGGGAGTACGGGGTACAAATCCTGGGCGGATGCTGCGGAACCGATGAGCGGCATCTGAAATACCTAGTGTTACAGTCCCGAGCCGCCAGCACGAATGGATCTTTCCACGGATTTGGTCTATAAAGATGGGAGCGACTTCGATGTCGGCCGCAACCTCACCATCCACAAAGAGGAGGGTTACATGAAACGCGAAAGGGGAATCAACTTCTTGATGGAGAAACGCATGATCCTTGCCGTTTTTGGCGTTCTTCTACTCGCGGGGATCGGATGCACCGAGAGGACCCTGGACGGAGGGCCCATGAAGCTCGCGGCCCTCTCCAAGCCGTCCATGGAGATGATGGCGGCGCCCGCGGGGATGGAACCCGCGCCGGTCGACTTCAACACCGAGGAGTATGACCGGATTCAGGAAAACGCGTTCAAAAAGACGGTGGAACACCCTCTCTCCACCTTCTCCATCGACGTGGACACGGCCAGCTACAGCAACGTCCGCCGGTTCATCGGCATGGATCAACCGCCCCCCAAGGACGCGGTGCGCATCGAGGAGATGATCAACTACTTCGACTACGACTATCCACCGCCGGCCGGCGAACACCCCTTCTCGGTGACGACCGAGATCTCCCGGTGCCCCTGGAAACCGGGGAACCGGCTGATCCACATCGGCCTCCAGGGAAAGCCCCTCGACATAGACGATCCCCGGCCGAGCAACCTGGTCTTCCTGGTGGACTCATCGGGCTCGATGAGCCATCATGCCAAGCTTCCCCTCCTCAAGAAGTCTCTCAAGCTATTGTTGAAGGAGCTGGGCGATAAGGACCGGATCGCCATCGTGGCATACGCCGGGTCCGCCGGGCTGGTCCTGCCCTCCACTCCCGCCACGGAGCGGGAAACGATCATCTCGGCCCTGGACAAGCTCGAGGCCGGCGGCGCCACGGCGGGAAAGGCGGGCATCGAACTCGCCTATTCCGTGGCCAGGGAGAACCGGATCGCGGACGGGAACAACCGGGTCATCCTGGCCACGGACGGCGACTTCAACGTGGGGGTCTCCTCCACGTCGGAACTGGTGCGACTCATCGAAAAGCGGCGCAAGGACGACATCTACCTGACCATCTGCGGGTTCGGCATGGGCAACTACAAGGACGGCCGGATGGAACGGATCTCCAACGCCGGCAACGGTAACTACTTCTACATCGACAACATCCGGGAGGCGGAGAAGGTCTTCGTCCGCCAGATGCGGGCCAACATGTTCACCATCGCCAAGGACGTGAAGATCCAGATCGAGTTCAACCCGACCCGGGTGGCGGCCTGGCGGCTCATCGGGTACGAGAACCGGGTGCTGGACCGGGAGGACTTCGACGACGACACCAAGGACGCCGGGGAACTCGGGGCCGGGCACACGGTCACCGCCCTGTACGAGATCGAGCCCGCCACCGGGGACGATCGATCCACGGACGACCTGAAATACCAGAAGCGGGTCACCAAGGAAACCGCCGCCGGGAGTCCGGAGATCATGACCATCAAGCTGCGGTACAAGCCGCCGAAATCGGATTCGAGCCGGTTGATCGAAGTGCCGGTGGTCGACGGCGACGTGGCCTTGGCGGAGACCTCGGACAACTTCCGCTTCTCGGCGGCCGTGGCCGGGTTCGGGATGCTCCTGCGGGATTCGAAGTTCAAGGGGACGTTGACCTATGCGGGGGTCCGCGACCTTGCCGAGGACGCCGTGGGCACGGATGAGAGCGGCGACCGGCGGGAGTTCATCCGGATGGTGAAGACGGCCGCGCTGCTCGATGGAAAGAACTGAGGCCGGCCGGTCGCCTTGGGCTTTCATCGGAAACCGGCGAAGGTTACACGAACAGCGGGTGGAGAATGGAACGGGAATCGGGTCGGCAAACAAGGAGTGTTCCATGCGAAAATTTTCCTCATACGGACCGGTGGACAAGGAGATGCATTACTATGTCCCAAGAGAGGCATTGATCGAAAACGCCTGCCGCCGACTCGTCGGTGAAAATTTCGACAAAGGCGGGCACTACATCACCGTTTGGGCTCCCAGGCAGTGCGGCAAAACATGGGTTATGCGCGAAGCTCTCTGGCGCCTACAGGAGGATGACCGATTCAACACCATCAAGCTGAACATCGAGCCCTTGAAAACCGAGACCGATCCGGACAGCGCAGCCGGGTACCTCTCCAAAGGAGTTTCCGACGCCCTACATCAGGAAAAGACCGTTTCGGGAATGAAGGAATTCGAAACCCTGTTCGAATCGGATTTCCTGAAAAAACCGTTGATTCTGATCATCGATGAATTCGACGCCCTGCACGAGGAGATCATCGCGGAGTTGGCGGGCGTTTTCCGAAACATCTATCTGAGCCGGGCCGAGGACAAGAGCCCCTCCCCCCAAAAAAAATACCGCCTCCACGGCGTGGCCCTCATCGGCGTTCGCAGCGTCCTCGGCGTGGAAAATGTCAAGGGATCGCCCTTCAACGTCCAGCGAAGCCTGCATATTCCGAAGCTCACCTTCGGTGAAGTGGAGTCCATGTTCAAATGGTATGAACGGGAGAGCGGGCAAAAGGTCTCGGAGGAGGTGATCGACCGTATCTTCCATGAAACCCGGGGGCAGCCGGGATTGGTGTCGTGGTTCGGGGAGCTTCTGACCGAAGGGTATGAAGAGTATACACCGGACCGAACCCGCGATATCACCCCGGATGACTTCGAGGATGTCTATGCCGACGCGACGTACGTGCTCCCCAACAACAATATCATCAATATCATCAGCAAGGCGAGACGGCAGCCCTATAAAGATCTTGTTCTGGAACTGTTCAAAACCGACCGTGAAGTCGAATTCGCATTTGATGACCCGTATTTGAACTTTCTCTACACGAACGGGGTGATCGACAGGAAAAAATCGGGCCGGGAAGCCCATGTCCGGTTCTCCTGCCCGTTCGTCCAGAAACGGCTGTTCAACTATTTTTCCCGCGAACTGTTCCACTACATGGGCCAAATCTTCGACATCACCGAAGGCGTGGCCGACATCTACGATGCGGACGGTCTCAACATCACAAACCTCGTCCGGCGATACGAGCGCCATCTGCGGGAAAACCGGGAGTGGCTGCTGGCGGATGCGCCCCGGCGGAAGGACCTCCGGGTGTTCGAGGCTGTATACCATTTCAGCCTGTATGAATACCTGAATCAATTCCTGTCCAATCGAAAGGCCCGTGTATGGCCGGAATTTCCCACCGGAAACGGAAAGGTCGATCTGATTATCCAGTATCGGGAGAAATTGTATGCGCTCGAAATCAAGAGTTTCACCGATGACGCCGCTTTTCAGGAGGCCCTGACACAGGCCGCGCGTTACGCCGAGTCCCTGACGCTCGACAGGATCCACCTGGTGGCGTTCGTCGATCGTATTCCGGATGAGCTACGGAAGACGTACGAAGCGGACTACTCGATCGGAGAAACGGGGGTGGCGGTGTCGGCTGTGTTTGTTGCGACCGGGCCATGACCCGACCTGCAGTCGTTTTTCAAAAAACCAAGATGCTTTTTCACAGATCGGAGGAAATTGAGATGAGGAATCCATGGAAGGGATGGGTGATCTTATTTTGCTGGCTGTTGTTTACCGTCGACGGCCAAGTCCACGCACAAGACATCGCCAATTACAGTGACTGCGACGTCTGCCCGGGGACCATCCATTACGGACCCGAGGAGGTCGAGGCTTTGATCGGAAAAGAGACACTGTCCATGATTGGAAAGATTGCGTATGGAGAGGAAGGGAAGATCCAGAAACGCGTTCTTCTGATCGATCTGGACGGGGTTCGGACCCATGGCGACGGGAAAAGCGACCCGGCGGGATACGAGTTGAAGGTGCAGGCCACCCGGCGCGAGAGCCTCGATACGACCGTCATCTATATCTGGGACTTGAGGGACGATTCCTACATCCAACTCGCGGGGGAATCGACTCCCAACCCTCCGTTCTGGAAAGCCGACCTTTACCTTCAGGCCGGAGAGGATCAAAAAATCGAACTCGCCGATTCAGCCGACATCGCTTGGGCGAAACTGAAGGAGAGCCACATCCACAAGTGGGTCATGGATGGAGCCAAGGAACCGTCGTGGAAGGAACGGTTTCCCTTGAGCATCAAGTCCATTCTGAGCAAATTGGTCGATGGCGAAACCCCCTGATCCGCATGGCCGGGAAAAATTGCTCATCAGCTTCCGAGTTCGCTCGAATCCTATTTGAACGCGCAAGGAGACGTATGGCGTATCCGTTCCAAAAACCGATCGATATTCCAACTCCCATGGCAAAGCCGGCCGTTCACCGCCGAACCCGGATCATAGGAAACGTTCTCGCCCTCCTGCTCCTTCTCACGGTCGGACTGCCCGTGGGCGGCTGCGGGGAGCGGCCCGAAAAAGCAACATCGGCCGAACCCGCGATCCCCCACGGCTACATGGCCCGGCTGGAGATCGAACACGACGGTACCCTGCTGCGGTTCGGCCCGTTCGTAGGGTACTACTTCCGGCCCGTATCCCCGGATGACCTCTCCAGGCTCCGGTTCATCTGCTTCAACGAGGACCAGTTCTACGCCTCGGACATGCCGGCCGGCGCCAAGCTGTTCGAGGGGGCGGCCGTGATGGTCACGCTTCCCGAAGCCGGCGCCGGAATCCCCCGGGAAAGCCGCATCAACCCCATCTTCTTTGAAGAAGCCCCCGATCCCTGGCTCGCCTCCCGCCCCGATCCCAAGGACGAATACCGCCACTTCCACTCCTGCCACAACGCACGGGGGGCCGTGCGCACCGGCTACTGGCTGCGCCATGCCGCAGCCGCCGACTTCACCTACGACATGGGGGGAAGGGTCGGTCCGGAGAGCCCCCTCTTCCACCGGGTCGAGAAGGGTCCCGACCTCCGGTTCGCCCGGATCATCGAGTTCGATCACGGTCCCGGTCATCGGCACGAGGGCGGCTGAAACCGTTTCCGGGGGGCGGTCCAGGAGGCCGACGCGGGAATTCCTCCACGAAATACAGTCCCACCGGAAAAAAATACAGCGCGCACCCCATTGGTCTCCCGATGGGGCTTCGTGTATAAAGGAGGGTGATGCTGTCCGAATGCGGGTGCCTCCGGTGAAATGGTCAACCGCTTGGGATCACCGCGCACGGCGACACCTCCGCACCCGCCTCACGAGCAACGAACGACGATAGGGGGATTCATGGGAAACGGCAAGTCGATCCGTTACATCATCACCGCGATCCTGCTGGTGCTCGGCGTCTGGTGGTCCCTGGCCTCGGCCCAGCGGGAAGGGGCCCAAGGGTATCCCAACGCCGATTTTCTGGCCACGCCCGACTGGCTGATGGCCCACAAAAACGATGCCGCCCTGGTGATCGTGGATGTCCGCATGGACGAGTACTTCAAGGGGAAGGTGATCCCCGGCGCCGTCCGGATGCCGTGGCGCCAATTCCGCTATAACGACGCGGCCGGCAACATGGGCGGCCTCTTCGTGGGCGTTCAAAGGGCGCAGGAGATTCTGGGAGAGCACGGCATCGCCCGGAACGACACGGTGGTCCTCTATGACTCCGTGGAGCGGGACGGCGGCGCCACCAGCTCCTACATCTTCTGGGTTCTCGACCTTCTGGGGCACGGGAAAAAACGGGTCCTGGAGCGGGGGATCGACGGTTGGATCGACGCCGGCGGCGAAACGGCCGCCGAGCCCCGGAAGCCGGAGCCGGTCCTCTACCAGGCGCCGTCCGATGAGATCGACCCCCGGAAATCGGCCAGCGCCGAATACGTCCTCCAACGGCTTGGGGACCCCTACTACCAGATCCTCGATGTCCGGTCCCGAGACGAATACCTGGGGGAGGCGCCGAACACCGGCCTGGACGGCCGGGTGCTCAAGCTGGGCCACATCCCCACCGCGTACAACCTCGATTACACCCGCAACTGGGTCGGTTCCGAGACCAAGGAGATCAAGCCGTATGGGGAACTCCAACGGCTCTATCGGGGGCTCGACCCCGATCGGGCGGTCATCACCTACTGCCATTCGGCCCGGCGCGGCTCCTTCGGCTACTTCATCCTCCGGCTGATGGGCTTTTCGGATGTCATGCTCTACGAGCCGTCCTGGATGGAGTGGGGGAACAAACAGTTCTACTACCCCGTCGAAACCGCCGAGAACGTCCTCTCGGGCGACTCCCTGCCCGGCGCCTCAGCGACCACAGCCTCGCGGAGCGGATCCCGATCCCGGCGGGACGGCGGCTCCGGCGGCGGCGGCTCCGGCGGCGGCGGCTCCGGCGGCGGCGGTTCCCAGGACGGATATGTCTCCTGCGGCGGTTGACCCATGACGACGCCGAAAAACACCCAAACCACGCCTTATTGGAAATGGATCCCCACCGCCTTCGCCCTGGCGGGGATCATCGTCTTCATCTTCGCCACCTATGGTCCGCCGGCCTCCTCCAGCGGCTTCGTCAGCCTTCTCAAAGGGTTTTTCCAGGCGGTGGCCCCGGAGTACGCGGCGAACAAAGCCCACTACAAGGCCATCAAGGGGCCGGGCTCCTGGCTCTTCGCTTTCGTGATCGGCATGGCCCTGGGCGGGTTCATCGCCGGGCGGACCTCCAAGAGGATCCCGGTGCGGGACATGCCGCCCATCTGGGAGAAACGGTTCGGAAGCAGCCGGCTCAAACGGTACGGGGCCACATTCCTGGGCGGATTTCTCATCCTGTTCGGCTCCCGGCTGGCGGGCGGATGCACCCTGGGGCTCTTCATCTCCGGCTCCACCCAGCTGGCCGTGAGCGGGCTCTACTTCGGCGCCGTCATCTTCGCCGTGGCCATGCTCACCGCCCGGCTGATCTTCGGCAAGGCGGAGCGGAAAGAGAGGATCCCATGACCGATATCTGGCTCGGACTCTTTTCCGGAATCGCGTTCGGGTTCGTCATCCAGCGGATCGGCGCCACGGACGCCCATCGGATGGCCCGGTCCCACCTGATGCTGGAGGGGGACATCCCCCGGTTCATGGTGGCGGCGGTGGCGCTGTCGGCCCTGGGTCTCTTCGGGCTCCAGGCCGTGGGTGTGGGGCGGACCCTGCCCCTGCCCACCTCCATGGTGGCCACCGGGCTGGCGGCCGTGATCTTCGGGATCGGCTGGGGCCTGGCCGGGTACTGCCCCGGCACCACCTGGGCCGCCGCCGGGGAAGGGCGCATGGACGCCGTCTTCGCCCTGCTCGGCGGGCTGGCCGGGACGGCCCTGTTCGCCCAGCTCCACGAGACCCTCATCCCCGTTCTCTACGCCCCCACAAACGTGGGACAGATCACCCTGGCCGACCTCTTCGGCAATTACGCCGTGGCGGCCATCGTACTGGCCGCCGGCTTCGGCCTGGCCGCCTGGGGGATCGGCAAGCTGTGGGGGCCGGACGAGCGGGTGGTGGCGTTTGAGCGCGGACCGGATGGAACCGGGGAGGAACACAACAGGGGAAAGTCGTCTCACGAGGAGACCTGACGGAGACGGAGGCGATTCCGAAGCTTGTGTCCGAATTCGAGGAGCGGCCGTCCGGGAATCCACACCGCACCTTCTTCGGCCCTCCCGTCCCTTCTTGCGGCGCCCCGCGACGGACCGACCGCGCGCTCGTACCATCAGAATACCGTTCGCATATCGTGAAAATAGGGTCTCGAATCCATAGGGAGACTCGATCCCCTTCCATAGAATAGACGCACCATCTTGACCCAATCCTTGCGGTGAAAAGCGGGGACGTGCGTTTCGATGGTTGGAAAAGCTGGTAAACCCGACACAAAGAAAGGAGCCTTGTTATGGGAAGCAGATCGATTCGAATGGCGGCCGTCATCCTGGCCGTGCTTCTATGGGCCGGCCTCGCCGGCGCCCAGGCCGAAGCGGATGAAAAAAACTCGCCGAGTGAAAAGGCGGGAACACAGTGGCACTGCCCGAAAATGGGAATGTCCATGGGACAGCCGCGGAGCCGGGGCGAAGAAGGATCCGAAGGCTGGTTCTGCCCCTGGTGCGGCCAGGGCCGGGGATACGGCGGCTACGGCCGGGGACGGGGC
>CAYSLC010000191.1:3766-10467 GCA_964431545.1 uncultured Desulfobacteraceae bacterium | reverse complement strand
ACTCCTTGTCCATGATGAAGATCTGGTGCATGTTGTTGGCGAACCAGGGGATGGGGTCCTTGGTCTTGATGATCACCGTGTGGTCGTCGGGGGTCTCGATCTTGTCGATGGCCTTGCCGGTGTTGATGAACTCCGAGACCTCGGGGTCGGAGAGCCGCTCGAAGGTGTACTTGACGTCCTCGGCGGTGAAGGGGTTGCCGTTGTGGAACTTGACCCCCTTTCTCAGGTAAAACTTCCAGGTGAGGAGATCCGGGTGCTCCCACCGCTCGGCCAGGGCCGGCGACAGGGTCCCCTTGGCGCCGGTGCGCTGGAGCAGCCCGTCGAAGATATTGGCCATCTTGGACAGGTTGGCGTCGGCGTCGGACCCCTGGGGGTTCATGGTCCGGGGGGCGGTGTCCACCGCCACCACCAGGCCGCTGGTGGCGGCGGCGCCCGCGGGGATCGCGCCGGCGGCGATGAAAAGTGAGACCAACAGCAGCCATCCGAGTTTTCTCATGTCACTCCTCCTTTGTTGTTTCGTTTCCGTTCGGGTTCATGGTTCCAGATCCGGCAAGCCCGCGCCGGACAGCTTATTCGTAGAGGTAACACGCCGCCTCATGGCCGTCCCCCAGATCCCGGAGCGCCGGCTCCGCCTGATCGCAGACCGCCATCCGGTGGGGACACCGGGGATGGAAGCTGCACCCCGGCGGCGGATGGATCGGGCTCGGGACATCCCCTTCGAGGATGATCCGCTCCTTCTTCCTTTTGGGATCGGCCACCGGAATCGCCGAGAGCAGGGCCCGGGTATAGGGGTGCTTCGGGTCGGTGTAGAGGTCCCGGTAGACCCCCCGCTCCACGATCTTTCCCAGGTACATCACGGCGATGTGGTCGCAGATGTACTCCACCACCGCCAGGTCGTGGGCGATGATGATGTACGACAGGTCGAACTCCCCCTGGAGGTCGATGAGCAGATTGATGATCTGGGCCTGGATGGAGACGTCCAGGGCCGAGACCGGTTCATCGCCGATGATCACCGCCGGGTCGAGGGCCAGGGCCCTTGCCACCCCGATCCGCTGCCGCTGGCCCCCGGAGAACTCGTGGGGGTGGCGGCGCCCCTGCTCCGGGGAGAGGCCCACCCGCTCCAACAGGTAGGCGATCCGGTCCTTTCGCTCGGCGCCGGGGTAGAGGCCGTGGATCTCCATGGGGTCGTTGAGGATCTGGTTGACCGTCATCCGGGGGTTGAGGGAGGAGTAGGGGTCCTGGAAGATGATCTGCATCTCCCGGCGCAGGGCCCGCAGCTCCGCCGGTCCCATGGCGGTGACGTCCCGGCCGTCGTAGGTGACGGTGCCGCCGGTGGGGTCGATGAGGCGCAGGATCCCCAGGCCCGCCGTCGTCTTGCCGCATCCCGACTCCCCCACCAGCCCCAGGGTCCGCCCCCGGTCGAGGGTCAGGGAGACGCCGTCCACCGCGAAGACGTGGCCCACCGTCCGGGAGAGGAGCCCCTTGCGGATGGGGAAGTGGATCTTCAGGTCGTCGACGACGATGAGTGGCGCCACCCGGTCTCCCTTTCTTGAATGTGGTCCACGTGGAGCCAGCACCGCACCCGGTGGCCCTCCCCGGCCTCCAGGAGTTCCGGCGGGTTCTCCCGGCAGATCCCCATGGCGTGTTCGCACCGGGGGGCGAAGGGGCACCCGGGCGGGAGGGAATAGAGGCTCGGCACCATCCCCTCGATCTCCGACAGCCGCTGCCGGCCGCTCCGGGACCGGTCCCCCAGCTTGGGGATCGACCGGAGGAGCCCCCGGGTGTACGGGTGTTTGGGGTCCTCGAAGAGCGGGACGGTGACCGCCTCCTCCACCACCTTCCCGGCGTACATCACCACCACCCGGTCGGCGGTCTCGGCGATCACCCCCAGGTCGTGGGTGATCATCAGGATGGCGGTGTCGAAGTCCTCCTGGAGTTTGCCCATCAGCTCGATGATCTGGGCCTGGACCGTCACGTCCAGGGCGGTGGTGGGCTCGTCGGCGATGAGGATCTCCGGGTCGCAGGAAAGGGCCATGGCGATCATGGCCCGCTGGCGCATGCCGCCGGAGAGCTGGTGGGGGAATTCGGAGACCCGTTTTTCCGGGGCCGGGATCTGGACCTTCCGGAGCATCTCCACCGCCTTGTCCCTTGCCGCCTTCTTGGAGAGGCCCTGGTGGCGGGTGAACATCTCCCCGATCTGGTTGCCCACGGTGTAGACGGGGTTGAGGGAGGTCATGGGCTCCTGGAAGATCATGGCGATGCGGTTTCCCCGGATGTCCCGCATCCCCTCCATCTCCAGGCGGGCCAGGTCGGTGCCGGCGAAGCGGATGCTGCCGTGGACGATCCGGCCGGGGGGCTCGGGGATGAGGCGCATCACCGACTGGGCGGTGACGCTCTTGCCGCAGCCCGATTCCCCCACCACCCCGAGAACCTCCCCCTTGTCCAGGTGGAAGGAGACGTCGTCCACGGCCCGGGCCACCCCCTCGAAGGTGAAGAAGTGGGTCTTGAGGTTCTCCACCGCCAGGAGGTGAGCGTCTTGGGTCATCCCACTTCCCGGGACCGGGTCAAAAACCGGTCCACCAGCTCGTAGAGGACCCGGACGCTGTCGATGACCACGTGTTCGTCCGCGGTGTGCTGGGACATCTCGCCGTCGGCCCCCCAGACCACGCCGGGGACCCCCTTTTGGGTCAGGTGGCGGGCGTCGCTCGCCCCGTGCTCGAAGCCGGCGGTCGCCCCTTCCGCCACCTCCAGGAGCAGGTCGTGGTAGGGGGATTCCCCGCCGATGAAAAGCGGCTCCTCCGACTCCAGCAACAGGTCCCCCTGGATGCGTCCGCGCATCTCGGCCACCAGGTCGGCCGGCCGGTCGTGTTCGGTGTACCGGATGTCGAGGACCGCCTCGGCCCGGTCCGGCACCTGGTTGATGGAGGTCCCGCCGGAGATTTTTCCCAGATTCACCGTCCGGTGCCAGTGGTCCGGGGTCGATTCGGAGAAGAGTTCCCGGACCTTGCGATAGTCCTCCATGAGGGCCTCGATGGCGTTCTCCCCCAGCCAGGGCCGGGCCCCGTGGGCCGATTTTCCTTTGCCGATGAGACGGACCCGGAGGACCCCCTTCTCCTTGACCACGATGTTCCGGGGGTTGCCGCCGTCCAGGGCCATGCAGAACCGGGTCTCGATGCGTTGAAAGGCCGTTTTGGCCCCTTTGGCGCCCCCCACCTCCTCGTCGCCGGTGATGAGGACTCCGAAGGGGAGGTCCCGGACGCCGCCGGCGCCGATCCGGTTGAGGTGCTCCCGGACCAGGACCATGGAGAGGGCCGCCGCATATTTGTCGTCGACGCTCCCCCGGCCGTAGAGCCGGCCGTCTTTCTCCCGGGGCAAAAAGAGGTCGTCCGGGCCGTCCACCACGTCGATGTGGCTCATGAGCAGCACCGGCGCGCGTCCCTTGGGGGGGAGGACCATCACGGAGGGGATTCCCCCTTCGTCGATCCGCGTGGCCGGCACGTCGTGGGCCCGGAACCACCGCTGGATGAAGTCGGCGCACCGGTTGATCTCCCCGGGCTCGGAATGGATCGATTTGAATCGGATGAGGTCGCCTGTCAGTTGGATGATTTCCTTGATGATTTCGTTCATAGTAACTATGGTATAGAAAATGAATCGGCCGGGTGTCAAGAAAGATTATCCGGGATGAAAGGGAACCGTACCATGCGAATGGCGATCTATTACTTCATCGGCGTCGGCATCCTGACCCTCTACGGGGGACAGGTCTGACCGTTTCTGGCCGGGCTGCCCCCCGTGCGCCTGGGGGCCATACTCTTCGTGACCTTTCTGTCGGCCTTCGGCCTCCGGGTCCTCCTGGAGGGCCGGATCGTCTCCGCCAGGCCGGCCCCGGACCGGCCCCGGCGCCAGTTCTATCTGGACATCTCCCTGTGGGCCGGGGCCGGACTGGCCTCGGGCCTCTACAACGGGCTCTTTAACGGGTTTCCCGTCAGCAGCGGGGCCAAGCTGGTCTTCGGATGCCTCGCACTCGGCTTCTTCTTCTCCCTGGAGGCGGCCCTGGCCCGGGAGCGGTCGACCATCCGGCAGGCCATCGACAAGGGCCTGGTCTTCCCCCTCTCCCGGGTCCTCTACCCCATGACCCAGAAGTTCTCCCTCATGGCGGTGGCCGCCACGATCCTCGTCTCCGTCACCCTGGCGCTGGTCTTCTCCCAGGACCTGGCCTGGATCGTGGAGGGGGGCGACGGCTCCGTCTCCGCCTCCCAGGCCCGCCTGACGGTCCTCTATGAGATCGGCTTCGTCATGGCGGTGCTGCTCGGCCTGATCATCCATCTGATCTTCTCCTACGCCCGGAACCTCCGGCTGCTCCTGGACACCCACATCCGGACCCTGGAGCGGGTGAGCGGCGGCGACCTCTCCGGACGGCTGCCGGTGGTCACCAACGACGAGTTCGGGTTCATCGCCCGACACACCAACGACATGATCCAGGGGCTCCGCCACCGGACCCGGCTGATGGCGGCCCTCCGGGTGGCCGAGGGGATCCAGCAGAATCTCCTGCCCCAGGCGGCCCCCGATCTGCCGGGGGGCGACGTGGCCGGCCGGAGCCTCTACTGTGACGAGACCGGGGGGGACTACTACGACTACCTCGACCTCCCCGGGGGACGGCTGGGGGTGGTGGTGGCGGATGCCGCCGACCACGGGATCGGCTCGGCCCTCTTCATGGCCACCACACGGGCCTTTGTCCGGCTGGGGGCCCGGGAGTACGAGGGGCCCGAGCGTCTCGTCGCCGCGATCAACGATTGCCTCACCCATGACAGCGGGGAGAGCGGCCGGTTCGTCTCCCTCTTCTTCCTGGAGATCGATCCGGCGGCCCGGACGCTGGAGTGGGTCCGAGCCGGGCACGAGCCCGGGATCCTCTATGATCCGGCGGCGGATCGCTTTTCGGAACTCCACGGCCAGGGGATGGCCCTGGGGGTGACGGCCGACGCCCCGGTGGAGCGGCAGCGGCTTGCGGGGTGGGCCCCCGGGACCGTGGTGGTCCTCACCACCGACGGGGTCCGGGAGAGCCGGAACGGCGAGGGGGCGTACTTCGGACTGGAGCGGCTTCACCAGGCCGTCCGGGCCCACGCCGAAGAACCGGCGGCCGCGATCCGGGACGCTGTCCTGTCCGACCTCGCACGGTTTTCGGACGGGACGCCCCGGGAGGACGACGTCACCCTGGTGGTGATCCGCCTGCCCTGAAGGGGGGCGGGTCTTCCATCTCTTTCCCGGCCTTGTCAACATCCGGTATCTGTAGTACCTTTTTTTCGTGTCATCGGCTCTATTTCCGTCACCCCCCCGTCGGTCGAAGGAACGCACATGGAAAAACGGAAGCGCCCGGTGGTGGAGAGGCCCCTCTCCTCCTGGGTCTGGTCGGGCAACGTCAAGCTCCAGGTCATCCTCATCCTGATCATCGCGGTGACCGTCTTCGCCAGGGTGCTCCCCCTGGAGATGCAAAAACGGATCGTCAACGAGGCGATCAAGCTGGGACAGATCGAGCTTCTGGCCCTCTACAGCGGCATCTACCTGGCGGCGGTGATCACCGCCTCCGGCCTCAAGTTCATCATCAACGCCATCCAGACCCTCATCGGACAGCGGGTCCTGGCCCGGATGCGCAAGGACCTCTTCCACCACATCCTCACGCTGCCCATGGGCTTCTTCCGGCGGTCCCAGCCCGGAATGGTGGTCTCCTCCCTGGTGACGGAGCTGGCCACCGCCGGGGATTTCGCCGGGGTGGCCATCGCCGTGCCCCTCATCAACATCCTGACCCTGCTCGCCTTCGCCGGGTACCTCCTCTGGCTCAACCCGCTTCTGGCCGTGGTCTCGGTCTCCCTCTACCCCCTTTTGGTGATCTTCATTCCCATGGTCCAGAAACGGGTCAACCGGGCCAACAAGGAGCGGGTGGACATCACCCGGACCCTCTCCAACAAGATCGGCGAGTCGGTCACGGGGATCCACGAGATCCACGGCAACGGCACCTACCGCACCGAGGGGGAGAAATACGATCGCATCGTCGACCGGCTGAAGCGGACCCGGATTGTCTGGAACCTCTACCGGTACGGGGTCAAGGTCACCAACAACTTTTTCAACAACATGGGGCCGTTCTTCATCTTCCTGCTGGGGGGATACCTGGTGATCCACGGGCGGCTGGAGCTGGGGGCCCTGGTGGCGTTTCTCTCGGCCCAGGAAAAGCTCTACGACCCGTGGAAGGAGCTGATCGAATACTACCAGACCTACCAGGACGCCGTGGTCAAGTACCGGCGGACCATGGAGTTCTTCGACGGGGCCCCGGATCACGCCCTTCTGCCCAGCGGCCGGGAGCCGTACGCCCTGTCCGGCGCCGTGGAGGTGAAGAACCTGACCTTCCTCACCGAGGACGGGATCCGGCTGCTGGACGACATCAGCTTCTCCCTCTCCCCGGGGGAGCATCTCGCCCTGGTGGGGTTCTCCGGCTCCGGCAAGAGCACCCTGGTCCACTGCATCGGACAGATCCACCGGTACACCGGCGGACAGATCCTCCTGGACGACAAGGAGGTGGGCGAGCTGACCAAGGCCGACGTGGTCCGGAACATGGGGCTGATCTCCCAGACCCCCTTCATCTTCGACGGGTCCCTGCGGGAGAACCTGCTCTACGCCTACGCCACCTCGGACGGCGGCGATCCCGGCCATGG
>CAYSLC010000191.1:0-3666 GCA_964431545.1 uncultured Desulfobacteraceae bacterium | reverse complement strand
AAGCGGCGGCGGCTCCATGAACTCTCCCCCAGGGAGCAGGAGGACCTTCTGCGGCCGGCCCTGCGGTTCACGCCGGGGATCCACCACATCGTCTCCTTGCCCGACATGCTCGAGACCCTTATCTTGGAAGGGAGGGCGCTCTTCCGGGACCGGATCGCCGCCGAAGAGCCGGGGGCGGTCTCCTTCTATGATCTGGACCAGTACATCGATTCCGAGTCGCTCCTCAACAACATCCTGTTCGGCAAGATGAAGTCGACCGGCGAACGGGCCAAGGAGAAGGTGAGCCAGAGCATCGTCCGCCTGCTCATCGAGGAGGACCTCCTGGAGGCGGTCCTGGGCATCGGCATGGAATATCCGGTGGGCAACAAGGGGGAGAAGCTCTCGGGCGGTCAGCGGCAGAAGCTGGCCGTGGCCCGGACCCTGCTGAAAAAGCCCCGGATCCTCCTCATGGACGAGGCGACGTCGGGGCTGGACAACGCCTCCCAGGCCCGGATCCAGGATCTGTTGGAGACGCGGTGGAAGGGGACGGCCACCGTGATCTCGGTGGTCCACCGGCTCGACATCATCAAGAACTACGACAAGGTGGCCGTGATGAAGGCGGGCAAGCTCGTGGAGATCGGCCCCTACCGGGAACTGATGGAGAAAAAAGGAGTGCTCTATGAACTCGACGGCGGAAAGAGATGAGGGGAAACGGCCCTGCGGATTCCAGGAGAACCTCGGCCTGCTGCGCCAGATCGACTTCTTCTCGGTGCTCCCCATCGACACCCAGAAGGTGGTGGCCTACCTCTGCGCCCGGGAGCGCTATAAAGCCGGGGAGTACCTCTTCCACCAGGGGGATGACGACGGCCGGGCCTTCTACATCCTCTCCGGGGCCGTGGCGATCGATCGGGAGGGGGCCGGAGCCGACGGCAAGGCGGTGGTCATCCGGGAGTACCGGGAGGGGGATTTCATCGGCGGCCTCTCCCTCATGGGGAGCATGCGCCGGATCTTCTCGGCCAGGGCCAAGGACGATCTTGCCTGCATGGTCCTGACCCGGGAGCGGTTCACCCGGGCCATCGAGCAGTTTCCGGAGCTGATGCCCAAGGTGATGCGCATCGCCGTGGAGCGGATCCGGGCCTGGGAGGAGCAGTTCATCCTCGACTGCGCCGTGAAATGTGACCACTACAAGGAGAAGGTGGGGGTCAGCCTGATCTGATCTGATTTCAACCGGGCGAAAAGCGGAAACAAGGGGGAATCGACGTTGCAAAAACAGCGCATCGCGTTCACACTCAACAGCGACCTCTCCGAGCTGACCCGGCTCCACGATCATCTGGCCCGGTTCGCCGGGTCCATCGGTCTGTCCCGGGAGAAGGCCTTCAAGCTCAACCTGGCCCTGGACGAGCTGTTCACCAACGTCGTCTCCCACGGGTACGCCGACGAATCCCCCCACGAGGTGGCGGTGACGGTCGACCACGAGGACGGCCTCCTGACGGTCCGGATGGCCGACGACGGGGTGCCCTTCAATCCCGTGGAGGCCGAAAACCCGGACCCCCGACAGCCCCTGGCGGACCGGACGAACGGAGGGCTCGGCGTGATGCTGGTCAAGCGGTGCATGACCGATATCCGGTACGAGCGCAGGGGGGGAAAGAACATCGTTACCATGACCAAATGCCTCTGAGGGGGGAAGTGAAAATGGAGATCACCGAACAGCACGAAAACGGTCTGTGGGAGTTCAAACCGGCCGGCCGCCTCGATTCCCGGACCTCGGACCAACTGGATGAGCGGGTCTCCGCGGCCATGACGGACGGCGCCACCCATATCTTCGTCGACGGGGCGGATCTGGAATACATCTCCAGCGCCGGGCTCCGGATCTTTCTCAAGGCGGCCAAGCGGCTCAAGGCGGCGGAGGGGAAGATCGTCCTCCACTCGGCGGCCGACTATATCCGGGAGGTCTTCGAGATCGCCGGGTTCGACACCTTCATCCCCATCGTCGAGGGGAGGGAGGCGGCCCTGTCGGCGGTGGAAAAGGCGCCGGTCAGTCCACCGTCGGGCTGACCGGAAGGTGGGGGCGCCCGGCGAAGATCTTCGCCAATGCCGTGAACTGGGGGTGGAACCGTTCGTAATCGCCCGGGTCCACATACCGGCTCGCCCCGCTGCTGCCCAGGTCGACGATGTCCGTCTCCCAGGCATACCCCAGATCGAGGAACAACCCCTTGAGAATTCCGTTGAGCTTCCGGCTGGAGCGGCGGCTCCCGGAGTGGGCCAGGAACCACCGGCGGGGGCTGAAGCGGCCGGGGTCCGCCAGCGCTTCGGCGATGGCATCGGCCAGATCCGGGTCCCGGACCAGGAGGCCCGTCTCCGGGGTGAAGATGGCGGGGTTCATCCCGGCCATGGCGTCCGAGGCGATGCAGGGGATGTCGGCCCGGTGGAACTCGTAGATGGCCCGGCAGACGTTCTCGTTGAGGGAGAGGTGGACCCCCAGGCGGCATTGGGGGAGGATCCCGTAGACCTCGCTTCGCTTCAAATTCGCCTTCACGGTTACCCGGTCGGCCAGGCCGGCGGCCCGGACGTCGGCGGCGAACCGTTCCACGTTCCCCGGCTCCCCCCGGCCCAGCACCAGGGCGGTGGTCCCCTCCAGCGGCGGGCGGCGCATCAGCGACAGCAGCAGGTGGTGGCGCTTCCGTTCCATGTCGTCGAAGGTGCCGTTGAAGACCAGGTCGATCGATTTCGGGACGTCGGCGGGCCCCCCTTCGTCCTCGTCCAGGTAGTCCCCGTGGGCCAGGGGCGTCGTCCGGATCCCGTCCTGGGAGCCGAGAAAGGCGGCGTCCTCCACCCCGGCGACGCCGAAGAGGCACGGATCCGGAAGGGTCGAAAAGGCCCGCAGCCAGGTGTGGCGGAAGAGCATCCCCATGGAGGGCTCCACGTAGACCACGTATTCCCGGCCGATCTCGTCGAGCAGACCGGGGTCGGTGAACATGTAGTAGAGGGAGAAGATCCGGAGCACCCCCTTCTCCTCGGGAAGGCGGGGGGCCTTGAGCACCTGGAGGAAGTGGCGGAGCTTGAACCGCTTCTGCTGCTTCTTCTCGATCTTCCGGCGGATCTTCCGCTCCTCTTTTTCCAGCAGCGCGGCCATCTCCGGGTCGCCGGCCAGTTCCCTTTCGGCCTGTTTGAGCCAGGTCCACTGGTCCGGGAAGGGGAGGCACGCCAGGAACCGGAGGGCCTGGTCCCGGGGGCCGGGAGAATTTCCCGGGGCCGCCCGGTCCCGGAACCCGGGGGCGAGGCGCCGGAATTCATCCAGGGGCCAGGAGAGCCCACGGGTCTCCCGCAGAAAAGGCCTCCCCCGGACCAGCAGGTGGTGGAGGGCGTCGAGCACCTCCCCGCGCAGGTCCATAAGCTCCGCCGGCGGGGCGGAGAGCAGGTCTTCGTCTTTGTCCACGCGGTCGAAGAAGGCCGCGATGGTCCCGAGGGACTCGCGATCCCGGGGATCGGGGGGGGGATCGGAAATGGTCATGAGGACGGCTCCATGGAAGCGTTGCCCCAAGGGGGTGAACATGCCGGACCGGGGCGAAGCTCCGGCGGCGGGGCTTCGGCTTCGGCGCGCCGGGTAGCGTCGGCCACGGTGTTCATGTGGAGGCGGGCGGCTTTTTGGACGCCACCGCGAAATTCAATCCCGGGTTGTACCGTCTC
>CAYSLC010000190.1:0-10549 GCA_964431545.1 uncultured Desulfobacteraceae bacterium | reverse complement strand
CCGTCGCCGAGAATGGTGGACCCGGAAAAGGCTTTATTGTCCCCATAGGCTTTGCCCAGGGGTTTGATCACCGCCTGGTGAAACCCGATCACCTTCTCGACGCCC
The DNA here is from genome assembly GCA_964431545.1 of uncultured Desulfobacteraceae bacterium. Classification (GTDB taxonomy): domain Bacteria; phylum Desulfobacterota; class Desulfobacteria; order Desulfobacterales; family JAABSP01; genus CAYSLC01. The sequence goes on along the minus strand of CAYSLC010000190.1, from coordinate 10,444 downwards.
AGCCCCACCAGGCCGTCTCCGCTCCGGACAATGAGCCCATACTCGTCTGCGGGAAAGCCGGCCCCCGTCGCCAGCCATTGGGCCAGACAGATATACGGGATGAGCCGCCCCCGCAGGTCCATGGCCCCCCGGGACCGGGCCCGGGCCAGGGCCTCCCCCCGGAGGTCGATGCACTCGGACGCCTCGGAAAGGGGGACGAAGTAGCGGGACTCGCCGATCCGGACCAGGAGCCCGTCGATAATGGCCATGCTGAGGGGAATGTGGAGGGAAACGGTCGTTCCCCGCCCCTTCCGGCTCCGGATGCCGACGTCGCCATGAATCGCCGCCACCCACTGCTTGACCACATCCATTCCGACGCCGCGGCCGGACAGGTCGGTGATCGTCTCCGTGGTGGAAAACCCCGGTGTGAAGATCAACCGCAGAAGCGCCGGCTCATCCAGGGGGGCCGAGGGGGCGATGAGCCCCTTTTCGACAGCCTTGCGCCGGACCCCTTCCGGATCGATCCCCGCCCCGTCGTCGGCAATCTCGATTACCATGCGGTTGCCGGCCTGTTGGGCCGTCAGGGTGATGGTGCCCTCGGCGGGTTTTCCATGGGCGGTCCGCTCTTCCGGGGATTCCATGCCGTGGTCGATGCTGTTGCGGAGAATATGGGTGAGCGGATCATTGAGCCCCTCCAGGACGGTTTTGTCCAGTTCCGCGCTTCCCCCTTCGGTCTTCAGGCAGACCGATTTCCCGTGATGCCGGGATAAATCGCGCACCAGCCGTCGGAACCGATCGAACACCGTATGGACGGGGAGCATCCGCACCGCCATCGCCACATCCCGGAGATCCGCCGACAACCGCTCCACCCGCTCGGCGATGGCGAGCAGGCCGGGGTGTTTCAGGGATTTGGCCTCCGCCGTCAGCGAGGCCTGCACCGTCACGAATTCCCCGGCCAGGGTCACCAGGGCGTCCGCCTTTTCCTCCGAGATGCGGACCCCGGTGACCCCTTCCGGCACGGCCATGCCGACCGTGGTTCCCTCCCCGCCGGCGCCCGGTGGCCCCGGCTCCTCGCACGCGCCCGTATCCGGTCCGCCCCCGGATTCGACCCTGTCCAGACGGCGAAGGCCGCTCCCGAGACGGCCCCGCAAATCGGCGGCCGATTCAGGGGTGGCATAGAGCAGTTCGAACATCAGGGGGATGCCCCCCAGATCTCCGTGGAGGTCGTCCGCGGGGGCATCGAGCCGGGCATCCAGGATTTCCCCCGCGGCCAGGAGTCCATCGATGAGCGCCAGGGGCGTTTCCCGGCTCGCCGTCGCCATTTCATTGAGATCATAGGCCAGCACATAAAGACTCGAGGACGCGGGGATACGGCGGTGGGTAAACCGGTCGATCCGAAACGGCGCCTCCGCTCCTTGTGCGTCCACCAGGGGGAGGATCACCGCCAGGTCCGCCTGCACATCAGCATCGAGGGTTCTGGAACGGATCTCCTCGATGGCGGCCAGGGTGCCGGAGATATCCACCGCGTCGGCGCCATCGACGCTGTCGAGCATCCTCCGCAAGAGATCGACGCCGCCCAGCAGGATGTCGATGACCGCAGCCGAGGGCCGGATCTCATGGGACCGGACAAGGGCCAGGAGCGATTCCATGGCATGGCTCAGCTCGTTGATCCGGGTCAATCCGAGAAACGCGGCCCCGCCCTTGATGGAATGAACAGCGCGAAACGCCCGGTTCACCCGTTCCGGGTCCGGCGTATCGCCGCGGTTTTCCAGGTCCATGAGCACCCCTTCGATGCCCGCCAGGTTCTCCCGGGCTTCGGCGACGAACTCATCCGTGAATTCCCTCATGTCCAGCATCGGTTCCGCCCCGGTCTCCGATTCCCCTTCGCCCCTACATCACCATATAGTGGGCATCGAGCCGTGTCAGGGTAAACAGTTTTTGGATGTTGTCATTGCAGTGGACGATCTCCAGTTCCGGCGCCCCTTCCCGTTTTCCGAGCATTTTGACAAAGACGACGAAAAGGGTGAGGCTGATGGAATCGATCTCTTCCACCGCACTGAAATCAAATGAGAACCGGCCGATCCCCTGGTCGAAGAGGTCCACCAGGTGCGCCTTCAGCCGATCCGATGACGCGGCGGTGATGTTGCCGCTGGGCCGGATCACCGCCCGATCCCCTTTCACGGACACCTCGTACCGGGTCTGTCGGGAGCGCCGGATGTGTACGATCGCCTCGGTTCCCGCCTCGTTGAAATCGATCCCCTCGCAGACGGCCCGGATCCGGGCCAATCCGCTCGCCCCTTCCCATTTCGGGGCCGCCGACACCAGGGCCGGGGTATCATGGGGATGGAAGCCCTCGCCTTCGTCCCGTACCGAAACCCTGAACCGGTCGTCCCGGAGTTGCGTCACCTCGCAGAAAATCCGTTTGTCCGGCCGGTTCCGGTTGCCGTGGGTCATGGCGTTGACCATCAGTTCCCGAAGGACCTGTTCGAGATCCGGAAACGGGGCGGGATCGAACCCTTCGGCGAACACTGCCGCCGAACGCACCGCCCGGTCCACCAGGTCCGGTTCCGAGGCGATGGTGACCCGTATCCGCTCCTCCTCTTCAACGATCCGTACCCGTTTCCGGGACCGATCCGCCGTTGGCGCGTCATCCACGGCACCGCTGTCGCGGCCGCCGGTGAACGCCCCGGCGATGGCCTCCCGTAGCTCCTCCGCGTCGAAGGGCTTGGGGATGACCCCGGTGGCCCCGGCGGCCATGGCCCGATCGCGGTCGGCCCGACCCGCCTGGGCGGTCGCCATCAGGAACGGCAGGCCGGCGTACCGCTCATCCGATCGAATCCGCTCCAGGAGTTCCATGCCGGTGAGTTCAGGCATGTTCCAGTCGCTGATGACCAGGTCGATGTCCGGCCGCTCCCGGAGAAGGCGGAGGGCCTCGGCGCCGTCCGCCGCCGTGAGTACGTTGCTGTGGCCCAGTTCCCTGAGCATTCCCTGTTCCATGTTACGGGTGACGGCGGCGTCTTCGACCAGCAATATTCTCATTTCCCGGTGCTTCTCCATGGAATCTCTCTTTTGCGGTATTCTTCCATCCGCATCCGTCGGCACGCATGGAAACCGGGCGGAAATCCGGTTGCCCTTATGGTTAAAGGTCACGGTGTCGGCAACGGCATGGATCAGGGCAAGGCCCCGGTGCCGGTCCGTCAGGGGATCCGACGGCAGGCGGAACCGCATCCCGTCGCGGTCGAATCCCTCTCCCTCGTCCGTCACGTCAATGCGGAGGTGCTCCGTTCCCTCCGGTTCAACCCGACACCGGACGGCCCGCTCCGGGTCCAGCCGGTTGCCGTGCTCGACGGCGTTGATGAGCATCTCCCGAAGCGCCAGGGCAACGTCGAACAGGTCCCCGGCGCACCGGCGCCCGAACCGGCGCTGGAAAGCGGCGGCAGCCCTGTCCACCGCCGTCATCTCCGCGGAAAAGATCCATTCGATCCCATCCGCGCCGAAGGGCGTTTCCTGGAACATGGTCCGCTCCTTTCATACCAGGCCGGTCATCGGCCCTCCGGTATCTCAATGCCCACCAGCAGGAGGTCGTCCGTCATGGCGTATCCCCCGTACCGGACCACCGACATACCGACCGTCTCCACCAAATCGGCGAGCGGCCGGCGACGGTGTTCCGCCAGGAGTCGACGGAGCCCGGATTCCCCGAGTACGGTCTTCCGTCCCCTGTCGCCTTCCATGCGCCCGGTTCCGGCGATCCCGTCGGTGAAGAGGAAAAACCGGTCACCGGGATGGAAATCGAATCGCAGGGGACGAAAAGCCACGTCGTCGAACACCCCCAGGATATCGCCCCGGAGCCGGTCTTCGGAAGCGGCCCATCCCGACGGTTCGAGCCGAATGAAGGGCGGGTGACCCGCACAGACGGCCTCCCCCTTCCGGGTTTCAATATCCAGCCGGAGAAACAAGGCGGTCGCCATCCGCTCCGCCTCCGCCCCGTCACGGAGCTTCCGGTTGAGATGCCGGAAAAAGGTTTCGCCGTCATGACCGGCAGCGGCATTTTCCGAAAACAGGGTATTGATGATCACGGCGTGGAAGGCTGCCCCCATATCGTGTCCCGACACATCGGCCACAAGAACGTCGCACCGCGGCCCGGCACTCCGGATGCACCCGATATCGCCCCCCAACCCCGACAGGGGCCGGTTGAAGGACGCGACACCCACCCTGTGGTCCGCTGCCCGAATGCAGGTCAGGTTTCGGTAGGCGGTGGCCGCCGCATCCATCTCAGACCGCATGCCGTCAATGGACAGATCCCGGCTCTCCTCCCTGGACCGGCTCCTGTCATGGCGTTCCGGGCCCTGCGCTTCGTTCCGGCGATCCGCTTCCCTGAAAATGGAGCGGATCCGCTGGACCATTTCCCTTCCGTCCACCGGTTTTTCGATGAAATCGGCACACCCCCTCCGCAGCAACTCCACCACGACCTCTTTTTCGCCAAAGGCGGTGACGGCAAAGATCGGGCAATCGATCCCCCGGCGCTTGATCTCGTCGATCAATTCCAGACCCGACAGATGGGGCATCATGATGTCCGTCAAGACCAGATCGGGTTGGGCCCCTTCCGCCAGCAGCCCGGATATTGCCTCCACCCCTTCTTTCCCATCCCTGGCCTCGGTGACGCAGAACCCCGCTTTTGTCAGAACCGTGGTGAACAGCCGTCGAGAAACCCGGTCATCCTCCACCACGAGAATATGCTTTTCATCCGGCATGGCGTCCGCTCGATTTAGGGTCATGTCGTTCAGCCAAACCTCCCTCCTTGAGATGGCCGTTGCAATGCTACAATAAAACAAAAAAAATTTGAAGGGATCATCGTGTCGACGGGCGGATTCCCACCGCGTGGTGCGGTGGATGAACGATGTCGGACATTTCGCACACCCCACTGGGAATTCCGACGAAGAAACGGTATTGCTCAGGGCAACGTTAAGATAAACAAATCCGACCTTGTTCCGGCCGAACCCCTGCGCAAAAGGCCGTGACAAGTCGACCCGTCGGTCGGTATTGTAATAGAAACAGTGTTTTCGGCCTGCTTGGGGACACGTTTTTACCGGAAGCGTAACTTCTTCAGCCTATTGCTTTGTTGAGTTGTAATGTTTGATTTTATTTTTCTAGTTTCATGTTTTGCCGCACCGGTTCTCTTTTCTGGTTCGTCTGTCCGCATCCGTTCGCCGTTTTTGGATTCCCGGTGCCGATACATTCCCTCTGTATTTCAAAACGATAAGAGAATCCGGAAAATCGCATCATCCCAATCAATGATTGGGGACAACGGCTTTATAGATCCTTCCGATCTCTTCATACGTATTGTGAAAAAAAGCGTTGACACCCATATTCTTTTTCTTTATTCTCACATTATAAGCCTTTCTACCGATGCACGATGCTGGTGACCACTGCTTTATTTTTATTTAAAACGAATAAAATCAATCTGTTAATCAGCCAAGCATATTTTCCCGAAGCGAACCAATGCGTCTCCATCTCAGCGAACTTGTGAGAATTTTATATCCATTCTATATTCTTCATTCTTTTAAGCGAAAGAAAAATTTGCCTGCGGCGCTTGACCAGCTAAAATTGCAGAACCTCTTTGATTTGTTTTTTTTTCTTTCATCTGTTCAAGTTCTTCTCAACGCCACACTCCCACCTTTTGGTAAACTTATCCCCAGCCGCGTTTTCTGTAAATACTGTCAACGAAGAATCTCTACCCCCGTGACAGGTTATTGTCTTACTTCTTTTCTTCTATTTTCTGCTAACCATCTGCAACCGCTTGAGTTTAATTTGTATTTACCACCCCTTTATTTCCACATTCATGCGGTCATATGAAGGAAGAATACTCAATTAACTTATTTCAAAAAGCAATTCTAATTGATTGGCGATGATCACTTTCGGAGAAGAATACCAGTCCATTGAAGGGCGTTACGAAAGCAGACATGCTGCGTCGGCAGTGATTATGGAATCCGCCGTTTTAGTGGAAAAATCTCTGATCAATTTATTTAGATATCTATTTTTTAACTTGTCCAAAAAAGAATACCAAGCTGATTATATCGAATTCGGAGAACAGTTAAGAAAGAAATATCCCCATTTCCCGAACCAGATGATGCTGGGGCATTGTATTGGCGTCTACAGGGATTTGGGTAAAAAATTCCCGACCACGATTTTGCCTCAGGACGGTATCCTGGAAAATTTAAACACCCTAAATTCTTTACGGATCAAAGTTGCCCATCCAGAGAGAGGAAAGATTACAGAAGCCGACGCTGCTACGGCTCTAAAACAAGCCTCTGAATTTTTTAAAGCTTCTGGTTTATGGGACCATGAAATAGAGCCCATTGGGTTTACGTTGGAAAAATATCTGTCCTACCGGAAGGCGAAAGAAAAATTTCAACATCCAGATGATGAAAAAGATTACCGCCATATTATCCAAACCGCCGCCCGCCTGTTACCGAACCTGCTATACGCCATTATAACAAATAAATTCAGCGAACTAAATTATCAGCAAAAAAAGACCGTGCTGGACCGCTCTACCGATATCCACAGTGGCGAAGACAGCCCGAAGACATTGGATATCTATATATCACAATTCAGAGCAATCGACCTTTACAACCTATTAACAAACGGCAGCGATCTCGATCGCGAGTTGACATATATTGGTTCCAACGAACACAAACCGTTCAGCCGGTTAACTGCCGCATCATATGTCCAGGCGCTGGATATTTGTTTCAAAAACCTCATCTCCGACGAAACGGAGAAATATTTAGAATATGCCAATTGGGTTCGAGAGTTTTGTATGTCGAAACGGCGGATCCGCCGCCAAGACCGCCATAAGCTAGCAGGGATCGCCACCCAGCTTGATATCCCACCCCAGACGGCTTCTAAGATACAAAAAAGCGTTCAGAAGATTTTAACCGATCAGGGGCACCAAACCTCTTTTACAGACGATGAAGCCCCGCCCGATGAGATAAGGACAGTATCGGAACCGGCGACGCGCCCTGGTAAAAAAAAAATCCCCATTTTGGTTATGTCTGCGGTGGCCTTGTTTTTTGCCGTTTCAATCCTGTTCGTCTATTGGATGATGACAGAGACATATGCCGCAAATCAACTCCTTGGAACGATCCTCAATACGTTTCAACTGAAGTCCGAGCCGGAAGTGTGGAAAGATACGACAACCGGCATGGAGTTCATATACTTAGAGGGGAGCTGCTTTGAAATGGGATGCCAAACCGCTTCTTCCGAGGAATGCCCTCCCTTTTCGGAACCTTCTCACACGGTATGCCTGGACGATTTCTGGATCAGCAAGTACGAAACCACCCAGGGCCAGTGGGAGGCGGTGATGGGGTCCAATCCGGCAGCATTTGGAGGTTGCGGAAACGATTGCCCGATAGAGATGGTCAGTTGGGACGATGTCCACGAATTTATTAAAAATCTGAATGATAAAACGGACGAAGAGTTTCGGTTGCCGACGGAAGCCGAATGGGAGTTTGCCTGTAGAAGTGGTGGAAAGAACCTGCGATTTTCGGGAACAGAGGCCTCTCCAGCCTATTCCGCATGGTTTTCTTTCAATAGTGGCGGCTCTACCCATCCTGTTGGAAAAAAATCACCGAACAAATTAGGTATATATGACATGAGCGGAAACGTTTGGGAATGGTGTGCAGACGGATTTATGGAGACCGCTTATCAAAACCTTCCCGAAAAAAACCCGATACTCGGCCAGGGAGCCACTCGAGTGATACGGGGTGGGGCATGGGATTATTCAGCAACCGAGCTGGCGTGTAGTTTCCGGGCAGACCGCCCCCCCCAACGTCGGACAAGAAATATCGGTTTTCGTCTGGTCAAGCAACCGTGAGTTGTTTGCCACTCGAAACAGGAGGTAAGATCATGCGTACGGTTAAATTACTAAGCCAATTGCTCCTCGTTGCCTCGTTGGTGTTTTTCCAGGCCTGCGGCGCCAAGACAGACCCTGTAGCCCGTATAAAAAACGGAAAGACTTATGGCACCACCAGCGGTCTATTCCGTGGGAAGTGGTGGCACTATTATGAACGGGCCCGGTCCTTTGCAGACGGGGGATTCTGGAAAGAAGCGGAGAGCGACCTCCATCAAGCCATCCGGCAGCGTGAAGATGATCAACGTCGTGCGCGGACCTACGGCATGCATTTTATCGATTACTTTCCGCACTGCGAAATGGGCGTGGTCTTATACCAGAAAGCGTTGGAAACGCAATCGGTTGAAATGTTACAAAGATCCATTAAAGAATTGGAACGATCAATCGACAGCGTCAAATCCGCCAAGGCAGAGGTGTACCTGGACAAGGCCAGGACGGCATTGACCCGCTGGCAAGGCCGCTCTGTCCATCCGCCGGATATCACCATCGACTCGCCTCAAAAGAATTCCCTCACAAATGCTTTTTCGGTTTTCATCAAAGCGAGTGTCAGGGACAACGACCATTTCGTTCGTTCCGTCAAGGTCGCCGACAAATCGGTTCGCATAGATGTTTCGCAGCCCGTGGTTAAATTCGAAAAGGAGGTCCCGGTAAACCCGGGACAAAATGATATCACCATAACGGCAACCAACTTGATCGGCGAATCCCAGACGGTCGTTTTGCCCATTAGAGCCGATTGGGTCGGACCGGTCATCGCAGAAGATGGGTTTGTGTACGATCCATCGGGACTCTCCCATGTCGTCGTCAATGGCAAACGGGTTTCTCTCAAGTCGGAACAGGTGAATGTACAAGACCTCATGCCCTCACTAAAAGGGGGAGAGGCCCTGAGCATCGAAGCCGTGGATCGCGCGGGCAATTCCACGACTGCCAGCATCTTTCTGAGATCCGAACAGGCGGCCACACCGTCAGGAACACTTTTTGCCGCCAATCAAACCGACGCCATTGTTCCCGCATACGCCGCAAGCGGCAACCCCCCTCTATACTCTGCTGTCGATACTGCTATTGTTAAAATTTCTCTCAAAGATGCGTCCCTTGAACGGACAACCTACTTGGATCGAACGCTGATAGAAGGGATTGTCAAGTCCTCCGAACCCGGAACCAACCTGATGATCAAAGGAAAAGAAGGGCATGCGGTGATGAACCTGTCAATTCCACGCTCCATATACCATTTCAACTGTTTAGCAAGACTCGATGAAGGCGATAACTGGTTCGATATACGGGCGACATCTCCCTCTGATAAATCCGATGAACTCTCTATCAAGGTGGAGCGAAGAATCCCGAGCGTGAAAAAGAAGGATGCCCGGTTGAAGCTTGCGGTTTCGAATTTTATCAGGAAAGAAACGAAAGATGTTGAGATTCCACTCAGTGTCGGTTTCGAGGACCGCCTGATCAGCTCTCTGACCGATTATAGCCCTTCCCGATTTGCCAAAGTAAAAGACCTTTTGCCCACCGAAGAAGCACCGTTGGATGAAGACACTGCAAGAAAGGAGGCCAAAGAGAAGGGGTATCAATATATTTTGTTTGGAAAAATCGAAGAACGGAAAAACTCTCATAACAAACATTCCCTGATCCTTAAGGCCAGATTCGAAGACATGGAAGGCAACGTCATTGTGCAGGACCGGGATACGGAAATTTTCGGTGAAGATATCGACAAAGATAACGGCCCCGACAAGCTGAGCGCATTCTCAGAGTATATGAGCACCAAACTCATCGATGAACTCCCGATCATTGAAGGACAAATCCTGAAGAAAAAAGATCTATGGCTCGGTATCGACATCGGCAAGGATAAAAAAGCACGCAAGGGCATCGATCTGATCGTTTATGAATTAATGGAAGAGCCCATTCCGGGTTTCGGGCATGAAACCCAGGAGTTGGGTGTCGCTAAAATAGTGAAGGCAAATGATAACAATTCTTTAGCTAAAGTATATGACGCGGATGATCCGGAACAAATAGAAGAAGAGCATCATGTAATTACAAAATAACCCGGCACCTTTCCCGTGTATTGTCACTCCTCTTAGCCATCTAATGCGAAGCCTTTATGCCGAAGGCGAACAAGGAGCAAACCCAATAAAGTATTTAAGGAGGAAAGAAAAATGAAAATTCAAATCAGGTTGTTTTCAATTTTACTCGTGCTATTTTTCTGGGCCTCGACGGCCTATGGGGTAAAAGGCGATGTTAACCAGGACAATTCAATCGACATTGGGGATGTGATCATTTCACTTCAAGCCATCGTCGGCTTGCCGATCTCTGGCGACATGGACCTTTCGGCTGATGTCAATGGAGATGGTAATATAGGGTTAGAGGAAGCGATTTATGCTTTGGGATTTACTGAATCGACCTTTCAGCATCCCACCGGCAATGAAGATTTTTCCGTAACAAGAGCACGAGAATTTGATGTCTATGCCGCGCGGAGGCCAGACACAGAGCCAAATGAAATACGGCCCAAACAAGTAGATTATTCATCTTCAATGCCCGAAGTTGGGGACCAGGGATTTACAGGGT
>CAYSLC010000189.1:9189-10598 GCA_964431545.1 uncultured Desulfobacteraceae bacterium | reverse complement strand
GATGGCCGGAAGCCTGTTTCAGAAGGGCCTGGGGCGTCAGACCGGCCGCCTCTTTGGAGCAGGTGGTCAGCAGGGAGAACTCTTTGTCCGTCAGGCCTTCGGGAAGCGATCTCGGCATCGACTCATCCCTTGCAGCGTATCGACAATATCGCTTGATGTCTGGTGGATACAGTCATCGATACCGAATTCGGGTCGTGTAAAGCCGATTTTCTTCTATGAAAAACGCCTCGCGGCCGTTGATGCTCGAAAACGTGGAAGGCACGATACAATACAACCGTCCATTTTTCAAGGCATATTTCTCTTCTTGCGGTATGACCACGCCGCCATGGGATTTGACCCTATCCATGGCATGCGCGACATCGCACCCTGCCCAGCCTGCCGGGCCGAACTCAAACACAAAGAATGATTTTCCATTGACATTTCATCTCTTGATGGATTATTAAACAGATAAATCTCAAAAACGGGATCGATTGAAACTATCGATGGCCCGATTTGAGATCGACGGCAAGGGATGGAACCTGGAACCACGCAGTACCAGCGGAAAGGAGGTTTACCAATGGCCGAGGAGATCAAGGCCGGGTGCGCCCGGCCCACCGGCGGTCCCGTGGGCGAGCCGGCGCCCGAAAAGACGGATGAGGCCCCCCAACCCCAAACGCCAAAGGAGGTGAGCGGCATGATCAAGGTCGGAAAAAAGGCGCCCGATTTCACCGCGCCCGGCTACCAGAAGGGCAAATTCATCAACGTCTCCCTGTCCGATTATCTGGGCAAATGGGTGGTGCTCTGCTTCTACCCCGGCGACTTCACCTTCGTCTGAGCCACCGAGATTTCGGCGGTCGCCGAAAAATACGAGGAGTTCCAGAAGCTCGGCGTCGAGGTGCTCTCCATGAGCATCGACTCCATGTTCGTCCACAAGATGTGGGACGACCACGAGCTGTCGAAGATGGTGGACGGCGGGGTCCCGTTCCCCATGCTCTCCGACGCCGGAGGGCGCGTGGGGACCGTCTACGGCATTTACGACGAGGAGCAGGGGGTGGAGACCCGGGGCCGGTTCATCATCGATCCCGACGGCGTCGTCCAGGGGTTCGAGGTTTTGACGCCGCCCGTGGGCCGGAACGTGGGGGAGAGCCTCCGCCAGATCCAGGCCTTCCAGACGGTCCGGAACAGCGAGGGGACCGAGGCGACGCCCTCGGGTTGGCGGCCCGGCAAGATGACCCTCAAGCCCGGCCCCGACCTGGTGGGGAAGGTCTGGGAGGTCTGGAAGACCCATATGGCCTTCGAATAAAGCCCGATTCCCCAAGACGATCCATTCGCGCGGCGGCGCCGGCTCTCCGAACATGGCGGACGGCCCCGCCGTCGCGATTCCCTTCGATCCTCCCTCCATGCGTGGAGCGGCTCCCGAAATAGCCGGC
>CAYSLC010000189.1:0-9089 GCA_964431545.1 uncultured Desulfobacteraceae bacterium | reverse complement strand
GGTCCCTTCGTTATGACGCCGGTCAACACTTGCAATCATCATTAGAATGGCTTACATCTCCACCGTATATGCGGGGCGCGCCCCAGGCCCCGCCCGTTTCGGGAAAAATCCCATCACCCATCGGAACAGGAGGCGTCATGTTGAAAAAAAGATTCGGTTTTTCTTCGGCCCTGGCCACCCTCTGCGTCATCTCGATCCTCGGGGCCGTCGTGCCCCTTGCTCACGCCAAAAAGGTGTTGGTGGTGATGAGCTACGAGGAGAGCTACCCCTGGTGCGGGGACATCAAGGCGGGGATCGATTCGGTTTTCGGCGGGACGGTCGACGTCCGGTATTTCTATATGGACACCAAGACCAACCTGGCGGGGGGGGAACAGAAGGCCCGGGAGGCCTTCGCCCTCTTCCAGGAATTCGAGCCCGACGGCGTCATCGCCGCCGACGACAACGCCCAGTCCATGTTCGTGGTGCCCTACCTCAAGGAGAAGGTGGCGGCGCCGGTGATGTTCTGCGGGGTCAACGCCGACCCGGATGCCTACGGCTATCCCGCCGGCAACGTCAGCGGGATCCTGGAGCGGTACCACATCCGGGAGTCCATCGCCCTGGCCCAGCAGCTGGAACCCGCCATCCAGACCGTGGGATTCATCCTCAAGGATTCCCCGGCCGGCAAGGCGATCATCAAACAGATGGAAAAGGAGAAGGAGACGTATTCCGCCAAACCCGTCTCCGTCAAGGAGCCGGCCACCCTGCCCGAGACCCTCGCCATGATCGCCGACATGAAAAAGAGCTGCGACGTGCTCTTCATGACCGTCTGGCAGGGACTGCCGGCGGAGGACGGAACACCCCTCACGGACAAGGAGGTCATCCCCATCGTCAACAAGGCCTTCGGCGGGCCGACCATCGGCGCCGTGGCGTTCCAGGTGGAGGCGGGGGTCCTGTGCGCCGTGACCCAGTCGGGCCGGGAGCAGGGGCGGACCGCCGCCAAGATGCTTCTTTCGGCCATGGAGGGGACCCCCGTGGATGAGATCCCCGTCACCCGGAACCGGAACGGCAAACGGCTCATCAACGTGGAGACCATGAAGGCGCTGGGGATCAAGCCCCGGCCCCAGGTCCTCCGGGGGGTCGAGCTGGTCACCACGAAATAGCGGAACGGTGGAAAGGAGCCGACATGGCGGCCGGAAAACAGCGGAACATCATCGGCAGACTCCTACTCTTCAACGGGCTGATCTGTTTGGCCTTTATCCTGGTGGTGGGGGGCGTCTTCTTCTCCTTTCGCCGGGTGGACGACGTCCTGACCCGCGTCTTCGCCAGGCAGACCGCCGAGATCGTGGAGAACGCCCAGGTGGGCCGCGACCTGGCGCGGGTCCTCTCCGAACTCAACCTCGTGGTCAGCACCTTCCATGGCAACGAGGCGCTCCTGGAGACGGCGGGGCCGAAGCTGGTCAAGGAGATCGACGCGCTTTTCCAGCGGGGACTCGATGAGCGCCTCCGGCGGGAGCTGGACGCCTTCCGGGCCAAAGTGGAGGCCGCCCTGGACCAGTGCGCCGCGGTCAACGCCCGGCGCAGGGAGATCGAGGCGAGTGAAAAGCGGCTGATGGAGACCCTCGCCGCCCTGGATCAGACCCTGGCGGAGCGGATGATCGAGAAGATGACCCAGGGGGAGGACGCCTCCTCCATCGAGCAGCTCAGCGCAATGATCGCCGGGTTCCGGGAATCGGTCATGGGACTCGGCCTGGCCTTCGCCCGCCTGGGCCTCGGCTACTTCGAATCCCCCATGGCGCCGGCGGCGGATCATCCCCTCATCGGCCCGGCCGACGACCTGACCCTCCGGTTTCAGACCCTCCTGGCCGCCGATCCGGGCGTCGCCGAAGCCGGACAACGGCTGCTGGCGGAGACGGATGCCTACCGGTCCCACGTGACGGCCTTCCACCAGGCGGCCGGAACCCTCCGGACCCTGCTGACGGAAGTCGACCTGCAAAAGGAGGCGCTTCTGGGGGCCATGGCGCGGATCGACGCGCGGATCACGGAAAAGACCGAAGGGGCGGCGGCGACCCTTTCGGGCCAGATCTGGGGGGTGGCCCTGGTCAACCTGGTGATCTTTCTTCTGACCCTGCCCCTGATCGTGGCGGCGTGGTTCACCGCCCGTTCCATCCGGGGGCCGATCCGGGCCATCGTCTCCCACGTGGACCGGTTGGCCAAGGGGGACATCCCGGAAAAGATCACCGATCCCTACAAGGGGGAGTTCCGGGAGGTCCGGGACAACCTCAACGACCTCATCGACGCCACGGCGGAGACCGCCCGCATCGCCGAGGGGATCGCCGCCGGAGACCTTTCGGTGGCGGTGGTCGAGCGGTCCGAAAACGACCGGCTCATGAAGGCCCTGGGGGAGATGGTCGAGCGGCTCAACCAGGTCCAGGCCGAGGCCCGGGATCTGATCGGGGAGATCCGCCGGGGGCGGCTGTCCACCCGGGGGGACGAGGGACGGTTCGCCGGCGGGTGGCGGGACCTCATGGAGAGCATCAATGCCCTCATCGAGGCGATGGCCGCCCCCATCGGCGTGGCAGCCGAGACCATCGACCGCATCGCCAAAGGGGAGATCCCCGAGAAGATCACCCGGCGGTTCGAGGGGGACTTCGACCGGATCCGGGAGAACCTCAACCAGTGCATCGAGGCGGTGGAGGGGCTGGTCCGGGAGACGGTCCGCCTCACCGAGAGCGCCGTGGCCGGGAACCTGCGGACCCGGGGGGACGCCGAGCGGTTCGGGGGCGATTACCGGCGGATCATCACCGGCGTCAACGCCACCCTGGACGCGGTGATCACCCCCCTGACCACGGCGGCCCGGTCCATGGAGCGGATCGCCGTGGGGGACCATCCCGAGCGGATCACCGAAGGGTTCCCCGGCGATTTCGGGGCCGTGAAGGAGAGCCTCCACTCCCTGATCGAGAACCGGCGGGCGGTGGTCCGGGTGGCGGAGCGGGTTGCCGACGGGGACCTCTCGGTGGAGGTGCCGGTCCTCTCCGACCGGGACGCCCTGGGCCGCGCCCTGATCCGGATGGTGGAGACCATCCGGGCCATCGCCGCACAGATCAACGTCCTCACCGACACGGCCCGGGCCGGCAAGCTTCACGAGCGGGGGGAGGAGGCCGACTTCAAGGGGGAGTACGCCCGGATCATCCGGGGCTTCAACGCCACCCTCGACGCCATCGTCACCCCCCTGCGGACCACCGCCGCCCACGTGGACCGGATTGCCCGGGGGGAGGTGCCCGAACGGATCGAGGACGACTTCCCCGGAGAGTTCGACGCCATCCGGAACAACCTCAACACCCTCATCGACAACCTGAGCCGGTTCGCCCGGGACGTCCAGCGGAGCGCGGAGCAGGTGGCCACCGGCAGCGAGCAGCTCCGGTCCGGGGCCAACCGGGTCTCCCAGGGCACCTTCCACCAGGCGGCCAATGTGGAGGAGATCTCCAGCTCCATGGAGGAGATGAGTTCCACCGTGGAGCAGAACGCCGGCAACGCCCGCCAGACCGCCCGGATTTCCCAGGAGGCCGCCGAAAACGCCCGGGAGGGGGGGCGCTCCGTCACCGAGACGGTGGAGGCGATGAAGCGGATCTCCGACCGGATCCGGATCATCGAGGAGATCGCCCGCCAGACCAATATGCTCGCCCTGAACGCCGCAATCGAGGCGGCCCGGGCCGGACAGCACGGCCGGGGGTTTGCGGTGGTGGCCGACGAGATCCGCAAGCTGGCGGAAAAGAGCGGAAAGGCGGCCAAGGAGATCAACGCCCTGTCCGTCGGCAGTCTGGAGATCGGCGAGAAGACCAGCCGGCTGCTGTCGGAGATGGTGGAGGGGATCGGAAAGACGGCGGAGCTGGTCCAGGAGATCAGCGCGTCGAGCCAGGAGCAGGCCCAGGGGGTCCACCAGGTCAACCGGGCCATCCAGGACCTCGACCACGGGATCCAGGAGAACGCCACCCAGGCCGAGGAGATGGCCGCCGCCAGCCAGGAGTTCTCGGACCAGGCCGAGCGGCTCCGGGAGGCGGCCGGCTTCTTCCGGCTTCCAGCCCCGTCCGGGACCGCGCCGTCTCCGGCGGGGGGGGCGGAGACGGCGTCCCCGGAAAAACCGACACGGAGCCCCGAAGGCGCCGAGGCGGAGGGGGCCCCGGAGGCGCCGGCCTCCCCGGAACAGGAGAGGGGCCGCAGCCGGCGTCTCGACCTCGACGCCGGGGAGGAACAAGGACTCGGCGAGTACTGACGCCATGTCCGGAACCTATGACGGCCTTTCGCCCACGGAGGAGCGGTGATGGAGTCCCCCCCGTCCCAGACCTATCTCAATGAAGCCCAGTCCCTCCTGGACGAGGTGGAGACCTGCCTCCTCGATCTGGAGCGGAACCCGCGGAACCTGGACCTGGTGGACCGGATCTTCCGGGCCGTCCACACCATCAAGGGCTCCGGCGCCATGTTCGGGTTCGAGCGGATCGTCGACTTCACCCACCATCTGGAGACCCTCCTGGAACATGCAAGGCAGGGGACGGTCCCGGTGACCGGGGATCTGGTGGACGCGGTGCTCGCCTCCAGGGACCACGTCCAGGCCCTGCTGGAGGGCGAGGCGGAGGTCGACCCCGAGGCGACCGCCGGCCTGGTCGGCCGGTTGATCGCATTGGCCGGCGAAGGGGAGGCCCAACCGTCGGGCCCGTCCGGCCCGGTATCCCTTCCGCCCATCCCCGCCGGGAGGGTCCGGTACCGGATCCGGTTCCGGCCCGGGGGCGCCACCTTCCGCCACGGCACCAATCCCGCCCTGCTGATCGACGCCCTCCGGGAGCTGGGGGAGTGCCGGATCACCCCCGACATCGGCGGGGTCCCCCCCCTGGACCGGCTCGACCCCGAGCACTGCTACCTGGGATGGGAGATCGTGCTGACCACCGGCGCCGGGATCGGGGCGGTGGAGGACGTCTTTCTCTTCGTGGCCGAGGAGAGCCTCCTGGAGATCGAGGCGGAGGAGTCTTTGGACCGCCGGAGTCCCCGGGCCGACCGGCCGGAACGGCTCGATCAGGGGGGCGTCCGGGTCCCCCCGGAGAAGCTCGACCGGCTCATCAACCTGGTGGGGGAGCTGGTGGTGGCCCAGGCCGGCATCTCCCGGCACGTCTTCTCCGGGGAAGCGGATGCGGAGGGGCGGGAGACCGACAGGGTGGATCCCGTCGATACCGTGGCCCTGGACCCGATGTTCGATCCGGACGGGGGGGCGTCCGCCCTCCGGGAGGCCCTGGTCGATCCGGTGGAGGCTTTGGACCGGTTGGTTCGGGAGCTGCGGGACTGTGTCCTCGATATCCGGATGGTGCCCATCGGTTCCATCTTCGGCCGGTTCCGGCGCCTGGTCCGGGACCTCTCCGGAGAGCTGGGCAAATCGGTGGACCTGACCACCGAGGGGGGGGAGACCGAGCTGGACAAGACGGTGATCGACCGGCTCAACGATCCGCTGATCCACCTGATCCGCAACTGCATCGACCACGCCATCGAGCGTCCGGATCGCCGGGAGGCGGCGGGCAAGCCCCGGAGCGGGACCATTCATCTCTCCGCCGGCCACCAGGGGCCCGACGTCCGGATCACCGTGGCGGATGACGGGGCGGGCCTGGACACCGAGGTGATCCGCCGCAAGGGCGTGGAGAAGGGGATGATCCCGCAGGAGGCGGAGCCGTCCCGGTCGGAACTCCTCTCCCTGATCTTCGCGCCGGGCTTCACCACCGCCGATCGGGTGAGCTGCGTCTCCGGCCGGGGAGTGGGGCTCGACGTGGTGAAGCGGGAGGTGGAGGGGGTGGGGGGGACCCTCCACGTGGCCAGCGAGCGGGGCCGGTTCACGCGCATCGAGATGACCCTGCCCCTGACCTTGGCCATCATCGACGGCCTCCTGGTCCGCCAGGGGGAGGGGCGGTTCGTCCTGCCCCTGTCCCGGGTCCGGGAGTGCGTGGAGATGGCGCCGGACGCCATCCAGGGGACACGGGGGCGGGACCTCATCCTGGTCCGGGGGGAGATGGTCCCCCTGGTCCGGCTCGGGGAGGTGTTCGGCATGGGCGGGGAGATCGGGACGTCGGTCCATGTGGTCATCACCGATGACCGTGCCCCGGTGGGGATCCTGGTGGACGGGATCGAGGGGAAGATCCAGACGGTGATCAAGTCCCTGGACCGATACTCCCGGCGGGCCGAGGGGATCTCCGGGGCCACCATCCTCGGCGACGGCTCGGTGGCCCTCATCGTCGACATCCCGGAGCTGATCCGGTGCGCCGCCGCGGAGGAGGCCCGGGCGGTGTCCGGTCCGGCCCCCACACGTCCATGAGCGAAGGGGATCTCTACCTCACCTTCGACCTCGGGGGGGAGACCTTCGCCTTCGAGGTCTCCCGGATCCGGGAGGTGGTGGACGAAATCCCGATCACCCCGGTCCCCCGGCTTCCCCGGCAGTGGGTCGGCGTGATCAATCTCCGGGGCGGGATCCTTTCGGTCATGGATCTATCCGTTCGGCTTTTCGGAGAACGGTCCCCCGGGGAGCGGGGGGATTGCATTCTGGTGATGGAGACCTCTTCCGGGCAAGGGGCCGTCCGGGTGGGGCTCCGGGTGGACGGGGTCCGGGATGTCCTGAGGCTTCCCCCGGAATCGGTGGGGCCGCCGCCCCCCCTGGGGATGCGGCTGACGCCCGGCCTCCTCGCGGCCGTGGGGCGGCGGGACGAAAAGCTGATCGCCATCCTCGACCTCGACCGGATCCTCGCCGAAACGGACGGCGGTATCTCCCAAACGCCCCATGTGGCACGGGACGGGACGTCACGCGACTGACGCCGCCTTCCGCCGTCACCGGCGGCGCTGATTCCGGACCCGCCCCCTGTCGGGGTTTTCCCCCTCCAAAACCGTCTTTTCCCACCTTGGAATACACCCTCCGCCCCATTGAACATTTTTCTACGTTATGGAATTTATTGGTAAAAGAAGTGTAACCTCGATTTTTTACCCAATCCAAAAGGAGCGGAGACGATGAACAGATGGCGGGCATGGGGGGTGGTTTTGATCATCCCCATAGTGATGGCGGCGTGCGCCGGCGGCGGCGACGACGGGGAGGGGCTCCCCCAGGATACGGGAAGCCCCGTGGCCTCCGACGACGGTCCCCTGGACGTGGACCATGACGGCGACGGGGTCACCGAGAACCAGGGAGACTGCAACGACGCCGACGGGGAGGTCCATCCCGGGGCGGAGGAGATCTGCGAGGACGGGATCGACCAGGACTGTGACGGACTCGATCTCTCCTGCTCGGCCGGTGATCCGGGCGGGGACGCGGACGGCGACGGCTATGCGGTCTCGGACGGGGATTGCGACGATGGCCGCGCCGATGTCCACCCCGGCGCCGCGGAGGTCTGCGAGGACGGGATCGACCAGGACTGCGACGGGGAGGATCCGGCGTGCGGCTCCGCCGACGAGGGGATCGCCACCTTTGCCCGGGATTACGAGATGAGCATGGACGGGGAAGATATCGATCTGTTCATGGGGCGGATCTCCCGCCACTCCCTCCACAACGGCATGGATTACGACTGCCAGTACGAGTTGAGGGCTTGGTACTTTAGCCGTTTCGACTATTCGGACACCCGCTATCGCGTCGACCAGGTGACCTACGACACGGTCAACGGCCTGGCCCTTGCGACGATCCAACGGACCCTCTCCTACACGGTGCGGACGGCGGACGGGGACCAAACCACCCAGGAGCTGGCCGGCGAGGTGGTCCTGCTTCTGGAGGACGGGAAATGGCGGTTTTACGGCAACCAAAATGGGTATACCCGGCCCGGCGTCGCGGAGATGGTCACCTGTGCCTTCATCGACGAGTCCGGTCAGCCGGTGGGGGTGACGAACCGCTTCACCAGCCGGGACAGCGCCATCAACGTCTTCCTCCGGCTGGACAACGTGGGCAACGGAGATGTCTTCAACCTCAAGCTTTTCCGGCCCGACGGGACCGTCTACTCCGAGAATCCGTATGCGGTCCAATGGGGAGACTACCCCGCCTGCGGGAGGTCGGCCCTCCAATGGAGCCAGAACTACGTGATCTTCGAGATCGATCAGGTGCCGATCCCCGGCCTCGGCTTCGGCCCCGACGCGGAGGGGACCTGGCGGGTGGAGCTGTCCCAGAACGGCGCGGGTTTTCTGGGGGAGACCTTCTTCGAGTTCGACTACATCCCCCTCAGCGGCACCTGATGTTCACGGGCGGCCGGTGATCGGGGACGGGGTGTTGGGGGGCGGCCCACGCGGTCGGCGGGGCTGTCGGGTTCCGGACCACAGGATCGGAGGCGGTCCCCGATCCGGACGCGGTCGAGTCTATACAAATTTGAACTGAATTCCAAGAGTTTATAATCTTTCAGCCCCTGGGGGATAGTAACCGGCATGGGACGTGCAACAAAGTGGGATGACAGTGGAATCAACCCATCGCAAAAGGAGCGGAACAATGCCGATCGTCATCGATGATCTCGAAATCAGCCAGGAGTTGGATCGGGCGGCCATGGCCAATCTCTGGGGAGGACAGCTCCCCAACGAGGCCGTCCTGGGGGAATGGTTCATCCGGAAAGAGGGCATGGGGACCTTCATCGTGGGAGACCAGCTCATGCACCGGTACCGCGACGTCTTCATCCGGGTGATCCAGTACACCTCCAATCCCTACGATCAACCCTTCATCGGCCCCATCTCCACGTGGCCGGTCCCGGGAACCGGACCCTGATCCGTTTCCCTCTTCTTCCCATGAGGCAGGGACGCCTTTGTCCCTGCCTTTCATCTTCCTTTGGCTAAACTCTCCATTCCAAACCACAAATTCCTGACATTCCAGCAAACGGCCCAAGTCCAAGAACGTTTGCGCTCATAATTGCCCTTCGCACTGGATTTTCTCCCGATGGTGGGGTATTCTTGCCGGCAGGTGCGCGATTTCGGTTCGAACAGGACCCGACGAGAGGTACATGGAGTGGCGAGACCCCCCAACCTGCCCATCGGCAAGACATCCTTTGAGAGCATCCGGAAAAGAGAGGATCTCTATGTGGACAAGACCGCCCATATTTTCCGGATGGCCGATCAAGGGGAATACT
>CAYSLC010000188.1:0-10636 GCA_964431545.1 uncultured Desulfobacteraceae bacterium | reverse complement strand
CCGGATGCCGGTACTGCTACGCCGTCGGAGACCCGGAACGGGCCGCCGCCCGCCATCGAGCCCATGATCCCGAGGGGGAGGCGTTGTGGGGTGGAGGGTAGTGCCGCTTGTGAACCATGCCTTCTTCCGGGCTCGCACCATTCCGACATCCAACCCCTGGGCGCCGCCCAGGGCTGGTATGCCTCACCCCTCCGGGGTTTTGGGCTGCCGGCCCATGGCTTAAACAATGAGCCTCCCCAAAATCCGCTATAAGGCCTCACCCCTCCTCATCCCCCTGCCCCACAAAATCGAACAGCAGATAATCCGCCGGATCGATGGGCAACAGGTCCTGCTTGGAGTCGGCCATCCGCTCCATGGCGCTTTTGAGGGCGGTCTCCACGGAGACCTCGGGGTCCGAGCGTTTGGTGACGCCCACCAGCATCACGATCCGCTGGGCGGCCCGGGCCTCGTCGGAGAGTTCCCGGCACTGTTCGCGGTCGAACTTGTGTTTTCCGAGGTTGAGGCCGTAAATCTTCAGGCCGGATGCCGCATCAAAGGCCTCGGTCAGGCGGGAGGTCAGGTTTTCGGCCCGGGTCTCCCCGCGCCGGTTCTCCTCGGGGTTCTCCCCCTCGCAGGAGGCCATGCCGATGCAGATGAGGTCCCGGAAGTTGTTCCGGACAAAGGCCTGGAAGGTCTCGTTGGAGAAGGGGGCCGTGAAATTCTCGATATCGCCCACCCCTGAAATCTTCTTTTCGCTGCCCCGGAGCCAGTGGTACTCCTGGTCGATGACCACCAGCTGGAACTCGCCCTTGCGCCGCTTCTCATCTTCGGTCTCGATGGCCGGCATCACGGAGATGATGGAGGAGATCTCCCGCCTGGAGGAGGCGGCGTAGAGTTCGATGGGCCGCACGTGGAGGGCGGTGCAGGACGCCTCGGGGATGGCGCCGGTGTCGGGGTCCACCGTCTTTTCGTAGATGAACCGCCGGAGCTGCTCGTCGGTCTTCATGGTGATGTTGGCGGGATCCTCCATCATGGAGAGGACCGCGGCGCTCAGGGTCTCCTTTTCGCGGAGATCGCCGATGAACGTCTCCCGGATCTCCCCGGCGAGGGTCCGCCGCATGGCCTCGTCGAAATGGCAGACCCGTCCGATCTCCACCGTCGAAAAGAGTTCCCCCACGTCCTTTCTTTCGGGATCCTTCAGGATGACGCAGAAGTCCCGCGTCCCCTCCTCGCCCCGTCCGGTCTCCTTTTCGTAGGTGATAAAGTCGGTCAGGGCGTCGGTCAGGGCCCGACGGTCGAGGACGTCCGATTCGAACCGGGCCAGCTCGTCCGGAAAGAGATCCTCCGCCGCAAGACGTTCGGCCTGGATGGTCAGCTCGCGGTGGTAGGCGTTCTCGTCGGGGTACCGCCACTGTCCTTCGGCGTCCGATATCGGTTCGCAGTACCGGATGTCGGCCCCCTGGACGGGAAGTGCAAGGCAGATAGAAGCCACGGCGATGGCGAAAGCCCTGTGCATGGGGCGTCTCCTTTCTCTGGTCGTTTTCCGGGGCGGGCCGGCGGCGGATCGTTGATACCGGCCCATCGGCTCATCGGGTCGGCGTGGTCGCGGCGAAAAGATCGATGGGGTAGATCACCAGCGACACGCAGGTCATCCCCTCGAGGCCGCGGGGATCCGCCGCCACCTCGACCCGTCGGATCAGTCCGTCGGGGTTCGAGAGGCGCTCCGTCGCCATCCCTTCCGGATCATTCATCATCGATCGGACCGAAGCCGGCGGGCCTTCGGGTTCGTCCGCCGCGAGGGCCGCGGCGAACGCGGTCTCGACGGCCGCCGCCTGGGCCGCCACCTGTCGGGGATCGAGGCCGCAGATCCGGGCGATCTCCCGGGGACGGAACTTCTCCTGTATCTCCCCCTCCATCCGGCACCCGTCCAGGGCCACGCAGAAGTCGAGGGGCGGCGCCGCGGCCAGTTCGGGGGGGTCGCATTGAAGGCGGGTCTTGAGGATCTCGGTGAGCGCCTCCCTGGAGAACGGCCCGTAGGGGTGATCGGCCAGCTGGTCCCGCAACAGTGTGGACACCGCGTCCGTTTCGGCGGCGGTCCTCAACGATGCCTCCAAAGACGATCGGTCCGGATACCGCCACCGGCCGGAATCGTCGAACGCCCGCTCACAGGCCCGGATGTCGACGCCTTCCTCCCGGCAGAAAGCCGGATCCGCGGCGAGCAGGCAGAGGGTCGCCAGGATCAGTCCGCATCCCATTCGATGGATCACTTTTTCTCTCCTTTCCCCTGTTCGGACCGGTTTCCGGCCGGTCCGCCGTTTCGCAGCACGGACATGTACTCCCGGATGAAGCGCGCGTACTCCTTTGCCGAGAGGTCGTCCTCCGGGACCGGCGGCCGCCCCACCTCCAGGATGAGGATCTCCCCGGCCGGCCAGGGCTCCCCCGCTCTCAGGTTCTGGTCGAAGACCACGCCGATCTCGGAGACGACCCCGTTGTAGGATTCGTTCATCAGGATCTCCCGGTCCGGAAACCGGTCCCGGATCGCCTCCTCCCATGCTTTGCCGGCCAGCTCGGGCACGGTGACGGCGGCCGGCGCCTCGGCTTTCGTCTCCGGGGGGGAGACGGAGGTCGGCTCCGACGCCGGCCCGGTGGCAACCTCGTCTTCGGCCCCCGCCGGGGGCGCTTCGGACGGTGGCGGGGTCCCCGTTTCGGCGGGTGGACGGGGCGGCCCAGGCTCGGGGGGCATCTCGGATATCGCCGCCGGCTCCGAAGATTCCAGCGCCCGCGGCACCTCCGCTTCCGTGATGGGCGGAGGGGAGGGGACCGGCGGGATTTCCGGAACGGTCATGGCCACGTCAACATCCGGAAGGTCCTCGGGCACGGCGACGCCGGACAGGAGCGTGTACCCCCGGGTGGTGGCGTAGAGATAGGTGGTCTTGGCGCCCAGGAGATCGGGGTTGAGGGGCAGGAGACGGTCATAGGTCTCCTTAAGGTCCCGGACGTGGACGAACCGGTCGAAGTGCGCCTTCTCGGCCGCCATCCCGGGCAGGGCCGACAACCCCCGATCCTCCAGAAACCGGTACATCAGGGCCGCGGCCAGGCACTTGGGGATGTATTCCTTGGAGTACTTGCCCAGCTCCCGGTTCTTGAAGATGGCGTCGAAGCTCCGCTTGTTCTCCTTCATGGGGAGGCGCCGAAGGACCCAGATCAGCTTGTTGGTGCCGTGGTGGAAGCTGCCCACGCTCAAAACGGTGCTGGCGAAGATGTTCCGGTTTTCCGACAGATACATGGCGCACGCCTCGGCCGACCGCCGGAAGTCCCGCCGCTCGTCGGTTCCGCCGCCGACCTTCAGACCGTAGCTTTTCGCGGTCCGGGCCAGGAACTGGAACATCCCCACCGCCTTCTTGTCGGACCGGGCCCTGTTCCGGAAGGCGCTCTCCACAAAGGGGATGGCAAAGGCCAGCTCCTCGGGGAGCCGGTATTCGGCAAAAATGGACCGGATGTCGGGGAGGAATTCCCGGCTCCGTTGGAGGATCTCGTTGGTGCCGGTCCGGTCGATGACCGAGTAGTATTTGTAGAAGTAGCAGACGTGGCGGACCAGCTCTTCGTCGACCCCGAAGGCGGTCTCGTTCCATCGGTGGAAGAGGTCCGCGATCCCCCGCCGAACCAGGGCCCGACCGTAGGGCCAGACCGTTCGGGGGATGACCGGCTCGCCGAGGCTCTCGATCGCCGTCTCCCGGCCCGGCCGTTCTTCCAGAGGGGGGGTGGGTCCCGCCTCCGGACCGGCCCCCGCCGGAAGGACCAGCGCCGCCGCGAGCAGGGCCGCCGGCAACAAGTCCACGAACCGTCCCGTTTTTGAGGACCGCCTCGCCCTCATCCAAATCCTCCCTCGATCCGCTCGACGTGGTGCATGGGGACTTCAACCGCGCCCGCCACGGAAGCACCTCCCACGTGCGCCGCTTCGGCGGACGAAAAGGCGTCACCATACCCTTTTTTCCGCCATTCTTCAACCGCTGATTTTCCATTTGCGCCGACGTTCGGATCTGGTAGGATATCGGTTTCGGACCTGCGGTATGGAAAGCAAACCACCCACTGGAAAGAGGAACACCCATGGCCATCGAAGGCACCGATCTTGCGGATCTGAAATATGCGAAGATGCTCCTGGAGGAGCCGGGGATCGCCGCCCGGGTGATGAACCTGCTCGGCATGCCCCTGGAGCAGGGGTTCAAGTTCCTGCCCAAGACCTGGCACGGCCATGTCCAGACCATCAGCGAAAAGGCCCTGGAGCAGGCCCTCCACCTTGCGGTGCGTACCCTGGGCAGGCGTCCCGCCCAGTCGTCGGCGGACCGGTTCCACAAGATCGCGGCCGCGGCCTCCGGCGGCGTCGGCGGCATGTTCGGGCTGGGGGCCCTGGGCTTCGAACTCTCCGTATCCACCACGCTGATGCTCCGCTCCATCGCCGATATCGCCCGCAGCGAGGGGGAGGACCTGACGGACATCGGCGCCCGCCTGGCCTGTCTGGAGGTCTTCGCCCTGGGCGGGGCGGGGACCGGCGACGACAGCGCCGAGGCCGGCTACTACGCGGTGCGGGCGGCCCTCTCCAAGGCGGTCTCCGACGCGGCCCGGTTCATCGCCAAGCAGGGGACCGCCCGGCAGGGCGCGCCGGTCCTGGTCCGGCTCATCAGCCAGATCGCCTCCCGCTTCGGGGTGGTGGTGACCGAAAAGGCGGCGGCCTCCGCCGTCCCCATCGTGGGCGCCGCCGGCGGATCGATCATCAACACCGTCTTCATGGACCACTTCCAGGACATGGCCCGGGGCCACTTCATCATGCGCCGCCTGGAGCGGGCCCACGGCAAGGCCCTGGTGCGGGAGACCTACGAGCGGGTCTGACCGCGCCATCCCCGCAAAGCGCTTTTTCCAACACACCGGGCTTTGCCCCGGGCCGGCTCCCTGTAAACGCCTCCGAGGTTTCAAAACGCCCGGAGGTCTCCCGTCCGAAGCTTCATCTCCCCAAAGACCTCGGTGGGCCGTCGCTCGCCCCGGAGATCTCCCTCCCAAAAAATTGACACCCGCGGCTTCGCCGTTGTATGGTGCCCCGACATTGGAAAGGCCGATCGTCTTTGTCATGACCACGGAACCATAACCCCGCGCCGGAAACCGCCGGACGTCCAAAAACCTTCCCGGACGGACGCCTTGGGGTCCCGAACGCGGGCCGGGGATGTTCCACCCCCCGACCATCCAAATACCAGAATCGTGGAAGGATGTGCTGTCGATCCACCCGAACCTGAAGGGGGAGCGCCGTGACCCATCCCGATGATCCGCCGCCGGCCGCCGTCCGGGCACTCCTCGCCACGCCCGACGGCATCGAACTCCTGGAGGAGGTGGCCCGGTCCACTTTCAGCCGGGCCGTCCGGGACCGCCTGACCCCGGCCGCCTTCGGGCTTTCCGCCCAGGGGACCGGGAACGCCGCTTTCCTGGAGGACCTCCGATCGGCCCTGGCCGAGTTTCTCCTGGAGAGTCCCAAGGTCCAGGCCGCCGTTCTGTGCCCCGACACCCCCAACCCCGCCCGATACCTGGAGACCGCCTTCCGCCGCCACTGGATCGACCGGATCCGGCGGGATCGCCTCGATCCGTTCCGGAACCTCCGGGACTACGCCATGGACGTGCTCCGGGACGACGGCCGGTTCCACCGGCGCAGGGCCGGCAAAGCCTACCACTACAGCCGCCGCCCGGACAGCCGCCCCATCGCCCCCCTGGCCGGCGAGGACCGGGCCGCCGTCCCCTTCCCCGGGGAGATTGTGGCGGAGCGATCCCTGTCCGGGATCCGCCGCCGGGAGGCCATGGTCCGGCTGGCCGACCACTTCTGGCACGGGATCTCCGGGCTGTTCGGGGGCCTCCCCGTCTGGGTCCCGGTCAACGACCTGGTCCGCTGGCTGATGGACCATACGATGACCCCCGAGGACCGTCCCGCCTTCGAGGACCTGGAGGGCGCGGCCCGCCATCTGCCGGCCCGGGCCGAGGGGACCTTCGACCCCGGGGAGGTCCGGCGGCTCGCCGAGGTCTTCGGAAACCGCCTCAAGGCGCGCTGGAAACCCGCCTTCTATCTGAGACGCTGCCAAGAGATGGAATACCGCGAGGTGGCGGACACCCTGGGCTGTTCGGACCAGACCGGGCGGAATCACGTCCGGGCGGCCCAACAGGAGATGGCCCGGTTTCTCGCGGAGCAGCCGTGGCTCTCTCCGCCCGATTTGGACAAGGCCGCCTTCCGCCTCTTTTTCGAAATCCTCTGCCGGATTTTGGAAAGATCCCCGCCGCCCCCGTAATGGACTTTCAGGAGACGGAAAACCATGAAACCGAAAAGGGACCCCACATGACCACCCGAAAACAAGCCCTCCGCGCGGCCCGCCGGTTCCGGACCTGCCCCCCCGCCCACGTCCGGGCCCTTCCCCGACACCGGGAGGCGTACCGGTACCACCAAACCATCTGCCCCCACTGCGGGGACCCGGCCGAGGACGGATCGGCCCCCTGGGACCGGCTCCTCGGGCGGCTCCGGGAGGCGGCCGGACCCGGCGCCGCCCCGGAAGATCCCCCCTTCCAACCCGGCCAGCTCCGGTGGGTCCGGGCCGACCTGGGCCGCTGGTCCGGCGGGTTCTTCTTCAACCCGCCCCGGGTCCTCCTCCTCCGGAACCTGGCGACCTCCGACCGGTTCCAGGTGGCCCAGACCCATTTCGACGCACTCCTGGCCGGCCCCGGCGACCTGATCCTCGGACCGGACGGGGCCGGGGGGTTCATCGAGACGTGGAACATCTACCCCCTGCCGGCCGGCCTTCTCGGCCCCATGGACGGGACGGTCCCCCGGCAGGTCCTGGAGGCGGCCCGCCGCATGGCCGACGGGGAACGGGCCGCCCCAGTCTGGGCCCCGCTGCCCGTGCCCCTGTCGGGCGACGACGACCCCCGGCGCCACTTCCGGGACCTGGAGCGGTCGGTGGCGCGGATCTTCGCCACGGAGGCCGGCGCCGGCGTCGGGGTCGGGGTCGGGGAGCCGGAACCTGCGGGCCCCACGGTCCCGGAGATCCTCCGCGACCTGGCACAAGCCGCCCCGGACGCCTACCTCGACGCGGTTCCGGAGACCCCGGAGGCGGCCCTGACCGCCATCCGGTTCGAGCCGGACCGCCTGGCCCTGGCGGCCGGGGACCGGGACGGGCCGGTCCCCTTCGCCAACCTGATCACCCTCCGGGCCGGTGCCCTGGAGGGGGTGGCCCCGGCCCCGGTCCACCTCTTCGACCGGGTCCGGGAGGCCGGAACCCTCACGGTGGACGGCCGGATCGCGCCCCTGCCCGGGGGACTGGCCGGGTCCCGGTTCATCGCCCACCTCAAGGCCCCGTCCGGACCGTTCCAACCTCCGGCCGAGGTCCGATGGGACCCCGGCACCGGGAGCTTCCTGGTCCGGTTCGACCTGACCGCCGAAGAGGAGGAAGCAGGGGAGGGGGAACTCCTGATGGCCGTGGTCCGGGAGGCGGAAGATGGTTGAGCGGGATTTCCAGCGCCTGGCGTTTTTGTCCCGGGACCGGACTTCTCTGAAGAACGCCCTGCTCCGCACCGATCCCGTGGGCTTCGGGGACCGGGCCCCGGCGGAGAACCGGGCCCTGATCGGGGAGATCCGGCGGAACCTGGCGGACCGGCCGGACCTGGCCCGGCTCCTCGACCTTTTCCTGGCGGCCCAGTACCGCCTCCACGGGTTCCGCCTCCCGGCAAAGTGGTGGGCGTCGGTCCTCGACGGGATCCCCCCCGACGACCTCCCGCCCCTGTCCGTCCGGCCGGGGGCTTGGCGGGACGTCCCGGTGCTGGTCACCGACGGCCGGATCGCCCATGTCCGCCGGTTCCTGGTGGCGGCGGTCCCGGACGGGGCCCCGGACCCCGGGGTCGCGTGGCCCCCCTGGGCCGGCGAGATCCTCTCCCGCCCCTCGGCCGATGCGGTCCGGGAGGCGGCCCGGGCCTGCCGCGCCCTCCTGGGCCGGGTCCCGCCGCCCCGGTTTCATCTCTTCCCCCTGGCGGTCCCCAACGGCCGGGTCCAGTTCACGGGCCGGTCCCTGGGCCTCCCCCTGGCCCTGGGGTTCCTGGCGGCGGCCACGGGCGGAGCGGTCCCCGCCGACCTGGCCGCCACCGGGACGGTCTCGGCCGGCGGCGCCGTGGGGCGGGTCGGGGGCCTCGAAAGCAAGCGGCGGGGGGCCGCGGACCAGGGGTTCCGGGCGATCCTCTGCCCGGCGGCGGAGGGCCGCTTCCCGGAGGCGGGGCCGGTCCGCCTCCTGCCGGTCCCGGACCTGGCCGCCGCGTGGACGGCGGCCCGCCTCTACGCCCCGGGGAACGCCGACCGGCTCATGGGGTTCACCCGGATGCTCAAGGACCCCCGGGCCCTGGTGGACAACATCGAGGCGGCCCCGCCGGCGTGGCTCGCCTGGGCAAGGGACCAGGGGGAGGCCCGGGCCGTGGTCGACGCCGTCCTCTCCTCGCCGGTCCTGTTCGGGGCCCTGACCGACCGGCTGGAGGCGTGCGCCCGCCGGAGCGAGGCGGCCCGGGCCGACGCGATCTCGGCCCTGGTGCCGGAGGACCGGTTCGAAACGGGCCGGGACGAGGCCCCCCTGTCGGCGTTCCGGTGGTGCGCGGTCAACCTCTCCATCGCCAACCACCGGGGCCGGATCTCGACGGCCGGGGCGTGGGCCCGCCGGGCCCGGCGCTTCCTCGACGCGGCGGGCCGGGCCGATCTGGGAGCGGTGGCCGATTTCTTCAACCACGACCTGGTGGCCCGCCACAACCGGTTCGACTTCGATCCGGAGCCGCCGGCCGAACTCCGCCGGTATCTCGATCTCCTGGAGGCCCAGTACGCCCTCCAGCGGGACTTCGGGTGCCCCACCCACCCGGTGCTCGGCCGCCTCTACGGGTCGATCTCCCAGAACTACGGGTTTTTGGGACCGGCCTACCTCGACCGGATGCGGGACTATTCGGCCCGGGCCCGGACGGCCCTGGGGGAGGGGACGGTGCCGGAGTTCGCCGGGGAGTGGCTCCGCCACTACAACTACCTGGCCTACGCCCTCCTGGACGCCGGGGACCGGGACGGGGCCGTTGCGGCCTGCTTCGCCTACCTGGGGTCGGCATCGTGGGAGGCGGCCCTGGCCGGGGTCGATGGGTTCTCCCCCTGGCAGCACGCCCTCGTTGCGCGCCTTCTGGCGGACCTCGGGGGGCCGGCGGCGGTCCGGTACGCGGGGTGGTGCCGGGACCCGGGGGAGTGCCCGGCCGGGGAGGCCCACCCGTGGCAGCTCTGGTGCTTCAACCTGGGGCGGCTCTTCCGGACCCTGGGGGACCGGGACGGGGCCGAGGGGTGGTTCCGGCGGAGCCTGGAATTGTGCGGGGCGGCCCCCTTCGGCGCCACGGTCCGGGCCATGGCCCTGCTGCCCCTGTCCGGTCTGCGGGACCTGGGCCGCCTGGGCCGGGCCGAGGCGGCCGTGTGGGAGGTCCGGGTCCGGAAGGCGGCCCGGCGGCTCAACCGGGTCCATTTCAAGACGGTGATGGAGGACCCCCTGGAGGCGGTCCTGGAACGGATATGGGAGCGGCCGGAGCGGCTGTTCCCCTTCAACTACCGATGAACCCGCCGATGGCGGCGGGGTCGTTGGGCGACTCGAACGCGGAAAGGAGCAAGGACGATGCACGGTATTTCAGACGCCGCGGACGCGGCAAAACGGCTGTCGCCGGCGGATCTCTTCGGGGATCTGCCCCTGATGCGGCTGGAGTTCGAGATCAAGACCGATCCGGATGCGGAGGCGGGTCCGCCCCCCTTCACGGGGTCGGCGTGGCGGGGGCTGGTGGGCCGGCGGGTCCAGAAGCTGGTCTGCCCCTTCCAGCGGCGGCCGGACTGCCGGGCGTGCCTGATCAAGGGCAACTGTCCCTACGCCCTGCTCATGGAGGAGGAGAACGCCCTGCCGGGGCTTTCGGACGCGCCGAGGGGGTATGTCCTGTCGCCGTCGGCCCGGTCGGCAAAGGGACGGTCCCGGCTGTCGGTGACCCTGTTCGGGGCCTGCGCCCGGTTCGCGCCGGTGGTGGTGATGGCGGTGCTCCAGGGGCAACGGGTCGGGCTGGGCAGGGGGCGCCGCAAATACGAGGTGGCGGCCCTGAACGAGCGCCGTCCGGATGGGTCGAGGGTCCGGCACCCCCTTGTGCCGGAGGGGCATGTGTCCCCCCAAGGGCCTGATCCCCTGGCCCGATGGCTGGAGGAGGGGGGGGATCCGCCGGAGCGGCTCCGGGTCCGGCTGGCCACGCCGGTGCGGCTCCGGAAAAAGGGCCGGTACCTCGACCGGATGGACTGGGCGTTCTTCTTCGGGTCCCTGGCCCGGCGCCTGGAGGCGCTCAACTGCCTCTTCAGCGAGGGGCAGCCCCTGGGCCGGGAGGGGTGGTTCGCCCTCAAGGAGCGGTTCCGGACGGCCGGGGACATCCGGGAGCGGCTGGGCTGGCGGGACCTGGCCCGGTACTCGGGCCGCCAGCGCCAGAAGGTGCCCATGGGGGGGCTGGTGGGGGAGGTGACGGTGGACCGGCCGGGCCGGGTTGATCTGGCGTGGTGGCGGGCCGCGGAGCTGGTTCATGTGGGGAAGGGGGTGGTGATGGGGTTGGG
>CAYSLC010000187.1:0-10652 GCA_964431545.1 uncultured Desulfobacteraceae bacterium | reverse complement strand
CAGTCGAGACGTTCCATCGGCGGAAGGCAGTAATGGTCCTCGCAATCGACCGGCCCGGCGGTGTTGAAATATTTCATATGGATTCCTTCTGGGGCCCGGGACTAGAGCAGGGAATCGATGTCGGTATACCCGAGGTCGAATGCGTCGGATACGCCTTTGTACGTGATGTTTCCGTTGACGACATTGGCGCCCCGGCGGATCTCCACGTTCTCCTTCATGGCCCTTTCCCATCCCTTGTTGGCGATCTCCACGGCATAGGGGAGCGTGGCGTTGGTCAGGGCCAGGGTGGAGGTTTTGGCGACCGCGCCCGGCATGTTGGCGACGCAGTAGTGGACCACCCCTTCCACGGTGTAGATGGGATCGGAGTGGGTGGTCGCCTTGGAGGTCTCGAAGCAGCCGCCCTGGTCGATGGCCACATCCACCAGCACGGAGCCCTTTTTCATGGTCTTGAGCATGTCCCGGGTGATCAGCCGGGGGGCCTTGGTCCCCGGAATCAGGACGGCGCCCACCACCACGTCGGCCCGGGTGATGAGGTCCCGGATGGTGGCCGGGCTGGAGTAGAGGAGGAAGCAGTTGGCCGGCATCACGTCGCTCAGGTACCGGAGGCGGTCCAGATTCATGTCGAGGACATAAACCTTGGCGCCCAGGCCGCAGGCCATCTTGGCCGCGTTGGTCCCCACGATGCCGCCGCCGATGACCACCACCATGCCCGGATCGACCCCCGGCACGCCCCCCAGGAGAATCCCGTGGCCGCCCTGGGCCATCTCCAGATACTTGGCGCCCTGCTGGATGGCCATCCGGCCGGCCACCTCGCTCATGGGGGTGAGCAGCGGCAGGGACCGGTCGTCCTTCTGGATGGTCTCATAGGCGATGCAGACCGACCCGCTCTTGACCAGCGCATGGGTCAGCGACTCGGCCGCGGCCAGGTGGAGGTAAGTGAAGATGATCTGTCCCTTCCGGATCAGGTCGTACTCGGGCGGCAGGGGTTCTTTCACATGCATGACCATGTCGGACCGATCGTAAATCTCCTTGGGGGTCCCCGCCATCTCCGCGCCCTGGGCCGCGTAATCGGCGTCATCGAATCCGCTGCCGATGCCGGCGCCCTTTTCCACCAGCACGGTATGACCGTTTTGTATCATCACCTCCACGCCGGCCGGGGTCATGGACACGCGGTTCTCCTCGGACTTGATCTCTTTGAGAATGCCAACGATCATGGGTCTTTCTCCTTTTGTTTGATGGGGTTGTCGGGATCGCTTCCGATGCCGGAGGCGTCCGCCGCGATCCCCGCGCGCTCCTTTGAAAAGCAGATTGAGCTTGATCTCTTGATCTTTGCCGATCCCCGGCCCCCGGCGTCCGCCGGTTATTTCTTCTTGAAAATCGCCCGCCACCCCGTGGCCGGGACCCCCACGGGCCGGAGGACCTTATTCACACTCCCCGCATGCTCCGTGATGTAGAAGGCCTCGGGATCTTTGCCCTTGACCAGGGGAAGGATCCATTTCAGATCCCTGCGGCGGCAGACGATATAGAGTTCCTTCACCGCCCCCTTGAGCCCCTCTCCGGTGAAAACGGTCACCGCCTGCCCCTTCTCCCGCAGGCAATCGGCCATCTCCTTGCCCCGACGGGCCGTGATCACCCGCAGGATCAGGGAGCCGAGGGCGACCCTTCTCTCCAGACGGATCCCCAGGAAGTTGCCGGTGGCATACCCCAGCGCATAGAACACCCCCAGGATCGGGATGTCCCCCACCTGGGTGATGACGGTGCTGGCGGCGCCCAGCCAGAGGGTGATCTCTCCGAGCCCCAGGAAAAAGGCGAGCCCGGACCGGCCGTGCACGGTGACGATGGTCCGCACCGTCCCGATGGAGACATCGCAGACCCGGGCCGCAAAGATGGCGATCCCCATCCAGAGCACATGCATATCCAACTCTTCACATCCTTTTCATGAAACCATGAACAGTGAACCCCGCCGCCCACCGGCGGGATCCGTTGTCGCGTCGAAAGCGTGCCCTGATAGCCGATTCCGGAGGGGATGTCAATGGGGGCGGGTCTTTTTTTCGTCCATGACCCGGGTCAACATCTCGACGAGCGTCCGTTTCAGGAAAGGCTTTTGCAGAAACCCGGAAAATCCCTTGCCGGTGTACTCCTTTTTGAGGTACTCCTCGCTGTAGCCGCTGGACAGGATCACCGGCACCGCGCACCCGAGGTCCCGGAGCCTGCCGAAGGCTTCCACGCCGCCCATGCAGGGCATGCTCAAATCCATCAGGATCAGGTCGATCCCGTCGGAATGCTGCCGATACAGATCGACGGCCTCGGTGCCGCCGGCCGCAACGATCACCTCATACCCCAGCTTTTCGAGCATGAGCCGGATCAACCCCCGGACGGGGGCTTCGTCGTCCACCACCAGGACCCGGCCCCGGCCCTGAAACGGTTCGGCCGGCGCCTCGGGGGCGGATGCCTCGGCGGGCATCCGCTCATCTTCCTTCAGCGGAAACAGGGCACGAAACCGGGTCCCCCGGCCCGGTCCGGACTCGAGCCGGACGAACCCCCGGTGGCCCCGGATGATCCCGATGACCGAGGCGAGCCCGAGCCCTCGCCCCTGGAACTTGGTGGAGAAAAAAGGCTCGAAGATCCGCGCCAGGGTGGCGTCGTCCATGCCGCACCCGTTGTCCTCGACCTCCACAAACGCATAGGGCCCCTCCCTCAGCGGCTCTTCATAGCCGACCCAGATCTCCGAAACGGTCCCTTTCAATCCGGCGGCATCGCAGGCCTCGACCCCGGTGGTCAACACCACCGACCCGTCTTTTTTTTCGCCCAGGGATTCCCAGGCGTTGAGGATCAGGTTGGTCACCACCTGGCGGAGCTGGCCCGTGTCGCCCTCGATTACGGGATCCGCGGGGTCCAGCCGGATGTCGATCTCCGCCCTCGGAGCGATGGTGGTCCGGAGCATTCTCGCCGTCTCCTCCACGACGGGGTTCACGCGGATGGGGCCGACCACGAAATGCCCTTTCCCGGAATAGGCGAGGATCTGGCGGACCAGATCCGAGGCCCGGAAGGCGGCCGCCTTGCTCTCCGACAGGGCTTTCCGGGTGAACGTCGACAGATCGGCATCCTCCTCGGCCAGTTCGAGATTGCCGATGATCGCCATCAGGAGATTGTTGAAATCGTGGGCGATGCCCCCCGCCATCACCCCGAGGCTCTCCTGGCGCTGGATCGTATGGAGCCGGTTCTCCATCCTCCGGCGCTCCTCTTCAGCCTCCTTCCGGTCGCTGATGTCCCGAACCAGGGAGAGGACGGACGGTTTTCCATCCAGCTCAAAGGACCTGGCGTGGATCTCCACCGGCAGCCGCATGCCGTCTTTTCTGACGTGGATCCGCTCGAAGGTCGCGCTTTCGCCCCGGGTCAGTGTATCCAGGACCGCGGAAACCGCCGTCTCCGATTCCGAGGCATCGATGTCCGCCGGCGACATGCAAAGGAGTTCCTCGCGCGAAAACCCGTACTGACGGCAGGCGACATCGTTGACCTCCCTGAATCCGCCCATGGTCCCGTCCTCTTCCAGTCCGTGGACGAACAGGGCGTCGGTCACCGCCTCATAAAGGGTCCGGTACCGCTCCCGGCTCCGCCCCAGCTCCCTCTCCGCCCGCCGGCGGTCATCGATCTGCCGGAGGAAGGCGAGCAGCCGGTCCATGTTGATCGGCTTGGTCTCGTAGGCGATGATCCGTTTTCGGGTCACGGCGGTGGCCGCGCTATCCACGGAGGCGTACCCGGTGATGATGATGTAATCGGCGTCAATGATCGACGACAGCTTTTCCTGCACCTGGAGCCCGTCCATGTCGGGGAGATTGAAATCAAGGAGCACCACGTCGAAGGTCTCGCGCCGGCAGCGGTCCACGGCGCTGGTTCCGTCCAGGGCCACCGAGGCGCGGTATCCTATCTCGCCGAGGATGTCCCGGAGGTTCCCGGCCAGATCCTCGTTGTCGTCCACCACCAGAATGTTCAGGTCGGCGCTCATCTGCTTTTCTCCTCCTTCCGGACCCGTGGCAGGGCGAGGATGAATGCCGCGCCGCGGCCGGGGGTCGATTCGACGGTCAGGTCGCCGCCGTGCTTTTCCGCGATCATTTTTGAAATGGACAGACCGAAGCCGATGCCGTGGACTTTTGTGCTGTACAGCGGCTGGAATATCTTCTCCATTTCGTCGGTCGGAATGCCGGGACCGGAGTCCGACACCACGACGACCGCCCGGTCGGGGGCCGCGGACCGGACGGCCACCCGGAGGGTGCCGGCGCCCTCCATGGCCTGAATAGCGTTTCGGACGATGTTTTTCAAGGCCATGCGGATCTGCTGGGCGTCCACCGCCGCGGGAAGGTCTTCTTCCGGGTAGGCGGTCTCGATCCGGACGGTGTCGGGGATGGAGTTGCCGCGGAGAACCTCGGGTACGAGCCGCCGCAGATCGACTGGGAGGGTCCGGGGCTTTTCCATCCGGGTCAGGTCGAGCAAACTCTGGATGATGCCGTTGGCTTGTCTGATATTGGAAGAGATGCGCCGAAGATGATCCCCGACTTTCTCAACCTCCCCCCCGAGCTTGATCTTGAGCAGATAGACCGAACTGTCGATGGCCGCCAGGGGATTCCGCAGCTCGTGGGAGATGCTGCCCGACAGGTTTCCCAGCACGGCCAGGCGCTCTTTCAGTATCAGATCCTCCTGGGCTTTTTCGAGTTCCCGGGTCCGCTCCCCGACCATCTCCTCCAGTCTCGCGGCATACTGTTTGAGCTGCTCGTCGGCCCGCTTTCGACCGGTGATATCCCGGAGGTGCGATAGATAATACGCGACATCACCCGCGCGGTCGCGGACGACCGAACTGGCGACCTGCCCCCACAGGGTGTCGCCCTGTTTGGTCACAAACCGTTTCTCGAAGGTCGTATACTCGATTTCGCCGGTTCTATATTG
Organism: uncultured Desulfobacteraceae bacterium; assembly: GCA_964431545.1. Taxonomy (GTDB): domain Bacteria; phylum Desulfobacterota; class Desulfobacteria; order Desulfobacterales; family JAABSP01; genus CAYSLC01. Next base: position 5,711 of record CAYSLC010000187.1, on the reverse strand, counting down.
CTCAATGACGCCGGGGCTGACATCCCTGTCCTCCGGATGGGAGAGGTCATGGACGGTTTTTTGCGCCATCTCATCGGAGTCGTAACCGAAAAGATCGCACATCCGCTGATTGGCCATGATAATCCGGCCGTCCGGATCGACGATGCAGATGCCGTCGTTGGCGTATTCGAAGAGATGCCGAAAACGGGTTTCACTGGTCTGGAGGGCGATCTCGGCCCGCTTTCGGTCCGTGACATTCCGGCAGTTGAAACAGACGCCCGTCACCTCGCCCGTGGAATCGAAAACCGGATTATAGCTGAAAAAGAACCAGTGGCCGCCGGGCATCTCTCTTTCCACCACGACGGGAGTTCCCTCGAGCGCCCGGCGGAAATGGCGATGGAAGCTGTCCAGATTCGCCGGGTCGACAAAATCGGCCAGAGACTGGCCGACCTGAATGCCCCGCCCGAAAATTTCTTGTGCAAACTCGTCGGCGATCCGGTTGAACGCGAGAATGGCCCCGTTTCCATCGACGAGGGCAAAGGATTGTTCCGTGCTGTTCAAAATGGCCTGAAGCTTCGCCTCGCTTTCCCTCAGGGCCCGCTCGGCCGCTTCGCGCTCGGTGATATCCTGGACGGAGCCGTATAATTTAACAGGTCTGCCGGCTTCGTCGAAGACCGTTTCGGCGCTGGCCCTGATGGTCCGAACCACGCCGTCATTCTGCCGAACAATCCGATGTTCCAGACAATACGGCTGAATGTTTCGCATCGCTCGGTCAAAGGCTTTTTCTATTCTCGGCACATCCTCCGGCAAGGCGATGGGCATCAACTCTTCCACCGAAAGCGTTCTTTTTTCACATCCGTGAATGGTCATCCACCCGTCCGAAAACACCAGTCGGCCGGATGGAATATCATACTCATATCCGCCGATTTCGGACAGCTCTTCGGCTTTTTTTAGAATCGCCTGGCTTTTTTCGAGTCCTTTTTCCGCCCGTTTTCGTTCAACGATCTCCCCGATCAGTGCGGCCGCCGTCCGCAATCTTTTTTTTGCAAGGGCGATGATATAGGCCGGCCGCGACGGATAAGCCCGCTGGCATGCGCGGACCTCTTCGGCGGGAATACGGAACCGCTCCGCTAGTTCCCGGACGGCGGCTTCGTCCGTGGGGGGATCGCCGTACCCGATGTTGATGGCGCCGACGACCTCCTCCCCCGCATGAATGGGGACGCCATACAGACGGATGCCGCCGACGCATTCGATATCCGTCGGTTTTCCGGAGAGGATCGCCGCTTTGGCCGAATCGTTCCAGCAGTTTTCATGGCACAGCCATTTGCCGCAACCCAAAGCGTGCCGATTGTCGTCCGTGCCGCACAGGTTCCGGGACGCCAGGTCGAACAGGCGGCACCAGCCCGAAGAAAACATTCCGAAAGCGTAATCGCCGTTCCTTTCATAGATCGCCACCGATGTTTCCAAGAGGTCGATGGCGTCCTCGGCGATCCGTTTCAGCGTCTCTTTCGATACGGAATCCATGATGACCCGGCAGGTGTTCAGCGCCGTGACATCGCCGTAGGGGGGCTGATAGCCCTCCTCCACCGCATCGGAGGGCGAAGCGCTTCTGGCGAGCAGCCATTCGATCTTCCTCAGCTCGCCCTGGGCCGTCTTTCGCTGGGCAATTTCAGCGGCCAGCCGGCGATTCCACAGGAAGGAGAGGGCCAAAAGAAGGCCGAAAACGCCCACGATCCCGGCGATCCACTTCCAGACATGGGTCCAGTCGATGCGGTGCTGGAATTGCACGGGCACCCACTTCCGGAACAGGGCGTCCACCTCCCGGCGGGAAACCGTGGAGACGGCCCTGTCGAGGATCCCCACGAGTTCCGGCCAGTCCTTCCGGACCCCGAACTTGACTTCCGCCGGCGGATAGCCCGACGGAGCGGCGATCTTCAGGTGCGTCAGCCGGTTGTGCAACATGAGATATCCGGCCACCGAAAGCGGGCCGATGTAAGCGTCGGCCCGTCCCGTGGAGACGGCTTCCAGCGCCCGGGGGTGGTCGCCGGCCGGGTGGATTCGAATGTCGGGGTAATCCGCTTCGAGGCGCCCATGGATGTAGATGTTGTCCACCAGTGAAATCGTCCGGCCACGGAAATCCCGAACCCCGGTGACCAGGGGGGCGTCCCGCCGGACGACCAGGACCCAGGGATCGGACATGAACGCCTCCGTGAACGCCATGCGCCGACGCCTGCCGGGGCTTTCGACGCCGGGAAACAGGTCGATCCCGGCCCCCATGGCCGCATCGAGTTCCGCCAGGTCGAGCGGCACATGCCGGAAGGAGATCCCGGCGCGCCCTTCGAGCAACCGGAGATAATCCGGGATGATGCCCTGGAACGCGCCATCCTTCCCGACGAACATATAGGGCGCGAAGCCGGGGATCAGACCGACACGAACAAAAGGGTGGGCCTCGATAAAGCGCTCATCCGATTCGATCTCCGTGATCCCGGCGTCCGCGCCCCACAGCGGACCCGCCATCGGCGCGTCGCGGGCGTGGGCCGCCGTCGACGCCGGTATAAACGCCGTCAGCAGCGCCAGCAGGATCCACATCGGCTTCCCGTCAATGATCCGGCGCATGGTCGATCTCCCTTCCATTCCCCCTCTTTGTCTCCCGAACCCGCGGCAGGCCGATGATGAAGCACGCCCCCGCTCCCGCCGGCGATTCGACGGTCAGCCCGCCGCCGTGTCTTTCCACGATCATTTTGGCGATGGACAGGCCGAACCCGATGCCGTGGACCTTGGTGCTGAAAAGCGGCTGGAATATCCTTTCGATATTCTCCGGCGGAATGCCGGGGCCCGTGTCGCATACCCGGATCTCGGTCCTTCCTTGGTCCGGCGGCCGGACATGGACCGTCAGGGTTCCGACCCCTTCCATGGCCTGGACCGCGTTATGAACGATATTTTTCATGGCCATGCGGATCTGATCGGCATCCGCTTCGACGACCACTTCGTTTTCCGGAAAGATCGTTTCGACCCGGATCGTCTCCGGAATTTTGGCGGCCCGCAGAATGTCGGGCATCAGACTCGACAGGGCATGGGGCCGCGTCCTGGGCCTCTCCATCCGGGAGAGATTGAGCAGGCTCTCGATGATGGCGGTGGCCCGGTCGATGTTCGTCCGGACCCGCCCGAGGTGCTCCACGATCTTCTCATCCCCGGTTTCCAGTTTCATTTGAAGGTAATAGACGGACGAATCGACGGCGCCCAGGGGGTTGCGCAGCTCATGGGAGATGCTGCCGGCGAAATGGCCCAGGACGGCGAGGCGCTCCCGGACCAGGAGTTCCTCCTGGGCTTTCTCCAGTTCGCGGGTGCGTTCCGCCACCATCTCCTCCAGCCGTTCGGCATATTGCTGAATTTGCGCTTCGGCCCGCTTGCGTTCAGTGATGTCTCTGTTGAACTCGGAATAACCGATGATCTCGCCATCTTTTCGGATCGGATTGAATGATATTTCATAACTGTGCCGACGCCCTTCTCCGAAATCCCACTCAAATTCTCCATCATATCGTTCTCCCGACAAAACACGGGATAGAATCGGTTCCCAGTATGCCTGGGCCTCCTCCGGCAACATTTCATAGGTTTTCATGCCGATGGTGGGCGGAACGCCGAACAGCTCGATGACGACGTCGGCAAAAGCGGCGTTATGGAACACAAGGCCTCCTTCCGCGTCGCGCGACGCAATCAGGTCATTGGTGCTTTCAAGGATCGCCCCCAAGTTCGCATGCTGCCGTTCAAGCGCTTCTTCCGCCCGCTTCCGGTCCGTCTGATCATAGCCCGTAACGATGAGACATTGCCGACCGCCGATGGATACGACATCCCCGAACCACAACAGGTGATAGTCCACGCCGGTTTTCGACCGAATTTCGATCTCCTTGGCGTGGGCATGCCCCTTCCGCTTCAGTTCTTCCAGAATCGGCTCTCGATCTATTTTATCCCAGAGCCCCAGATCCGCGGCTTTTTGACCGATGACCTCCTCTCTGGAAAACCCGGTCAATCTCAGAAACTCCGCGTTCACTTCTATGAATCGTCCATCTTCCAGGGTCGATATGGACATGAAAGCGGGGCAGGAATGGAACGCCTTCTGAAACTTTTCCTCGCTTTCCCGCAACCGTCGCTCCGCTTCTTTTCTCAGGGTGGTGTCTTCGGCCACCGCCATGACCCTGTCCGTGGAAATGGGGACGAAACTCATGTTGAGAATCATCTCCCTGCCGGTGGTGCGCAGTTTGGATATGCGCTCCATGTGAACCGCCTCTCCCTCGGCGTGGGCGCGACGGATGGCGTCGATGAGCCAGGGGCTGTCCTCGTAAAAGACCGACAGGGGGGTCCCCAGCCATTCCCTGATCTTGGCGCCCGAGAGTCGGACGGTGGCCGGGTTTACATCGGAGAGGACGAATTCGTCGCCCTCGAGACGCCAGAGGGCCAGATAGAGCGGCATGGCGTCGTAGACGGTCCTGAAGAGCGCCTCGCTGGCCCGAAGTTCCTTTTCAATCCGCCGGCGGCGGAGGATGTTGACCAGCAGGGCGATGGTAAACGCCGTCAGCGCGAGGACGCCGACCGCCCCCGACACCACGGCGGCGAGGTGCCGGGTCAGAAAGCCCGTCGGCGCAAAGGCGACGACGCTCCCCTCGGGAAGCCGGGATTCCGGGATGGAAAACCGCCGGAGCTGCCGGTAGTCGAAGACGTAGCGATTCGAACTCTCGACGCTGACCGGAACCTCGGAAACAGATGCGCCCTCCAGCAAGCGCAAGGCCTTGGCCCCGGTGGACCGGCCGTGGACCTCCGCGCTCAACAGCTTCCCGCCGAGGGTCCCATACCCGAAATAAGCGTCCGCGTGGGTATAGACCGGAACGGGCGACGCCTGGGATATGAGGGGAATGATGTGATCGAGGGAAAATGGTTTGTCCAGCCGGTCCCGGGAAAAGCCGAGGAAATATACCGCCGAGCGGGCGTCGAGCCCGCGGAGGAAGGAGAGGAGTTCGGCCTCCGTGAGGCCGGCGCCGGAATTCGGAAAAATGAATTCAACGCCGTCGGCGTAGCCCGGGACCAGCCGTTCCATGTTTCGCCTGTGGACACGGCCGGAGGTGGTCCGGTCGTGGATGACGGCGATGCGCTCCACCGCCGGCTGCAAGTCGAAAATCAGCTCGATGGTGCCGGCCAGATCCAGACGTTCCACGACGCCGGTGTACCCCTTCCGGCCCTTGAGGATGGACGGATCGAAACTTTCCACATCGAGACCGCAGAAGACCACGGGCACGCCCGGATAGATGCGGTCCCGGTAGTCAAAGAGGAAGGCCAGCGCATCGTCGTCGCAGGAGATGACGAGGTCCGGCCGCCAGCGCGCGGACTTGAATTCATAGAGGTCCGCCAGGGTGTCGAACATCCGGCGGGCCGGCTGCCGCTTGGCGTCCATGTATTCCACGGCGATCTCGATCTCCTCACCGCTCCGTTCCAAGACGGTCTCGATGCCCCGCTGGAGGTCGTCCGTCCAGGAAAATCCCTTGTGGTACGACTGGATCACCAGCACCCTGAGCGGCGGCTCGGCATGGGCGTCCGGATATGAAAGGAGCCCCACGGGCCAGAATAGGACGGCCACCAGCAGGCAGATGCGCAAAACGGCGTCATGACATCGCGGGGGTCCCGTCCATCCGGCAGGCCGTGTTCTCGCATTTCGCTTTATGTTCATCGTTTCTCTCTATTCT
>CAYSLC010000186.1:0-10694 GCA_964431545.1 uncultured Desulfobacteraceae bacterium | reverse complement strand
CCGACGTGGACCGCCGTTCCGGGTACGTGAAGGAAGCGCCTGCACGGGATCCGCCGGGAATCCTCATCACCAGTCGATGACGAACACATATTCACGGCCGTGGATGCGGGCCACGGCTCCGGGCTGGAAGAGTTCCGTATCGCACTCGATCTTGCCGTTCCGGGCGAGGTCCACGCCGATGGGGTCGTTGGTGTATCAACCCCAAATGGAGACGGCGCCCCAACCCCACCGTTTCCCGATGCCGAACCGGCCGTTTCTCCGCCGGGCGGTGGCGATGGGCTCTTGTGAAACCGGACGGCCGATGGTATATCTCTCAGTCGCTTGAAGGCGGTTTTCCCGCCGGGAACGTCCCCGATCCGGCGGCGTGGGGTGCCCGCCGTTCAGGAATCTGGATGCCCGGCGGACGGCGGACCGATTCGTCGAGGAAAAAACCATGCGCTTGGAAAAAGAGACCGAGGTCGACGCCCTCCGCCAGGAGGTGAAAGACCTGCGGGAGCGCCTCCGGGACCTCCAGCGGGAACAGACCGATATGCGCCGGGCACAGGACCGGGAAACCCACCTCAAAAAGGTCCTGCTGGCCATCCGAAACGTCAACCAGCTGATCACCGCCGAGGACGACCCGGCACGCCTGATCGAACGGGCCTGCGAGACGCTCACGGAGACCCTCGGCTACCCCAACGCCTGGATCGCGTTGCTGGAAAAGGACGAGGCGAACGTGTCCCGGATAGCCTCATCGGGGTTCGACCGCGGTTTCGAGGCTTTGGGTGACCGGCTCCTCCAGGGGGCGTTCCCCGGCTGCATGGAGCGGGCATTGGCCCGGGAAGGGCTCTTGGTGGTGAGCGATCCGCCGACCCAGTGCACCGGCTGCCCGCTGGCCCGGGGGTACGCCGGCCGGGCCGGGATATCCCACCGCCTGGCATACCAGGGCCGCGTCCATGGTCTCCTGGCGGTTTCCGTTCCCGCAGCCCATGCCGACGACGCGGAAGAACAGGCCCTTTTCCAGGAACTGGCGGACGACCTGGGCTTCGCCCTCCACAAGATCGAGGCGGAAGCCCATCGCCGCCGCCTGGAGCATATCGTCACCACCATACCGCAGCCCATGTCCTTTGTCTCCCGGGAGTACCGCTATCTGGCGGTCAATGATGTCTACGCCCACCTTTTCGGTGTCGCCCGAGAACGGATCATCGGCCACACGGTGGCGGATTTCTGCGGTCGGGCCGTCTTCGATGCCGACATCAAACCGGAAATCGACCGGGCCCTGGCGGGCGAGTCCGTCCATTATGAGGTGCGGGTCGACTTTCCCGGAAGGGGAGCGCGCTGGATGGCGATGGACTATTTTCCCTACCGGGACGAACGGGGGGACGTCACGGGGGTCGTCTCCCACGGTCTGGACATTACCGATCGGAAGCATGCCGAAGGCAGGATTCGAGAAAGCGAGGAAAAGTTCCGGCTCCTGTTCGAAAACAGCGACATGTTCATCTCCGTCTACGACCGAAACGGCATCTGCCGACTCATGAACCGCCGGGTCGCCCAATGGTTCGGCGGGGAGCCGGAGGACTTCATCGGCACCTCCTTCGAATCCCTCCATCCGGATACCGCCGGCGAATATATCCGCCGGGTCCGCAGGGCCATCGACCACGGGGTCTCCGAAGAGTACGAGGACGAAGTTCGGTTCCCCCGGGGCAGCCGGTGGCTCCTCTCCAGGGTCCATCCCGTGCCGGACGCCCGGGGCGTCTTTCAGACCGCCCAGATTCTCTCCCACGATATCACCGTCCGCAAAGAGGCGGAAGAATCCCTGCGCAAGAGCGAAGAGCGGTTCCGGCAGGTCTATTCCCACATGGCCGTCGGCGTGGCCCAGGTCTCCCTGGCGTTTCGGATCGAGGCCGCCAACGAGGCCTATTGCCGGATGCTGGGGTATGATGAATCGGCGCTGATCGGCAAACACCTAAAGGAGATCACCCATCCGGAGACCCTTGCCGAGAACCTCCGCAAGCAGTCCCTGCTGGCCGCCGGCGAGATCGATCACTTCCGTATGGAAAAACAGTTCATCCACAAGAGCGGCCGGATCATCCACGGCATTCTCGACGCCAACCTCGTCCGGGACACCGGCGGCCGGCCGCAATATTTCCTCGGCAGCGTCCTGGACATCACCGAGCGGAAACGGACCGAAGCGGAAAAAGCCCGATTGGAAGGGCAGTTCCACCAGGCCCAGAAGATGGAGTCGATCGGCCGGCTGGCCGGCGGCGTGGCCCACGATCTCAACAACCTCCTCTCCCCGATCCTGGGGTACGGGGAGATGCTTTTGGAGGACACCGCGCGGGTCGATCCGCGCAGGGGCCCCATGGAAGAGATCGTCGGCGCGGGCAGGCGGGCCCGGGACCTGGTCCGCCAGCTTCTGGCCTTCAGCCGAAAGCAGACCCTCGAATTCAAACCGATCGATGTGAATCTCCTTCTCGGAAATTTCGAAAAGCTGCTTCGGCGGACCATCCGGGAAGATGTCGACATCCGGATGAACCTGGACCCCGCCCTTCCACCCATCCAGGGGGACCTCGGGCAGTTGGAGCAGGTGGTCATGAACCTGGCGGTCAACGCCCAGGACGCCATGCCGGACGGCGGCGCGCTGACCATCGAGACCGCCCGGGTCGAACTGGACGAAAGCTACGCTTCGACACGCGGAGGGATCGCTCCCGGCCCCTATGTCATGATGGGGTTCAGCGACACCGGGCGCGGCATGGATCCGGAGACCCGGGAACACCTCTTCGAGCCCTTCTTCACCACCAAGGAGAAGGAGAAAGGGACCGGGCTGGGACTGGCCACCGTTTTCGGGATCATCAAACAACACGGAGGGCAGGTCTGGGCCTACAGCGAACCCCACCTGGGGGCGACGTTCAAGATCTACCTGCCCGTGTCGACGGAACCAGCCGCCGGCGACGGACCGGCCCCGGCAAGGCCGGCGGTCCTGGGGGGATCGGAGACCGTTCTCCTTGTGGAGGACAACGAATCGGTGCGGAACCTGGCCCTATCGATCCTTCGGCGGCAAGGGTACACGGTCCTTGCCGCGGAAAACGGCCGGGCGGCCCTCGCCCTGCTGGATCGACACGACGGCCAGGTCGATCTCCTCCTGACCGACGTGGTCATGCCGGAGATGAACGGAAGGCAGCTCTTCGAGGCCCTGTCCGGCTCCCATCCCCGGATCAAGGTTCTCTACATGTCCGGCTACACCGACGACGTGATCGCCCACCGGGGCGTCATGGACCCGGGGGTCGCCTTCATTCAGAAACCCTTTTCGCTCAAGGCGCTGGCGGCGAAAGTCCGGGAGGTGCTCGACCGATGATCCGAGGAGGGCCTTTCGGATCGGTCGACCGGGGCCCAGGGCGCGACCGGGCCGGAGGATTTGAGGAATTTCCCGATTCACGGTATACTACCGGGAAATCGGAGATCGATCGCCCCTTTTTTTCGACGCGCTTTTCCGGCAAGAGGAGCCCATGGCCACACCCCACATCACCAAAGACCGATTCGACGCGATCCTGTTCGACCTGGACGGCGTGATCACCGAGACCGCCAAGGTCCATGCCGCCTGCTGGAAGCGGCTCTTCGACGACTTCCTTCGGGATCACGCCCGCCGGACCGGGCGTCCCTTCGTCCCCTTCGACATCGTCTCCGACTACAACCGGTATGTAAACGGCAAACTCCGGGAGGAAGGGGTGGCGAGCTTCCTCGGATCCCGGGGCATCCACCTGCCCCGGGACCACTCGGATGCGACGACCGGGGAGATCACCGTCGAAGATCTCGGCGGCCGAAAGGACGGGATGGTCCAGATCGCCCTGCGGGAACAGGGGGTGGAGATCTTCGACGACGGCGTGGCCCTGGTCCGCCGGGCCCGGGCCGAGGGGTTCGGGACCGCCGTGGTCTCCTCCAGCAAGAACTGCAAAGGGGTGCTGGAGGCCGCCCGGATCGAGGATCTCTTCGATGTCCGCGTGGACGGCGTCACCGTGGCGGAGCTGGGCCTCAACGGCAAACCGGCCCCGGACGCCTTTCTCGGGGCGGCGGAGATGCTCGGGGTCTCCCCGGCCCGGGCCGTGGTGGTGGAGGATGCCATCTCCGGGGTTCAGGCGGGGCGGGCGGGCGGTTTCGGTCTGGTGGTGGGGGTGGCCCGGAAAGGGGACGCGGCGGCTCTGGGGGATAACGGGGCCGACGTGGTGGTCACGGATCTGACGACCCTCATGTGAACAGCGGCGTCCGGGGTTTCGGGGGAAAACCGCCGTCGGCCCCCGACCCCGGCCGCAGGCACGGGGTACCGATAAGAAGGAGGAAACCACATGTTGCACCGGGAACGGGTCAATCCGCCGCACTACATCTATCCGGGACACGAATGGAAGATCATCGAAACGCGGTTTTACCCCCCCTTTGTCGGCCAGATGGAGACGATCCTCGCCCTGAGCAACGGATACCTCGGCATGCGGGGGACCTTCGAGGAGGGGAGACCATTTTACCAGCACGGCAACTTCGTCAACGGGTTCTACGAGAGCTGGCCCATCGTCTACGGCGAAAAGGCGTTCGGATTCGCCAAGACGGGGCAGACCATCGTCAATCTCCACGACCTCAAGATCATCCGGCTCTTCGTGGACGACGAACCGTTCTTCCTCCCCACGGCGGATCTCAAGGCGTACACCCGGACCCTCGACATGGAGAAAGGGATCCTGACCCGGGAGATCCTGTGGAAGATGCCCTCCGGCAAGATCGTCTCCATCCGGTCGACCCGGCTGGTCTCCCTTGAGCACCGGCACCTGGCGGCCATCCAGTACGAAGTGGCCGTTGTGAACGGCCACGCGCCGGTGGTGATCTCCTCGGAAATCCGGCCCCACCGCACGGTCCGGGGCACCGACGGCGACCCCCGGGACACCCGGATCTTCCGGCAAAAGGTCCTCGTCCCCGAATCCAACAAGGCCTGGAACCTGGGGCTGATCCACGGGTTCCGGACCCAGAACAGCGGAATGGCTTTGGGCTGCGGCTTCGACCACACCGTGGAGACCGAAAACCCGGTCTCCTGGGAGATCGAGTCCACGGAGAACGACGGGCGGGTCGTCTTCTCCGTGGAGGCCCGGCCCGACGTCCCCATCCGGATCACCAAGTGGATGGGCTTTCACACATCCAGAAGCGCCACCGCCGAGGACCTCCGCCGGCGGACCGAGCGGACCCTGACCCGTGCCAAGGGAAACGGGTTCGAAACGCTCCTCGGGTCCCAGAGGAGGTTCCTGGAGGACTTCTGGCGGACCTCGGATGTCCGCATGGTGGTGGACGAGGCCCGGAGCGGCCGGTCCACCGAGGAATGGCAGCAGGCCGTGCGCTGGAATCTCTTTCAGCTCTGTCAGGCTTCGGCCCGGGCCGAAGGGACCGGGATCCCGGCCAAGGGGCTCACCGGCGACGGGTACGAGGGCCACTACTTCTGGGACATCGAGACCTACGTCCTCCCCTTTCTCATCTACACCACCCCCCGGATCGCCAAAAACCTCCTCCAGTTCCGCCACAGCATGCTGGACACGGCCAGGCTGCGGGCCCGGGACGTCAACCAGCGGGGGGCCCTCTTTCCCTGGCGGACCATCAACGGCGAGGAGGCCTCCGCCTACTACGCCGCCGGCACCGCCCAGTACCACATCAACGCCGATATCATGTACGCCCTCAAAAAATACGTGGAGGCGACCGGAGACATCGACTTCCTCCACGGGGAGGGGGCGGAGATGCTGGTGGAGACCGCCCGGTTGTGGCTGGACCTCGGCTTCTTTTCCGAGCGGAAGAACGGGCGCTTCTGCATCCACGGGGTGACCGGCCCCGACGAGTACAACACGGTGGTGGACAACAACGCCTACACCAACCTGATGGCCCGGGAGAACCTCTGGTTCGCCGCGGATACGGTGGAAAACCTGCGGACCGAAAATCCCCTCGCCCACCGGAGCCTGGTCGACAAGACCGGGCTGAAGGAAAACGAGGCCGCCGACTGGCGGCGGGCCGCGGACCGGATGTACATCCCCCGTGACGAAGAACTGGGAATCTATCCCCAGGATGACAGCTTCCTCGACAAGAAGGAGTGGGATATCCCGAACACGCCCCGGTCCAAGTTCCCTCTCCTGCTCCACTACCACCCCCTGGTGATCTATCGGCACCGGGTGATCAAACAGGCCGATCTGGTGCTGGCCCTCTTCCTGTTGAGCCACCATTTCTCCAGGGAGGAGAAGGAGCGGAATTTCGATTACTACGATCGTCTCACCACCGGCGACTCCTCCCTCTCCGTGGGGATCCAGAGCATCGTCGCCGCCGAGATCGGCCGGCACCACAAGGCGGTGGAGTATGGACGGTACGCGGTCCTGATGGACCTGGCCGACATCGGCGGGAACGTGGGCCACGGCTGCCATATCGCTTCCATGGGCGCCGCCTGGATGGTCCTCACCTTCGGCTTCGCCGGCATGCGGGACCACCTCGGACGGATCTCCTTCAAGCCGAGGCTGCCGGACGGGTGTACCCTGTTCCGGTTTCGCCTCACCGTCCAAGGCAACCTCCTGGAGATCGAACTCCGCCCGGAAACCGCCGTCTACCGCCTCCTGGAGGGCCGCGGGCTGACCCTTTGCCACGAGGGGGAGGACGTGGCGCTGAGTCCGGAATCCCCAGAGGCCGTCCGCGGATAGGCCGGGCTTTAATTGAGTGATGCACCAAAACTGAATCGAACCGACTCCGGAGGGCCTGATGACCGGACCGCGAACCACCGGGCGGAATTCCGGTTCTACGAGGAACTGAACGATTTTCTTCCGCCGGACCGCCGGAAGCGGCCGTTTTCCGTTGAATTCGGCGCCAGCCCCACGGTCGGGCAGGCGGTGGCGGCGCTCGGTGTTCCCCCCGCCGAAGTGGACCTCATCCTGGTCAACGGAGATTCCGTCGACTTCCGCAGAACGTTGGCGGACGGAGACCGGGTGTCGGTCTACCCGGTCTTCGAGAGCTTCGACATCGCCCCCCTGACCCGGCTCCGGCCCGCGCCGCTGCGGAGGCCGGCCTTCATCCTGGACGCCGGCCTTGGGGCGCTGACCCGATGGCTGCGCCTGCTGGGAATCGATGCCAGGGACCAGGATCCGGAAGGCCCGGACATTGTGGAGATCTCCCTGTCCGAAAGGCGCGCCATCCTCACCCGGAATGCCGATCTGCTCCGGAGGACGGACATCACCCATGGGTACTTTCTCCGGTCGGAGACGGCCGAGGCCCAGATCCGGGAGGTGGTGGAACGCTTCGATCTGGGCGGTTCCCTGCGTCGATTCTCCCGGTAGAGGAAAATGGGATGGCCATTGGTGTCATTTTTGGTTGTGCATGGGAAGATTCGTAAGGTAAGATACTCCCATGAATCGTATCTATTTCAAACGCTCACACCGAATACAACCCAAAAAAAGCGGAGATGGGATAAAGATAAAGAAGAAACCGAATAAGGAGGCTCCCATGACCCACCCCCTCCACGGATGGTGTGGCAAGATATTGAACGTGGATCTCACCGACGGCCGGATCAGCGAGCGGAACACCACGGATTACGCGGATCGGTTTCTCGGCGGCCGGGGCATCGCCACCCGGATCTACTGGGAGGAGGTCGGGCCGGAGGTTGGCGCCCTGTCCCCGGAAAACCGTCTGATCCTGATGACCGGCCCGCTGCAGGCCGTGGGCGCCCAGGGGGCCTCCCGATTCGAGGTGGTGGCCAAATCCCCCATGACCCTGCCCGAGGGGTTCTGCTACGGCAACCTGGGCGGGTACTTCGGCCCCTACCTCAAACGTGCGGGGTACGACGGCGTGGTCGTCTCGGGGCGCTCCGAAAAGCCCGTCTATCTTCTGATCACCGACGGAAAGGCCCGGCTGATGGACGCCACCGATCTGTGGGGGTTGGGGACCTACGCCACCCGGGACCGGCTCAAGGCGGCCCACGGGGACCAGGTCCGGTTCGTGACCACCGGCCCGGCCGGGGAGCGCCTCTGCCGGACCGCCACCCTGATGACCGACAACGAAGGCAGCGCCACGGGCGGATTCGGCGCCGTCCTGGGATCGAAAAACCTCAAGGCCGTGGCGGTGACGGGGACCGGCCATCCGGCCGTGGCCCGTCCGGACGATCTGAAGGCCCTCAACCGGCGGACGGCCGAACTGGCCGCCAAGCCCCCCCTGGTCGCCCCCTTCCCCCCGGACCAGGTCACCCGGAAAGGCAAGGGATCTTGCTACCAGTGCGGGCTGACCTGCGACTACCGGAACGTCTACACCACCGCCTCGGGCAAGGAGGTGGTCCGGAAGTGCCAGTCGATGTTCGTCTACTTCCCCTGGGTGATGCGCCGCCATGGCGAGCCCGGCGAGACGGCCCTGGACGCCACCGGCCTGTGCAACGACATGGCCCTGTGCACCATGGAGATGTACAACGTGGTGGAATGGATCGAGGCCGCCCACAAGGCCGGATACCTCTCGGACGAAAAGACGGGCCTTAGGATCGACAAGCTGGGGACATGGGATTTTTTCCGCGACCTGGTCTCCATGATCGCCAACCGGGAGGGCTTCGGCCACATTCTGGCCGAGGGGCTGGTCCGGGCCGGGGAGATGCTGGGGGAGGACGCCAAGGCCCACTTCACCAACGAGGTCTCCGGCGTGGGCAGCGGCGCCACCTACTCCGGCCGGGAGTACCTGACCAACGCTCTCCTCTACGGATTCGAGCCCCGGCAGCCCATCGCCATGCTCCATGAGATCAGCCGGCTGACGGGCGCCTGGGTCAACCACCAGGACAGTCCGGACTCGTCGCCGGTCAGCTCCGACGTCTACCGGGCCGTGGCCGAACGGTTCTGGAAGCACCCGATGGCCTGGGACATGACCCGGCCCGAGGGAAAGGCCGAGGCCGCCGTTCGGATCATGGACCGGACCTATGTCAAGGACAGCCTGCTTTTGTGCGACAGTTGCTGGCCCATCATGGTCTCCCGGGCAACGCCGGACCGGGTGGGGGATCCCGCCATGGAGAGCCGGGTCTTCTCCGCCGTCACCGGCATCGACATGGACGAGGCCGGCCTCCTCGAATACGGCGAACGGATCTTCAACCTCCAGCGGGCCGTGCTGATCCGCGAAGGGCGCCGGCCCAGGGTCGACGATGCTCCGGCGGAGTTCAACTTCACGGACCCCGTCCAGACGGTCTTCATGAACCCCCAGGTGATCGTGCCCGGCCCCGGCGACGATATCGTCAGCCATAAAGGCAAGACGCTCGACCGGGAGGTCTACGAAACCATCCGGCGGGAGTTCTACGAACTGCGGGGATGGGATCCGGAGACGGGCGAGCAGAAGAAGGAGACGCTGGAGCGGCTGGGGTTGACGGAGATCGCACCGGAATGACTTAAGGGTACGCTTCCAGCCCGGCCTTCATGGCCCCTTCCACGGTTCCGTCCACGAGGTCGGAGCCGGGAAACCACCACTCGTTGGGGTCGTATGTCTCACTGCTGTACTTGTAGATGGCGAACTCCCAGTCGTCCATCTGTCCGGTGTATTTGAGCCGGCAGATCGGCCCGGACGTACCAAACTCCCGCCTGCCAAGGTACAGGAAGTTTCCCCTGTACTTGGCCTCGTAGCGATAACGCCCATCCTTGAAAACGGTCCGGTTGAAATTCTCGATGATCTCCTCCACCTGAACCTTTACGGCGTCTGGTATGCCGCCTTTTTTCTTTTTCGCGACCGTCTTCTTCTGATTCATGTCGCTGTCGCTCTCCTTTTTGGCAAGGTGTTGGCGTTATCGGGCATCGAGGATCTCGGGGTCCGAGTTGGAACCGATTTCACCCTCGTTTTTAGATCCTTCCTCTTTCCCGGTCGGGATTCCTTTTCCAAATCGGTTTACGTCATGCAAATTCAAAATGACCTTCATTGGCCGTTGCTCGGAAATACATCCAAAAATGCTTCCTCCTCCCTGGCCTCCGATTCAAGCTCCTCTTTGGTGCCGTTAATGAAGGAAATCTTTCGATCGCCCAAGAAATCGACCATGAATTCTTCATAGGTCAAACCAAGTAATTCCGCCCCCTGGCGGATCGATATGTTTCCCTTCTCGTACTCATCTGCGACAAAATCTTCAAACATCTGCTTTTTCAATTCATCCGTTTTGTGAAACCGTCAGCCGCACAAGTTTTGTTTCCTCGGCATCCAGGGATTCCACCAGCTTCGCGACCGGCAGCCCCCCTCCATCCAGTTCCACCCGCCGAAACGCCGTTTCCAAGGTCTCCGCCTGTGTCTTCAGCAGCTCCCCCAGCACATCGGCTTCGACCCAGACACCCCGTTCCAAGATTCCGGGCCCCAGCTCTCCCACCAGGAGATTGAAGAGCTTCAGGATCACAAAGCCCACCGCATCCGAGGCACAGGCGTCGCCGCCCCTGTGTGTGATGGTATTGCGAAAAGAGGCCAGCACGCCGCCGCGCCGCATGGTGGCGCCCACCAGCCCCGGCATGGCCGCCGAAAGGGCCAGGACGGCGCCGTCCCCAACCGGGGTTTTCTCCACGTCATCCACCGGTCGACTGTCCAGAAATATCGTCTGAATGCGGTTTTCGATATATTCAGGGGCGATGCCCAGATCCTCGGTCAAAAAGGTCTGTACGCCGCACCCCAGCCGGGTTTGAACCTGACATCCCCGCTGAAGAAGCGGATAGAAGTGGGTGAAGCCGGAT
>CAYSLC010000185.1:0-11229 GCA_964431545.1 uncultured Desulfobacteraceae bacterium | reverse complement strand
GCGTGCTTGAATCCGTCGGAACAACGTGGTACCCATGAGTCCATCGGGAGAAAAGGAGCTGAAAGCACCTTCTCTTTTCAAAATTGCCGCGTAATGGCGTTTAAACGAATCATAGACGGCCCGGAGGATTCATCACATTGAAGGCCGATATCGAAAAGACAGTGACGGAACTCTGCAACCACTATCCATCGGTCGCGGCCGCATACCTGTTCGGCTCCACGGTCACGGGGAACGGCAAAACCGCCGGAGATATCGATATTGCCCTCCTCCTTTACTCCGAAAGGGCCGAGGCGTTCGACCTGCTCTCCTTTCTCTCGGATTTGGAAGACCGCCTGGGACGGGTAACAGATGTGGTGGTTTTGAACCGCGCGGGGGAGTTGATCAACCACGAGGTCCGACGGACCGGTCGGTTGCTCCTGGATCGATCTCCCGAATTCCGGAAGGCCTTTGAGATCCGTGGGCGGAAGCGGTTCGAGGACTTCCGATATCTTCATCAACGGTATGTGGACCGGGTTCTATACGGGAGGGCGGGTGGTTAACCGGCTTATCATGGAGCGGCTGCTGGCGGATATCCGGGTCAATCTTGAGGATCTCCGCTCGGCCGACGACATCACATGGGAGGTCTATCAAACGGACAAGCGGGCCCGCCGCTTCGTGGAGAGAACGCTGCACATCCTCGTGGAAGCCTGCATCGATGCGGCCCAGCACATCATCGCCGATGAAAAGTTGCGGGAACCTTCGAGTTATCGTGATGCGTTCAAGGTCCTGGCGGAAAACGGGGTGTTGCGTTACGAGGATCTCCCCTCCTTCAACAACATGGCCTCCTTCCGGAATCTTCTGGTCCATCACTATGAACGCGTGGACGATGCCATCGTCTTTTCGGTTTTCACAAACCACCTCGCCGATTTCGATCTGTTCCTGGATCGCATCACCAGTTACCTGAAGAGGCATCCATCCGTCGACGAATAAGGGCCTCACCCCTCCGATCCAGTCGGGACCCATCGATACCAGGAAAATACATCCCCCGCCAGCCGGACCGTCTCCGCCATGGGTTCCAGCTCCCATCGCCTTCCCCCCTCCTCCACCACCAGCTTTTGGAACCGATCCTCGGTGAAGGGGATGATCTGGATGGGGCCGTAGCCCACCGCCGTTCTGTCCACCGTCATGATCAGGTTTTCCCCTTCCACGCGGGCCGACAGGTCCACCGCGCTCCGTTCCCCTTTTCGATAGGCGAAGCTGATCCCGTCGTCGGCGCGGTACCGATAGTGGGCCGTCCCGGTGGTTTCCGGGGAGAGGCAGCAGAGGAGGCCGATGCGGTTCAGGTCCGTTCGGTTGTCTGTGGGCTCTTCGGGTTGGAAGGGGAGGAGGGCGCCATCCCGGAGGTACAGGGGGGTTGACCATCGTTTCTTCTCCGCCGTCACCCTCTGGTTCCCGGCCGTCCACCGGCCCGTTTCCGCGTCGAGCCATTTCCCCTCCGGCAGGACGAGTTCCCGGGTCTTCGACCCCTCGCGGACGAAGGGCGCCTGGAGCATTGCCGGGCCCACCATGAACTGGTCGTCGACGCGGCCCAGGGGAAGCTCCGGGGTGTCCGGAAAGTCGTAAAAGAGGGGGCGGAGGATCGCCTCGCCGGTCTCTTCCTGGTCCATGAAGAGGTTGTAGAGGTAGGGCAGGAGCCGGTACCGGAGGCGAACGAAGTGGCGGACCACGGCCAGGGCCTCGGGGGAGTAGGCCCACGGTTCCTGGCTCCGGCTCCCCCGCATGGTGTGGTTCCGGAAGAAGGGAAAGAGGAAGGCCGCCTTGATCCAGTCGACGAAGAGGGCCTCCGGGCAGTCGCCGCCAAAGCCGCCCACGTCGGGGCCGTTGAAGGGGATCCCCGAGAGCGCCAGGTGGATCGATTTTCCGATGGAACGGCGGAGGTGGTGGTAATTGGAGAAGTTGTCCCCGGTCCAGTGGGCCGCGTACTTGCCCGAACCGGTGGACCCCGAGCGGGAGAGGAGGAAGGGCCGCTGATCCGGCCGGGCGTCCGCGAACCCTTGGCGGGTGGCCCGGGCCATGAGCAGGGCGTACTGGTTGTGAAGGGCGTCATGGTCGACGCGTCCTTCCCGGAACCGCATGGCCGTGGGGTCCACCGGCCCGGTGGAGGGGTCGTTCATGTCGATCCAGGCGCCGTCGAACCCCGTCTCGAAGAACCGACGGGCGTGGGCGGCCCACCAGTTCCGTGACGTTTCGAGGCTGAAGTCGGGAAAGACCGTGAACCCCGGCCAGACCATCCCCACGAACGGGGTTCCGGCCGGGTTGCGGCAGAAGCAGCCCTCCGTCAGCCCGCTTTCGTAGACCGGGTATCCGGGCTCCCGCTTCACCCCCGGATCGAGGATCGGCACGACCCGGAACCCCCGGTCCTTGAGGTTCGAGATGGTCTCCTCCGGCCGGGGCAGCTGGTCCGGATCGAAGGTGAAGACCCGGAAGCCGTCCATGTAGTCGATGTCGAGCCAGAGTCCGTCGCAGGGGAACCGGTGGGTCTCGAATCGGTCGGCCAGCTCCTCCAGGTCGGCGGCGCCGCCGTACCCCCAGCGGCTCTGGTGGTAACCCAGGGCCCAGAGGGGCGGCAGCGGGGTGGTCCCCACCAGCTGCTGGAACTTGCGGGTCAGCTCCGCCAGGGAGGGCCCGTGGAGGATGTACAGGGATGGAACGCCGTTCTCCGCCCCCATTGTGATGGTGGGCGGGTAATCGAGACGGATTTTCAACTGCGACGCCACCCGGCCCTCGGGGGAGATGGCGGCCGTGCCGGGGTAGGGGTTGTCCGACAGGAGCCCCAGGTAGGTGTTTCCCCGCTTGACGATCAGGTAGGGGATGGAGATGTAGTCGGGGTCGTAGTCCCCGTGGGCCACCGGCTCCAAGGGATGGTCGGCCCAGACGTCCACGTTTCTGAACCGGTAGGCCCGGTTCGACCGTTCGAACGGGGTGTGTTTCTCCCCCAACCCGTAGAAGGCCATCTCCGGCTCCCGTCTGAACTGGAAGAGCCACGCGGCACCCGAGACGCCGAACCAGGCCCCCGCCTCGGCCTCCAGGAGCGTTCCGTTCCTCCGGTCCTTGAGGCGGAAACCGGCCCCTTCGGGAATCTCCAGTCTGGTTTCCGGCTTGGCCGCCCCATCGGTCCATGAGCCCTGCCGGACCGGCGTGAGCGGCTCCGTCCGGTAGTCCTCGGGCCACAGCGCCGGACGGGTGATTTCGACGTGGTGGATGTCATCGGCGGAAGAGGTGACGGAGAGGTGGAACGCCATCCCCCCGGCGCCCAGGGTCTCTCCCCTCCGGCGGTCCGCGAAGGCGAAGTTGAGGGGGTGGGGGTATTTATGGAGAAGGTACACGGAAAATGGCTCCCTCGGGGGTTGGAAATGATCGGTTCCCGCGCTTCGGAAGTACAACGGCGATGATAAATATACCGGATAGACCGTATTGCATTCCAGGATCGTTCGCCTATAATGGATACTTTACCGGCGCAGGTTCGCATCGGCAATGTGGGTGCGCCGGGGGCCGCGGACGGAGAGCCCCTGGATTCCCTATTTTCCCTTGAGTAGCAGAAAACAGGCGGATATGAAAGACACACGACAGCGCGTCATCATCGAAAACGTATCGCCCGAGATCGACGGCGGGCGGTTCCCCGCCAAGCGGGCCGTGGGGGAGACGCTCCGAATCGAGGCGGACATCTTCGCCGACGGCCACGACAAACTGGATGCCGTGCTCCTCCACCGCAAGGCCGAGGAGCCGCGGTGGCGGAGCCTGCCCATGACCCTCCTGGTCAACGACCGGTGGTGGGCCGCCGTTCCGGTGGAGGAACTCGGGTACTATGAGTTCACCATCGAGGCGTGGATCGACCGGTTCCGCACCTGGCGCCACCGGGTGGAAAAGAAGGCGGCCGCCGACCAGGATGTTTCCGTGGAACTCCAGGAGGGGGCCGGGATGGTGCGGTCCGCGGCCGGACGCGCCTCGGGCGAGGCGGCCGACCGGCTGGGCCGGGACGCCGCCTTTCTCGGGTCCACCGAGCCGATCGCCGACCGGGTCCGGCTCGCCCTCGACCCGGACCTCGACCGGCGCATGGCGGCCCATCCCGACCGGACCTTCAAGACCGACTACGGCAAGATCCTCCAGGTGCGGGCCGAGCCCCCCCGGGCGCTGTTCAGCACCTGGTACGAGATGTTCCCCCGCTCCTGCGCGGACGCCGACCCCGGCCGGCACGGGACCTTCGCCGACTGCATCAGGCGGCTCCCCTACATCGCCGGCATGGGCTTCGACGTGCTCTATCTGCCCCCCATCCACCCCATCGGACGGACCCACCGGAAGGGGCCCAACAACACCACCGTGGCCGAACCCGGCGATCCGGGCAGCCCCTGGGCCATCGGAGCCGTCGAGGGGGGCCACAAGTCGATCCACCCGGAGCTGGGCACCCCGGAGGCGTTCCGGAACCTGGTGGCCGAGGCCCGGAACCACGGG
The DNA here is from genome assembly GCA_964431545.1 of uncultured Desulfobacteraceae bacterium. GTDB lineage: Bacteria > Desulfobacterota > Desulfobacteria > Desulfobacterales > JAABSP01 > CAYSLC01. Next base: position 6,741 of record CAYSLC010000185.1, on the reverse strand, counting down.
ATCGAGGTCGCCCTGGACATCGCCTTCCAGTGCAGCCCGGACCATCCCTATGTCGAGGAGCACCCCGAGTGGTTCCGCTGGCGGCCGGACGGGACGGTCCAGTACGCCGAGAACCCGCCCAAGAAGTACCAGGACATCTACCCCTTCGAGTTCGAGACGGCGCACGAGGAGGGTCTCCGGGAGGAGCTGCTGAGCGTGGTCCGCCACTGGATCGACCAGGGGGTGCGGATCTTCCGGGTGGACAACCCCCACACCAAGCCCCTCCGGTTCTGGGAATGGCTCATCGCCGAAGTGAAGCGGGAATATCCGGAGGTGATCTTCCTCTCCGAGGCCTTCACCCGCCCCAAGATCATGTACCGGCTGGCCAAGGGGGGATTCACCCAATCCTACACCTACTTCACCTGGCGGAACCTCAAGTGGGAGATCGAGCAGTACTTCGAGGAGCTGACCCAGGCGCCGGTCAAGGACTTCTTCTGGCCGAACCTCTGGCCCAACACCCCCGACATCCTCCCGGAGTTCCTCCAACTGGGGGGGCGTCCGGCCTTCATGCTCCGGCTGCTCCTGGCCGCCACCCTCTCCTCCAACTACGGCATTTATGGACCCGCCTTCGAACTGGGCGTCAACGAGCCCAGGGAGCCCTTCGGCGAGGAGTACCTCGATTCGGAGAAGTACCAGATCGTCCACTGGAACCTCGATCAGCCCCACAGCCTGCGGCCGCTGATCGCCCGGATCAACCGGATCCGGCGGGAGAACCCGGCCCTCCAGCAGACCGCCAACCTCATGTTCCACCCCGTGGACCGGGAGGAGATCGTCTGCTTCAGCAAGCATACCGACGACTTCTCCAACATCATCCTGGTGGCCGCCAACCTCGACCCCCACCACACCCACGCCACCTGGATCCGGCTGCCGTCGGACGAAAAGGGGTACGAGACCGGGGGGACCTTCCAGATGCACGAACTGATCGGAGACGCCCGGTTCATGTGGCACGGCGGCCACAACTACATCGAACTCAACCCCCACGTGATGCCGGTCCAGATCTTCCGGATGCGCCGGCGCGTCCGTTCCGAAAACGACTTCGACTACTTCATGTAGAGGCGACCCCCATGCGAAAGGAAAACAGCGCCATACTCGCCCCGGATTCCCTCTGGTACAAGGATGCGGTCATCTATCAGCTCCACGTGAAGACCTTCCAGGACGGCAACGGGGACGGCATCGGCGACTTCCGGGGCCTGAGAAAAAGGCTCGACTATCTGGAGGAACTCGGCGTGACCGCCCTCTGGCTCCTCCCCTTCTACCCCTCCCCCCTCCGGGATGACGGCTACGACATCGCCGATTTCAAGGCAATCCATCCGGCCTACGGCACCCTGGCCGATTTCAAGGCGTTTCTGAAGGAGGCCCACAGGCGGGGGATGCGGGTGATCACGGAACTGGTGATCAACCACACCTCCGACCAGCACCCCTGGTTCCAGCGGGCCCGGAAGGCCAAGCCGGGCAGCGTCCGGCGGGATTTCTACGTCTGGAGCGACACGTACGACAAGTACACCGAGGCCCGGATCATCTTCCAGGATTTCGAGAGCAGCAACTGGACGTGGGATCCGGTGGCCCAGGCCTATTACTGGCACCGGTTTTACTCCCACCAGCCAGACCTCAACTACGACAACCCCAAGGTCCACGAGGCGGTCTTCAAGGCCCTCGACTTCTGGATGGACATGGGGGTGGACGGCATGCGCCTGGACGCCATCCCCTACCTCTACCAGCGGGAGGGGACCAACTGCGAGAACCTCCCGGAGACCCACGCCTTTTTAAAGAAGCTCCGGGCCCGCATGGATGAAAAGTATGAGGGCCGGATGTTCCTCGCCGAGGCGAACCAGTGGCCCGAGGATGCCGTGGAGTACTTCGGCGACAACGGGGACGAGTGCCACATGTGCTTCCACTTTCCCCTCATGCCGCGGCTCTACATGGCGCTCCACATGGAGAGCCGGTTTCCGGTGACCGACATCCTCACCCAGACGCCGGAGATCCCGGAGAACTGCCAGTGGGCGATCTTCCTCCGGAACCACGACGAACTCACCCTGGAGATGGTCACCGACGAGGAGCGGGACTACATGTACCGCGCCTATGCCCGGGATCCCCGGATGCGGGTCAACCTGGGGATCCGACGCCGGCTGGCGCCTTTGGTGGGAAACCACCGGCGGCGCATCGAGATGATGAACGCGCTGCTCCTCTCCCTGCCGGGGACCCCCATCATCTACTACGGCGACGAGATCGGCATGGGGGACAACATCTACCTGGGGGACCGCAACGGGGTCCGCACCCCCATGCAGTGGAGCGGCGACCGGAACGCCGGCTTCTCCAAGGCCAACCCCCATAAGCTCTACCTGCCGGTGATCATCGACCCGGAGTACCACTTCGACGTGGTCAACGTGGAGGCCCAGCAGCAGAACCGCCACTCCCTCCTCTGGTGGATGCGGCGGCTCCTCACCCTGCGCAGCCGGATTTCCGCCTTCAGCCGGGGGAGCCTCACCTTTCTGGAGCCGGAGAACCCCCGGATCCTCGCCTTCATCCGTCGGCACGAAACCCAGTCGATCCTGGTGGTGGTCAACCTCTCCCGGTTCGTCCAGTTCGTGGAACTCGACCTGTCCGGCCACGAGGGCCGAATTCCGGTGGAGATCTTCGGCAACACGCCGTTTCCCGGGATCACCGAGGACCCCTATTTCCTCACCCTGAGCCCCCACGCCTTCTACTGGTTCAGCCTGGAGACCGAGGAGGCCCTGCGGATCGCGGTGGAGGGGGCCACGGAGCCCGACCGGCTGCCCGTCTTCGACGTGGATGAAACGTGGACCGAGATCTTCGACCAGGGGGTTCCGGACCGGCTCCGGAAGCAGATCCCCGCCTATATCCAGGCCCAGCGGTGGTTCGGCGCCAAGAGCCGGCGGATCAAGACCGCCGCCTTCCGGGAGATGGTGGCGGTGGGGGAGGGCGAGGGCCGCGCCCTCATCGTCTTTGTGGAACTCCAGTACTCCGACGGCGGCGGGGAGACCTACATCCTGCCGGTGGCCCACGCCTCGGCGAGGGAGGCGGAGGAGATCCTGGAGGAGCACCCCCGGGCCGCCATGGCCCGGGTCCGGACCGCGGCGGGGGGGGAGGGGTTCCTGGTGGACGGCCTGGTCCTGCCCGCCTTCGGAAGGGTCCTGATGGAGATGATCGCCAGACGTCAGAGCGCCCGCGGGCTGTCGGGCCGGCTGACGGCCGGCTTGGGGGACGCCTTCAAGACCTTCCACCGCCCCGAGGAGACCCCCTACGAGATCACCATTTTGAAGGCGGAGCAGAGCAACACCTCCATCCTCTACGGGAACCGGTTCATCCTCAAGCTCTTCCGGCGTCTCCAGGAGGGGACCAATCCGGACCTGGAGATCGGCCGCTTCCTCACCCGGAAAGGATTCCGGAACCTGCCGGCGGTGGCCGGATCCCTGGAATACCATGCCGACGGCGAGGAGCCGAACACCCTGGCCATCCTCCAGGCCTACGTGCGCAACGAGGGGGACGCCTGGACCTTCACCCTCAATCTGCTTTCCAACTATTTCGACTGGGTGCTGGAGCAGCCCGACGAATCGATCCCCAGGATTCCGGAGGGGAGCCTCATGGCGCTGGCCCGGCAGGGGGTGCCCCCGGAGAGCGCGGACCGCATCGGCATCTATCTGGAGTCGGCCCGGCTTTTGGCCGAGCGCACTGCGGAGATGCACCGGGCCCTGGCCTCGGAGACCGCGGATCCCCGGTTCGTCCCGGAATCGTTCTCCAAGCTCTACCAGCGCTCCCTGTTCCAATCCATGAGCAGCCTGGCCGGCCAGGTGCGGGGGCAGTTCCAGAAGGTCCTCCCCCGGCTTCCCGAAACGGTCCGGCCTTCGGCGGAAGAGGTGCTGAAGCGCTGGAACGACGATGTGGTCGGCCGTTTCCGAATGCTCACCCAGACCCGGATCACGGCCCAGCGGCTGCGGAACCACGGCGATTACCACCTGGGTCAGGTTCTGTACACCGGCAAGGATTTCGTGATCATCGACTTCGAGGGGGAGCCGGCCCGGCCGGTGAGCGAGCGCCGGATCAAGCGCTCCCCCCTGCGGGATGTGGCCGGGATGATCCGCTCCTTCCACTACGCCGTCTACAGCGCCCTGCTCAACGAGGAGGCCCGGGGGGCGTTCCGCGCCGACCGGCGGGCCGCCATGGAGACGTGGGCCGACCACTGGTACCTGTGGATCTCCGCCGAATACCTGCGCTGCTACCTGGAGAGCAGCGCGGACGCGGGATACCTGCCCAAGAGCCCCGAGGAGGTTCAGGTGCTCCTGGACGCCTTTCTGATGGAGAAGGCCGTTTACGAACTGGGCTATGAAATGAACAACCGGCCCGACTGGGTTCGGATCCCCCTCATGGGGATCGAGCGTCTTCTGCCGCCCCCCGACAAATCGACCCGGAAGGAGACCTGAGAGGAGACCATGACCGAACAGACACCCCCCGGAGCCCATCAGGGCCCCCGCCAATCGGACGAAGCGGTCCGATACGATTTCAGCCTGTTGACCGAAGACGACCTCTACCTCTTCAACGAGGGCAGCCACTTCCGCCTCTACGAGAAGCTGGGGGCCCATCCGGCCGCCCACGAGGGACGGGAAGGGGTCCATTTCGCCGTCTGGGCCCCCAACGCCGAGTACGTCGGGGTCATGGGATCCTTCAACGACTGGGATACCGAGCGCCATCCCCTCCGGCCCCGGGGGAACTCCGGGATCTGGGAGGGGTTCATCCCCGGGCTCCCCCAGGGGGCCTTGTACAAGTACCACATCCGCTCCCGCCATCAGGGGTACCGGGTCGACAAGACCGACCCCTTCGCCGTCAATACGGAACTCTCTCCCCAGACCGCCTCGGTGGCCTGGGGGCTCGAGTACAAGTGGAACGACGACTCCTGGATGGAGATCCGGAGCCGGAAACGGTTCCTGGAGGCGCCCATCACCATCTACGAGGTCCACCTGGGATCGTGGATGCGGGTTCCGGAGGAGGGAAACCGCTCCCTCAACTACCGGGAGCTGGCCCCGAGACTCACCGCCCACATGAAGAAGATGGGGTTCACCCACGTGGAGTTCCTCCCCATCATGGAGCACCCCTTCTACGGGAGCTGGGGGTACCAGTGCCTCGGCTACTTCGCCCCCACCAGCCGGTACGGGACTCCCCAGGACTTCATGTACCTCGTCGACCAGTTGCACCAAAACGGCATCGGGGTGATCCTCGACTGGGTCCCCTCCCATTTTCCCACCGACGAGCACGGGCTCGGGTACTTCGACGGCACCCACCTCTTCGAGCACGAGGACGCCCGCAAGGGGTTCCATCCCGACTGGAGCAGCTATATCTTCAACTACGGCCGCCACGAGGTGGTCAGCTTCCTGGTCAGCTCCGCCCTGTTCTGGCTCGACAAGTACCACGTGGACGGGTTCCGGGTCGACGCCGTCGCCTCCATGCTCTACCTCGACTACTCCCGGAAGGCGGGGGAGTGGATCCCCAACGAGCACGGCGGACGGGAGAACCTGGAGGCGATCGCGTTCCTCCGGCGCTTCAACGAGGAGGTCCACAAGAACTACCCCGAGACGGTGACCATCGCCGAGGAGTCCACCGCCTGGCCCCAGGTCTCCCGTCCCACCTACCTGGGGGGGCTGGGCTTCGACATGAAGTGGGACATGGGGTGGATGCACGACACCCTCTCCTACATGTCCCAGGAGCCGATTTACCGGAGCTACCACCACAACAAGCTCACCTTCCGGATGATCTACGCCTTCCACGAGAACTACGTGCTGCCGCTCTCCCACGACGAGGTGGTCCACGGCAAGGGGTCGCTCATCGGCAAGATGCCCGGAGACGACTGGCAGAAGTTCGCCAACCTCCGGCTCCTCTTCGGGTACATGTACGCCCAGCCGGCCAAGAAGCTGATCTTCATGGGCGGCGAGATCGGCCAGCGCCGGGAGTGGTCCCACGACAGCAGCCTCGACTGGCACCTCCTGGAGCAGGGCCCGTACCACCGGGGCCTCCAGCGGTGGCTGGAGGACCTCAACCAGTTCTACCTCAAGAGCCCCGGCATGCACGAGAAGGACTTCACCCCCGACGGGTTCCGGTGGATCGACTGCAACGACATCCAGCAGTCGACCCTCAGCATGATCCGCCACGGCCACTACACGGAGAACGACATCATCGTGGTCTGCAACTTCACCCCGGTCCCCCGGCACAACTACCGGGTGGGAACGGCCCTGGAGGGGGCCTGGGAGGAATGCCTCAACAGCGACGCCGGCGAGTACGGCGGGTCGAACCAGGGGAACCTGGGCACGGTGGAGACCACCCCGGTCCCGTACCACGGCCACCCCTTCTCCATCAACCTGGTCCTCCCGCCCCTGGGGATCGTGTTTCTGAAACGGGCCTCGGCCGTCTCTTTGACCGAAGAATGAGGACGTCCCAACAAAATAAGATCCCCGTCGTTTTGTTTATCATGGAATTTTAACGCCACGATTATGCCGGTTCGCGGGTAGATATTGCTTTAAATACGTCGCTGCCGTGATGAAGTATGGCGTGTCATCGATCAGCAGATGCGCGGGGGTATGGGTGGAGTTGGGTGGAGCGTTTGAACATGGCCGATTTCGACTGAATCAAATTCCGGCGTGTTGTGGAGTGCGAAAATTATATTTTTCGCACCCGAATGGGCTGTTCCCCCTTTTT
>CAYSLC010000184.1:4960-11338 GCA_964431545.1 uncultured Desulfobacteraceae bacterium | reverse complement strand
CTTCAGATCCTGGGCCAGCCGTTGAAACACCCGCAGGTTGAACTTGTAAAGGTTGAGCCACCCTTTGTCGTCTTGCTCCAGCCAGGGATGGGTCGGGTGGTGGGAGGCGAAGCGGTTACGGTATTGTTGAAGGCTTGCGGGATCGAGGTCGTCCAGGGTGAAATGTTCCAGGATGCGGCTGTCGGCGGGTTCTTCGGACCGGTCCGACAACATGCGGCCGACTTCCTGTTCGGTGCAGTGGTAATCGCCCTCGTAGTTGCGGCGGAAGGTTCCGGTGAGCGGGTTCTGTCCGAGAAAAACCGGCCGCTGGCGGCGGGCGGCCTGGGGGATGCGGATGGCGAGGATCGTTTCAGATTGATTTCGATCCATGTATCATTTAAGGTGGTGGAGGATGGAGATAAAAGGAGGGAATGGTTTGGTGAAAAAAATCTCTTTCATGACGGCGGCACTGATCCTCGGCGCCTTCTTTCTCACATCCGCGGACGGTGCGGAACCGAACCGGCTGCGCATCAACTGCACGCTGCATTCCCCCTATGAGATCTTCTTCTTCCGCCTGGTGGAGGAGGTCTGTTCCCGGAACCATATCACGGTGGAACGCCATACACCGCCGGTGGGAAGGTCTTTGATCCGTGTCGACCAATGCATCGACGACGGAGACGGCCCCCGGATCCTGGGATTGGAAACCACCTATCCAAATCTGGTCCGGGTCCCCGAACCCTTCGGGGATTTCGTTTTCGGGGCATTTGCCAAGTCGGGGGACATTGCCATGGAGGGTTGGTCAAGCCTGGAGTCGTTGAATGTCGCCTATATCCACGGGTGGAAGATCTTCGACGCCCAGGTGACGGCGGCGAAATCGATCACCAAAGTCCGGAACAAAGACCTTCTGTTCGGGCTTCTGGAGGCGGGCCGGACGGATGTGGCATTGATCACCCGGCTTGCCGGGTATGCCGAGATCCAAAAACTGGGGCTAACAGGCATCCGGTTCATCGAGCCGCCGCTGGCGGTGGAGCCGAATTTCCTCTATTTATGCAAAAAGCATCGGGAGTTGGCGCCCCGACTGGCGCGGACGTTGAGAGACCTCAAACGGGACGGGACCTACCGGCGCATTTACGGGGAGATCATTTCCCCCTACCTGTCGGACTGATCGAAAGCGGAGAGTTGCCGTGATCTTTCCTTCCAGCGCCGTGGGAAAACGGCTGGTCCTACAGGTACTGGTGATCGCCACTCTGCTGATCTTCGGATTCGCAATCAGTATCGGCTTTTTCACCTACAGCCGTGAACTCGATGCCTTTGAACGGAAATTTTCGCTGATCGAACAGAGCCATCTCGATGTGATCGAATCGGCCCTGTGGGTGGATGATCAGGAAAACCTGAGAATCGCGCTGCTGAGTATCTGCCGGATTCCCGGGATTGAATCGGCCGCGATCCAGGCCCCGGAAGAGGTCGTCTGCAGGGCTGGACAGAGCGCGGCCCCGGGTCGGCTGCATCGGGTTTTCCCCATCACCCATCTCTACGACGGCGAGGCCTACCGGCTGGGCGAACTGCACATTCAGGGAAGTCTCTCCCATGTGCGACACAAAGCGTTGAAAACCGCGCTCTCTTTGATGGCGGCCCAGACATCCATCATTCTCGTGGTCTGCGCGCTCCTGTTGATGCTGATCTACCGCGCCGTGATCCGACGCCTGCTGGCCATCACTTCCTATACCTCCTCTTTTTCCATGGATGATCTCGACAGGGAACTACAACTGGACGCACGGAAAGGGCCCGTGGATGAGGTGGATCATCTGGCGTACACCATCGACCAGATGCGTTTACACCTGCGCCGGGCGTTCGCCCGGAAGGATGAAATTGAGCGGGAGCTTCGGCGGCACCAGCATGACCTTGAACGGATCGTGGACCAGAGAACCGCCTCCTTGAAGTTCACCGTTGAAAAGCTGCGCCATGAGATCGATCAGCGGAGCCGGATGGAGAAGGAGCGCGAGGAACTGATCCGCGATCTTCAACACGCCCTTGGCAAGGTCAATAAGCTCGGTGGATTGTTGCCCATCTGCGCCCATTGCAAAAAGATCAGGGATGACAAAGGCTACTGGAATCAGGTGGAGGCCTATATCGGCGATCGTTCGGAGGCGGAATTCAGCCACAGCATCTGCCCGGAGTGTGCCAGAACCTATTACCCCGATTACGAACTTTTTGGATCGATCTGACCTTTTCCTCCCGGCCGGAGGGTTGTGACGTCATCACCATCCCTCCGGGACACCGCTACATCGCCGACCGGCAATTCGGGCTGGCGAACCCGGCGGGGGCGGATGAAGCCCGGATGGCCGGCAGCGCAGGGGATACCACGCGGATAAGACGGTGGTGGCGGAATGGGAGGTTGCTGTGGATAAAGGGTCAAGGAAACATTTTTTTCTGCTCAAAATCGTACCCGTCGGACTGTTTTGCGCATCCGTCGGTTCCTGCGCGGTCGGACTTCCCATTTCCAGGCCTTGCGCATCAAAGCCCCTTGTCCACGTGGGAATGTTGGTCGGGGCCGCCCTTTTCGTCTATATCCCCATCGTTTTTCTTCTGTTTGGTAAAGAAAACAGAGAGGAGAACAGGACCCGGTCGCGGGGCTGGTCCTGTTGTTGTATCCTCATGATGCTTTTTCTTATATTTGTCTCTTATCCTTTTCTTATGCATATTGAATACAAAGGAAGAAGCGCAAACGCCGCCGTCAACATTGCGCTGAAAAATGCCTCTAACATCGCTCGGTTCTATTTTGGAGAGTTCCCGGACGGCGTTATCGACCTGGAAAAGCTTGAAGAGTACGGCTTCGTCTTGGGCGACGGCGTCCGTTTGGTCATCCTCTCGGGAGAAAAGGGAAGCTTTTCCATGAAAGCCTACCATCCCGATGGGTGTGGCCGCGTCTATTATCTGGATAGCGAGGGCGGGATTGGATACAGGGAGACGCAAAAAAACGGTGCCGATTGATGCCTGCGATGCCCCCGAACTGTTGCGTGACGCCCTTTCAGGGCTTATACCGTACGTAATGCGCATGGGGCCCAGGGCGTTGGCCCTGGGCTGGTATGTTCCGCCCTTTCAGGGCTTTCATGACCCGGCATCCCCATGGAAGGAAATCCCAGGCCCTACGGGCGCAAACCTGAAACCATCACAAGAAATCGCGGAACTCCCAGACCTCCGAGATTTTCTAAACCTCGGATGTCCTTGATGGATGCCGACCGAAGGTATCGTCTGGACTTGGTTTTATCTGATTTAGAAACGGGGAATGCCCCCTCCCACGGGGAGAGGGTCGGGGTGAGGGGGCGTGTTTGGAACATTGGGCGTCCACGGGATTGCTCGCACATCCCCAGAGCGTCTCTTGGACGACATTCATGCGCCGCGGCCCGGCGAATCGCCGACGCTGAACGATTCCACCCCGTCCCCGGCGGCATCGGCCTCCCCGCGGAGAAGCTGCTGGATCCGCTCGCTCAGAAACAGGATCGACTCGATGTCCAGGTGTTGGGTGATGGTCTCGTCGAACAGGAGTTTGACCGCGGCCTCCATCCCCTCTTCCTGCTCGGCGTCCCAGAACATCACCATGACGGGTACCCGGGGCAGGGGCCGCAGTTCCACGGCGACGTCCGCCGAACCCGTCTCGCCGGTGCGATCGACCCCGCCGATGGCCAGGGCCGCCCGGCGGAGGGCGTCGCCGCGGCCGGTGAAGCACTCCCGGAGCGGAGCCTCCACGTGGGAGCGCATCGATTTGACCTTGGAGACGGTGTTGGGAAACGCCTCCAGGGCCTTCCAGTTGCCGGTGGGCCGGGCGCTTCCCCCCTGGGCCAGGTGATTGAGGAGGAACACCTGCTCCCACCGGTTCAGGTCCGACCCGTCGGCATGGGAGACGGCCCCCTCCCGGATAAGGACGGCGCCGGTGAAGTAGGGGAGCTTCAGGGCCGGCTCCCCCTCCACCTCCACCAATTCCCCCCCGATCCGGTCCGGCAGGTCCGCGATCGCCATGGAGGCGGCCCGCTCCCTGGCCCACTGGAGGGCGTCCGCCGCCATGTCCCGTTTGGTCCATCTGCCGGCGGCGTACTGGGCTTCCAGCTCCTTTTCGGCGTCGGCCAGCGTCTCCGGCGGGATATGGGGGCAGTTTTTCAGCGGGTGTTTTTCCGAGACCACCATGCCGGCAAAGGCGAGGCAGGTGGGGAAACCACAGTCCCGGCAGTTGGTGCGGGGGAGAATCTTCCGGTAGAGATCGACCACGGACAACGCCATTGAAAAGCCTCCTCGATGTTTGCATCCGTTCCGGGGGAGGTCCCGCAAAAGGGCGGCAAGTGCCGGATGATCAGGCCCTGTCCAGGATTTCTCGGATGAGGACCGCCAGATCCCTGATCTCGATCGGTTTCTCCAAGTATCTTCGGATCCCCAGGGCCGCCGCCGATTCCGGGGAGATCCTGGTGCTGAACCCGGTGCAGAGCACCACCGGCAGTTCGGGCCGGATCTTGAGAAGCTCCTTGATCAGCCTGTCCCCGGTCATCTTCGGCATGGTCATGTCCGTGATCACCAGATCGAATCCATCCGGGTCGGATTGGAAGACGGACAGGGCCTCCACCGGGTCGGTCTTCGACGCCACCCGATACCCGAGCTTTTCCAGCCGCCGCCGGTTCAATTCAGCGACGCCCACTTCGTCGTCCACGAAAAGAATGCGTTCGGCGCCCGTGGGCAGCTCCCCGGTGATCGGCGCCTCCGAGGTCGCCGCCGCTTCCGGGATCGACGGCAGGAAAATATCGAACGCGGCCCCCCGTCCGTTTCGCCGTCTCACCCGGATGCCCCCCCGGTGACGTTTGACGATGCCGTGTACCACGGCAAGGCCCATGCCCGAGCCTTTGCCCACGTCCTTGGTGGTGTAGTAGGGCTCGAAGATGCGATCGGCCTCCTCCGGCCCGACGCCGGGACCGGTATCGCTCACCGTCAGGCGGATGAACGGGCCGGGGGAGAGATCCGGATCAAAGGCCGCCGCCGCCCCGTCCAGGGGGATCGCGTCGAGGCCGACCTCCAGGACCCCGCCCTCCTCGGCCATGGCGTCCGCGGCGTTGCCGCAAAGGTTGAGCATGATCTGGTGGATCTGGGTGGCATCCGCCGCCACGGCCGGCAGCCGGTCGGGGATGTTCCACCGGATCTCGATACTGCTGGGAAGGGTCGCCCGGATGAGTTTCACGGCCTCCTTGACGATGGGAGACAGATCGATCGGCTTTTTCTTCTCGTGGGATTTTCGGCTGAACGTCAACAGCTGACGGATCACATCCCTGGCCCGAAGGCTCGCCTTCATCACTTCCTCCAGGAGGCCGTGGGCCGGGTGCCATTCCGGAATCTCCTCCTGGGCCATTTCGGCATTGCCGATGACGATGGAGAGGATATTGTTGAAATCATGGGCGACGCCGCCGGACAGGGTGCCGATGGCCTCCATCTTCCGGGCTTGGAAGAGTTGGGCTTCGAGTCGCCGGTTCTCCTCCTCGGCGCGGACGCGTTCCGAAATGTCCCGGATGATCCCCATGAACCCCACGGTTTCGCCGCCGACGTCCCTGAGATCGAAAATATGGGTTTCCCCCGGGAAACGCTCCCCGCTCTTCTTTTGGTATTCGAGGGTGATGAAAAACTGGCGGGCCTCCGCCTCCTTTTCCAGGCGTTCGCCGAGGCGGTGGAACTGCGCTTCCTCCGCGTAAAGAACCTGGGTCCGCCGCCCGAGGATCTCCGCCATCCCATACCCGAACACCTCCGTGAAGGCCTGGTTCACCGAGATGATATTTCGATCCAGATCCGCCACCACGATAACATCCCGGATGCTCTCGAACAGGGTTTTGTACTTCTCCTGGCTCGCCTTGAGTTCCCGGGTTCTCTCCTCGACGGCCCGTTCCAGGTCCTCCTTGTTCTTGAGCAGCAATGCCCTGCGGTGGTTGTTTTCGACGATCAGGGCGATGAGGTTGAGGGTGTTTTCGATGTAGGGCCGATATCCGAGGAACCGGTGACCGTCGTTCAATTTGAGAAACAGAATCCCGTAGAGGTCGAAAGCCGTCCGGATCTTCAGGCATTCCAACCCATGATGGTCCTTGAACGCGGCGATGAGCGCCTCGGGCTTTCGGTCCGGGGCCGGTTCCGAGAGGGAATCGAACAAGTCCCGACAGGCGCCGGCATCCACGGCGCCGCCGATGTCGGAATGGAAGGCGCCGTTGATGAGGATTGCAAGGGAATCGATTCCCGGAACCGCCGAGAGTCCCCTGCAGACGAACCGCGCCATGGGTTCGTTCTCCTGCATGAGATGGATCGTGCTCTGGAGAAGGATAATCTTGCCAAGGATCTTGGCGTCAACGTCGGACATGCGTATAACCAGTGGTGTCGGGT
>CAYSLC010000184.1:0-4860 GCA_964431545.1 uncultured Desulfobacteraceae bacterium | reverse complement strand
GGGGCCGGGCCGTGCCGGGATCTCGGCCCGGTGCTTCCGAAGACGCTGCTTCGCGCCGGTCAGCCGGCCTCGCGATCCATCCGCTCTTGGTATTCCATCAGAAAGATTTCCGGTTCCACGTAGCTGGGATTTTTCACCAACTGTCCCCGGACCACCATCATGGGATGGACGCTGAGCATGTCCATGACCAGCGCGCCGTCGAACCGTCTGGCATCGTATTGGCAGACGGTGGTCAGCGGGTGATCCTCCAGAACTCGGTTCAGTTTCGCCTCATAGGTGAGCAGATCCGGGACGGTGGCCCGGCCTTCGATCAACGCCCAGGACATCTCCCCCGCGCCCCGGGCCCCGACATACCCTTCCCGAATGGCGTTTTTGTAGTAGTCTCCCACGATGCCGAGCATGAATTCCGAGGTGAAATATCCGCCCGGGCAGAGGGAGTGGTGCCCCCGGGTGACGTCGAAATCGGTCTGCTTTTCATCCACGTCGACGCCCAGGGCCATCAGCTCCCGGCGCATTTCGTCCGGCGAGATATCGTCGACGAGGTACAGGACCTTCTCCTCATCGAACAGCCCCTGTTGGAGGAATTTGGCCATGGTCCGCTTCCGCTCCGCGTCGTCATTGTAGAGGTAGATGATGTGGTGCCCCTCCTTGAATCGTTCGTCCGTGAACCCCAATGAGATTTCCCTGCACGCCCCGGCCATGTCGGCCCCCTTCCGGTTGGATGTTGGATGAATGGGCAATCCTTTTATAAAGGTGGTAAGCCGTTCCGCTCGTAATGTCAAGGAAAGATCCGCGGGAAAGATCCGCTGTAACCCGGAGGGACGGGGAAAAATGGGTGGCCGGCGATTTCTGGGTCGTTCGGTCTTCGAGGCGCCTCGGGGGAGGGGGGCCGCCCGCTAGGTTCCGTAGATATCCAAATCCGGATAGTAAATCTTGGCGCATCCGGGACAGATGCTATGGCTCATCTCGGCTTCCGAGTGGTCTTCGATATACTCTTCGATCTGCTTCCAGTATCCCTTGTCGTCCCGGATCTGTTTGCAGATGGAACAGATGGGCAGCAGTCCGCTGAGGCGCTTGACCTTCCGGAGGGACGCCCGCAACTCGACGATCATCCGCTCCCTGGCGTCTTCCGCCCGCTTTCTCCGGTCGACATGCCGGCTGTTCTGGAGCGCGATGGCCGCGATCTCTCCGAACCCCGTCGCAATGAGGGCGTCGTTGTGGTCGAAGTCCTTCTCTTTATTGGCCAGACCGATGATACCGACGGTTTTCCGGTCCAGGACGAGCGGCGCGAAGAGGACGTTCCGCAGAATGACGTGGCCCGCCGGCAGATACCGGGTCCATTCGCTGTTCATGAAGTCGTTGTGGAAGACGGCCCGGTTTTCGGAATAGGCCTCCGCCCGGAGCCCCCGGATGGGCATGGGAAGTTCCGGATCGACGTCGCACGGCAGCCCCCCGGCCTCCAGAAAGAGGATCTCGTTTTCGTCTCCGTTCTCGTTGAGCAGGGCGACGTATCCCGAGGTCGCCCCGATCAGTTCCTTGCAATAGTCGAAGATGGCCCGGGCGGTATCGGGGAAGCCTCTGTTCTCCAGCACCGATTTGGCGCCCCCCATGAGGGCGAACAACTCCCTTTCGCGTCGATGATACGCTTCCCTTGCCGCGGCCAGCTTCCGCTCAAGTTCGGCTTTTTCCGCCACCTGCCGTTCCAGTTCATCGATCCGTTCGATCAGCCGGTCCCTGGTGATCTCTCCATCCATGTCGACCTCCATCGTCGTGTCTGGATCGTTTTTTTTGAATTCAACGATCCGTCTTCCAACTCAGGAATATCTATTTCCCGTCAGCCCAAAAGTCAACCCCCTTCGGCCCTCCGCTCCGCCGCAACCGACCGACGATCGGATGCCGGCGGCCACGAAGACCTTCGAGGTTTTGAAATCCTCGGAGGTCTCGACGGAGATCCGGGTTCGTCGGGCAGCGGAAAGTAAGGGTAAGGGTGGATCGAGGCGGCTACCGGGATGCCAGGAGGTTGACCACCTGCCGGGTCTCATCGCTGAACCGGTCGAATTCATCGTCTGTGAGCAGTCCGCTTCTTCTCCACTCGGCGATCTTGAAAAACGCCGTGCTCCGTTTCAGATCGTCGAACAGGGCGGACAATTCTTTATCTTCCCGCTTCATGACTTTCCAGAGTCGCAGGTAGGCCTTGTGGCTGTCGTCTCCTCGGTTTTTCACGACCGGTTCGAGTTTGTCGAGGATCTCGTTGCAGTACTGTTGCAGCAGTCCGTCCTTGAGTTCTCGCAGGATCTTCCAGTCTCTTTCGGGAAATTGTCTCATTTCATCCAGTCCTTGAAAGGGTCCGAGGTTTGGACCTTCCGCCCGGGGACTCTCGCCGCTTCTCGGTATTTCAAGCGGTTCAAGTCCTATGCGTGGAAACGGCGGCATGGAGTCCGAGGATTGCGTGGCTGGCGATATGATTGAAGTCGCGATCGTTGTGGAGCAGCCGGATGTCGTATTCGATGGCGACGGAGGCGATCTGCGGACCACTTTCTCGATCGGCGTTTGAAGCGCATCCACGTGGGGCTCGTCGCGACCGGCGAAGAAATCGATCCAGACGGACGTATCGACGAGCACCATCAGTCACGGACCTTCCGCCATTTTGCAAGATCACCCTCCCATTCAATCGTACCTTTCAATTCGAGCAAACGCTTCCGACGACCCCGTCGGCGAACCTCGCGCGGGGCGTGGTCGATGAGAGCCCGCCGTGTTCGAATTCCGGTCAATTGTAGGCATTCATCGACCAACTCATCATCAATGACGACGTTGGTTCTTCCCATCGGGTCACCCCTTCCCTCGTACACATAGTATAGGCCTTTTATATGTATTTCGAGGAGATTTTTTTCTGACATTCAATCTCGTTCCCTTATTTTTCAGCACAGATAAACCGCCATCCCCAGCCCATGTCCGGCGCAGTGGGCCACAAACCCCTTGAGCCGTTCGAAGTGTTCGGCGATGTAGTCGAAGCCGTCATCCCCGTCCCTGACCCAGATATTCGGGTAGATGTCCAGCCTGTCCATTTCCGCCGGATCGTACCGTTCCCGTAACGCCGCCACATCGATCTCGGACAGGAGCCGATGGATCCGTTCGACGTCGCCGGAGCGGATCACCCGGGCCGGCCCATACCCCACCTCGACGTCGCCGACGACCTCTCCTCCGACCGTGAGAAAATCCATGGGCGGCTCCGCCTCGAAGGCGGTCTTGTTGAGACAGTAGTGGATCCCCTGCCAGGCTTTGTCCAGATCGTCATCGAGCTTCTCCGCGTCGGACAGGTTCAGGTTCGGCAACGGGGGCGGGGAGGGGGGTGGCTTCTCCTCCCTGGAAAACAGTCGTCGCCAAAGGGACCTCTTGGGGCCCGGCCTGACGGTTTCCGCGTAGATCTCCGGGTCATCCGGCGCGATCAACCGCCAGATCAACGGCGGTTCCGCCAGGATTCTTTCGATCTTCTCATCCGAGACCCCATGGAGGGCGAGACACATTCCCATCGGTCTACCTCCGATTTCAACGGTGGATCAACAAGGCTTATCCTTTTCAGGATCGCTCGGCAAAGGTCCTCCAGCTTGGCTACATGCCCGGATTCCGTGAGCCGATCCACGACGCGCCGGGGCCTTTCGCCGCCACACATGGTGAGCGTATACCAGATACGGGTGTTGGCGTAAAGCGGGAACATGGCTTGAAAAAATCCCATGCAGCGCTAACGGTGGGCAGGATGCCCCTTTACGCCAAGGACCCCCAACAAGCTATTGACACGATACCCTCCCGATTTTTACAATGAGAACAAAGGAGGGTACGCGTCACCATGAAACAGACCGGCAACCGCTTCGACATCCGCCACAAGGAAACCCTCATGCTGTTTTTGCGGGAATATTTCCAGTTGTTTTTCCCCGATCTGGTGGATAAAATCGACTTCGAGGCCGCCCGGTTTCTCGACAAGGAACTCAACGCCCTGTTCGAGGAAGCCGGTGAAAAGCAACCCGAGAAGGACCGGCAACGGATCACCGACGCCCTGATCCTCATCGACGTTCTCGCGGCAACGGAAGAAGAGCAGGTTCTCATCCATTGGGAGCATCAGGGCGAAAAACCCAAAAGATTTCAAAATCGGATGTTCCATTGTTTTTGCGGGATATTCTTCAAATTCCGAAAACCGATTTTCCCCATCGCCATGTTCACGGATCCGGTGAAATGGCGGAAACCGGTTGAGGACACACACCGAATCGAAATTTTCGGCTATCCGGTCAACGAATTCACCTACCGGCAGATCAAGCTCAAACACATCCCGGCCGAAGAATTCGAGAAAAAAGCCGCCGAAAATCCCCTGGCCGCCGCCTATCTGCCGCTGACGGATTACCCGAAAAAAGACCGGCCGCTGATCAAGGCCAAGGCCATCAACGGCATCGCCGGCGTGGAAAACGGCCCCAAGCGCTCTGTGCTGTACTCGTTGATCGACCACAGCCTGCCGCTGGATCCGGTGGAGGAAAGGACCTTCCGGCAGATCCTTCATGAAAACCCAATGTTTCAGGAGGCGAAAATGTTGCAGTCCATAGAAGAAGTCGGCCTTGAAAAAGGCATTGAGCGGGGAATCGAGCGGGGAATCGAGCAAGGAATCGAGCAAGGCATTGACATCGGTGTTGAAAGAACCGTGATGCAGTTCCTCCGGGCTCGGGTTTTGAGTAAAGAACAGATTGCCAATATTACCGGGATGAACATAGAGAAGATAGAGATGCTGGAAAATAAGCTCAAAGAGCAATAATCCCATGCCCTCCGCGTATCTGCCGCCGACCCGTATGCGCCGCGCGGGGCGTCCGCCGGGGGCGG
>CAYSLC010000183.1:3063-11394 GCA_964431545.1 uncultured Desulfobacteraceae bacterium | reverse complement strand
CCCCGTCCTTGATCCGGAACACGACCGTCTTCAGGAGGTTGCGGGTCAGGTGGGGAACCCGCTCATGGGCCTCCTGGATGGTCCGGACCGGGGAGTGTTCACGGATCGCAAACGGGTGCCCCCCGGCTCGGAGCATCGCCAAAACCGCTCCGTAGACCCCGTCGGCGTCTTCCCATTCATCTCTTTTTGATTCCTCCGGCATCACGATCCTCTCGGCCGCCGGTTGGTTCGCCGTTCCCTTCCGTCTTTCGGGGATCTATAGATAGGTCAGGTACCGCTCCACCTCCCACGGCGTTACGTGGCGCATGAACTCACTCCACTCCGCCTTCTTCAGCTTGATGAACTCATCCGCGATGGGCCCGAGCCCGTCCTTGACCACCGTGTCGGCCTCCAGGGCCTCCACCGCCTCCATCAAGTTCTGAGGCAGCAGCACCATCCCCCGTTTCCGCCGCTCCTCAAAGGGGAGATTCCAGACGTTCTCGCCGATCACGGCCTCCCCGGGGTCGATCTCGTTCTTGATGCCGTCGAGACCGGCGGCGATATGGGCCGCCATCAGCAGATAGGGATTGACCATGGCCGACGGCGAACGGTCCTCGAAGCGGTTGGGGGCCGGGCACCGGAAGAGCTGGGTGCGGTTGTTGTCGCCGAAGGAGGCGTAGGCCGGCGTCCAGGTGTATCCGGAGGCGGAGGAATAGACGAACTCCCCGCTCTGGATCCGCCGGTAACAGTTGATGTTGGGGGAGGCGACGGCGGTGATGGCGCGGATGTGTTTGAGCAGCCCGCCCAGATAGTGCAGGGCGGTGGAGGAAAGCCCCAGCCCCTTGGTATCCCGGCCGCCGTTCAACGGAAAGAGATTCGCTCCGGTCCGGGCATCGGCCACATGGAAGTGGAAGTGCGCTCCGGAGCCGGTCCGGTCGTCGAAGGGTTTGGCCATGAAGGTGGCCACGGCCCCGTACTTTCCGGCCACCTGTCCGGCCATCATCCGGAACTTGACCAGTCGATCGGCGGCCTGGACCGCGCCGCTCCAGTTGAAGTTGATCTCATACTGGCCGTTGGCGTCCTCGTGGTCGCTCTGGTAGATTTCGAACCCCATCTGGTTCCCGAAACGGATGATCTCCTGGAGGTAGTCCATGGTCTGGCACATCCCCCGGAAATCATAGCACGGTTTGGCTAGGGTATCGATCCTCATCGGATCCCATGGGACGAGGGTGCCGTCCTCATTCCGCTCCACCAGGAAGTGCTCGGGTTCGAACCCGCCGTTCAACACATACCCCTCCCCGGCGAACCGGTCGACCATGCGGGCGAGGTTGGTCCGCGCGCAGAACGGCCAGGGCTCGTCATCCACGAAGATGTTGCAGTCGGCGATGGCGACGTTGGTCCGCCAGGGGAGCTGGCAGAAGGTTTCCAGATCGGCCCGGGCCATCATGTCATGGCTCTCCGGCCCCTGGCCCAGCCCCCAGACCGCGCCTCCGGCAAACCCGGCGCCCTCGTCCACGATGTCGTCGAAGCAGGAGACCGGCACCTGCTTGACCTTCGGACATCCGTGGATGTCCACGAACTTGGCCAACAGGAATTCGACGCCCTGCTCCGTCAGCTGATCCCGAACCTCTTCCCGCTTTTCCTTGACTCCGGCGCCCGCGCCGCCGGCCGTGAGTTCCCGGTTCATCGGCTCCTCCTTGAAAATTGATTCCAATGATATTTCTTTTCCTGCCAGGAACGATCAGCACATTGTATGCCATATCCGATTTTCTGGGGATCGGGACCTCCATCGTCATGGTAGACCCCCGCCCAGAATGGCGAGAAGACCGCTCCCGGAGCGGGGGATGGGATCGATAAATAGAGGAGGTCCGGCCTCCGCGCAACCAAAGGAGGATTGAACAGAAAAATACAATTATGGTATATCAATTATCAAAAATTACATTTCCATCATGAATCTCCGGATAAATACGATTTACGTCTACCCTCATATCCTGCAATAACAGAGAGGCATCATAGCATTAATTACATTAACGTATTAAAAATATAGGATACTACAATTATGTATAAAGAATCCGGGAACAATAGGGGTCGGATTTTTCTGATTTTCATGGTGAGAAAAAAATATTCCCATAATACAGCGGGCCGTTTCCAACGGGGATGGACGGACGGATCGATTCCGAATGGTACGCTCTTTGCTAACGCCCCTTTGCAGGTACCAACACCCCAACCGTGGAACCAACAGGTTTTCAGGAGGCAAGGAGATGAAAAAAATCGAGGCGATCATCAAACCGTTCAAGCTCGACGACGTCAAGAAGGCGATCAACGACATCGGCGTCAAGGGAATGACCATCTCGGAGGTCAAGGGCTTCGGGCGGCAGAAGGGTCACAAGGAGATCTATCGGGGGGCGGAGTACCAGGTCGATCTGGTCCCCAAAATCAAACTGGAAATCATCGTGGACGTCGACATGTCCGATCGGGTCGTGGAGGCGATCCAGAAGGAGGCCAACACCGGCAAGGTCGGCGACGGAAAGATCTTCGTCCTGCCGGTGGCGTCGGTCCTTCGGATCCGAACGGGCGAAACGGACCAGGATGCCATCTGATCCGTACCGGGTAGATGATCGGCTAACGAGCCGAAACAACATTTTCATTCTCAACGAGGAGGTTCCCACCATGAAACCGATGTCCACAACCAAATGGCTCTTCATCCTTTTGGCCATGATGTTTTGCACTTGTCTCGTTTTCCCGGGCATGGCAACCGCCGCGGATCCCGCTTCGGTCCAAGAGGCTGTCGGCCAGTACCCGGCGGAACTCTTCCAGGGCAAGTCCCAGGCGGAGATCCGGAGCGAGCTTCCGGTCTCGGCGGCCTACCGGGACGAAACCACGCCCATCGAGGAGGAAGTGAGTGTGGCGGGGCGTTCGGAGCCGGTCACCATCGTCCGGTATCTCACGGGCCTGGAGATCCTCCAGTACCGGGCCGACGTGATCTGGACCTGCATCGCCGCCTTCCTCGTCTTCATCATGCAGGCGGGCTTCGCCATGCTGGAGGCGGGATTGACCCGGGCCAAGAACGCCGTCAACATCATGATGAAGAACATCATGGATTTCTGTATCGGGACCATCGCGTTTCTCCTGGTGGGCTTTCACATCATGTTCGCGGGGCCGGATGAATCGCTCTTCATGTTGGGCAACACCGGCGCCACCCAATGGGGGTTCGCCTTCTGGCTCTTCCAGTGCGTCTTCGCCGCCACCACCGCCACCATCGTCTCGGGGGGCGTGGCCGAGCGGACCAAGTTCACCGGTTACCTGGCCTACAGCATCGTGATCTGCGCCTTCATCTACCCGGTCTACGGCAGTTGGGCCTGGGGGAGTCTGCTGGACGGCTCCGGCTGGCTGGAGGGGGTCCTCGGGGTCGGGTTCTATGACTTCGCCGGCTCCACCGTGGTCCACTCCATCGGCGGGTGGCTCGCCCTGGCGGGGGCCATCGTGATCGGGCCCCGTGCCGGCAAATTCGCCGCCGACGGGACTCCCAAGGCGATTCCGGGTCACAGTCTCCCCTTTGCCGTCATCGGCGGCTTCATCCTCTGGCTGGGATGGTTCGGGTTCAATCCGGGTTCCACCACCACCTTCGACGGCAACATGGCCCGCATCGCCGTGATGACCAACATCGCCGGGGCCGCCGGCGGCATCGGCGCCGTCACCGCCATCTGGCTCTACATGAAAAAGCCCGACGTGGGCATGACCGTCAACGGGTTTCTCTCCGGGATGGTGGCCATCTGCACGGCGGTGGACGTGGTGGACGTCTACGGCGCCCTGATCATCGGCCTGGTGGCCGGCGTTCTGGTGGTCTTCAGCGTGATCTTCATCGAGCGGTATCTCAAGGTCGACGACCCCGTCGGCTGCATCAGCGTCCACGGCGTCTGCGGGGCCTGGGGAACCCTCGCCTACGCCTTCTTCGGCGTGGAGACCTTCAGCGCCACCGTGCTCCTGGCCCAGTTGATCGGCATCGGCGTCGGCTTCCTCTGGGCCTTCGGGACCGGCCTGGTCCTTTTCATGGCCATCAAGCACACCATCGGCCTGCGGGTCACCGGCGAGGAGGAGGAGATGGGGCTCGATCTCACCGAGCACGGCAACGAGGCCTACGCGGCCTTCCAGATCGATCCGCACAATCCCAAGATCTGACGGCACCGCCCGACCCATGGGGGTCCTGGTTCCGCCCCGGCCGTTGCCGGCGGGGCGGAACCATCCATCCGGGGCGCTGGTCGATTCCTCCCCGGCGCCCCGGATCAACTTCTTGCTTTTTTCAGCCTTTTTCCGATAAGACCATGGGGAGAGAAGACGGGGGACCGCACGGTTGCCCCCTAATTCCGGGTCCGACCATGAACGATGACAGACAGCCGACCAACGAGCACCAGAACCACAAGCTGGAGATCGCCATCGGCCGCCAGATCCGGGCGTTCCGGAAGAAGATGGGGCTGACCATCGCGGAGCTGGCCAAGCTGGCTGGGCTCTCCGCCGGCATGCTCTCCAAAATCGAGAACGGACAGACGTCGCCCTCCCTGGCCACCATCCAATCCCTGGCCCGGGCCTTGAACATGCCGCTCACCGCCTTCTTCCGGAAGTTCGAGGAGAAGAGGGACGCAAGCTACGTCAAGTCGGGCGACGGGGTGGTCATCGAGCGGCGCGGCACCCGTGCGGGACACGAATACCGCCTTTTGGGCCACGGCGTCGGCAAGCGGATCTCCATGGAGCCCTACCTGATCACCCTGACAGAGCGCTCCGAGAGCTTCCCCCTGTTTCAGCATCCGGGCCAGGAGTTCATCCACATGCTCGAAGGGGAGATGACCTACATGCACGGAGACAAGGCGTACCCCCTCTCTCCGGGGGATTCCCTGTTGTTCGACTCGGATACCCCCCATGGGCCCGAGGAGCTTCTCCAGCTGCCGATCCGGTTTCTGTCGATCATCGTCTCCCCGAGGTTTTCGGAATAGGGGATCGTTGCTTGCGGCTTGCTCCGGTTCATCCACCACCATCAAGATAGGACGACCACCATGTGCGCCATCGCAGGGATCTTGTTCAAGAACGGAAAACGGGCCGATTTTCCCATGACCACCGGCGCGGCCCTGACGGAAATCCTCGACGCGACCCTCCACCGGGGGCCCGACTCCGCCGGATGGGCCCTCTATCGGACGCCCCTTCCCGAGGGCCTCCGCATGCGCTTCTTCATCCCGCGGGACGGCGGCCAAGAGAGCGCCATGGAAGAGATCCGGAAGGCACTGGCAGGGGAGGGGGTGGAGATCCTCCGGGAGGAGATCCTCGGCTGCACGGCCGGGTTCATCGTCCGGAACGTCCCCGACCTGCTCGCCCTGACCCGAGCCATCGAGCGCAAGGTAAAACTGGTCTCGGCGGGCGGGAGCCTCGACATCATCAAGGATGTGGGCCATCCCTGGGACCTGGCCCCCGGATACGGCATCGAAGCCTTTGACGGGGACCACGGCATCGCCCACATCCGGCTGGCCACCGAGTCCGGGGTCCACCCGGACACCTCCCACCCCTTCTGGGCCTGCGGCTTCGCCGACGTGGCCACGGTCCACAACGGCCAGATCACCAACTACTGGATCATGCGGCGGCGGCTGGAACGCAAGGGGATGACCTTCCAGACGGAAAACGACACGGAGCTGATCGCCGTCTACCTCGCCTACCGGATGAGCCGGGGGGCGCCCCTGGAAGCGGCCCTGGAGACCTCACTGGCGGACCTGGACGGCACCTTCTCCTATCTGGTGGCCACCCGGGACGCCATCGGCTACGCCAAGGACAAGCTGGCGGCCAAGCCGATGGTCAAGTACGAGGACGACCGGATGATCGTCATCTCCTCCGAAGAGGTGGGGATCAACCGCCTCTTTCCCGGAAAGGCCCTGGAGACCACGGAACCGGCGCCCCACACCTTCGGCCTCTGGTCCAGGGCCGCGTGACGGCCGATCCGGTCGAAATATTTCCCACGACCACCCCAAACGATCATCACGAAAAGAGGGAAACCATGACGGTCATCGATCTGTCCCGGATGCCCATCAAGACGGCCAACGAGGTCATCAAGGGGTACGGCGCCATCCACAAGGACGTGGAGATCATCAACCCGGACGCCCGCCACTACATCGCGGTGGGGCTCACCAGCCCCATCCGGATCCGGATCCGCGGCTCCGCCGGGTATTTCTGCGGCGGGCTTACCGACGGACCGCGCATCGAGGTGGAGAAGAACGTCAGCTGGGGGGTGGGGGACAACCTCCTCTCCGGCGCCATCGTCGTCGGCGGCAACGCCGGGGCCATCGCCGGAGAGGCGTTGCGGGGCGGCGAGGTGGTCATCCGGGGGAACATGGGGTCCCGGTCCGGGCAAGTGATGAAGAAGGGGACCCTCTGCTGCGGGGGCCATTCGAGCTTCATGGCCGGATACATGATGTACGGCGGCCGGATGATCATCCTCGGCGATTCCGGAGAACGGGTGGGCGAGGACATGGCCGGCGGCGAGATCTTCGTGGGCGGCGAGATCCTCTCTTTGGGCAACGACGCCATGGTCGTCGACCCCGCGGCCGGGGAGATCGACGAGGTCATGGCCTTCCTCGACCGCCACGCCCTTCCCTTCAAGGGCCGCTTCAAGAAGATCGTCTCCAGAGGCGGGGAACTCACCTACGGCAAGGCGGAACCGAAAGCGGAACGGCTCCCCTACGTCTCCTTCTCCGGCCCCGGAGCCGGCTACTGGAACGAGCAGATCGTCCAGGACATCCGCGTTAAGAGCGAAATCGGCCGGTACCGGGTCCGGGGGTACGGCGCGGCCCGCCATGTGCCCCACTTCGGCGATATCACATTCAAGAAACGGATCGACCCGGGGGCACTGGACGCCGGTGCATTGTCCCGGATCGATCTCCGAACCTTCATCGGCGACCGGAGCGGAGGCCGGGCCCTGGACCTGAGCATGCCGGTGATGATCGCCCCCATGAGCTACGGCGCCGTCTCGCCGGGGATGAAGGTGGCCCTGGGGATCGCCTCCCGGCTCTCCGGCATCTCGGAGAACACCGGCGAGGGGGGGATGTCCTCGGAGGAGCGGGCCGAGGCCCGGCAGCTCATCGCCCAGTGCCTTTCGGGCCGGCTCGGCTGGAACATCCACGACATGAAGCGGGCCGACGCCCTGGAACTCTACATCTCCCAGGGGGCCAAGCCGGGACTCGGAGGCCAGCTCATGGCGGCCAAACTCACCCGGGAGATCGCCGACATCCGGGGAATCCCGGCGGGCATGGACCTCCGGTCCCCCTCCCGCCACCCCGACATCCTGGGGGGCGACGACCTGATCATGAAGGTCCAGGAGTTCCGGGAGGCGGTGGGATGGCGCCTGCCCGTCGGCCTGAAACTCGGGGGCGGCCGGACCCGGGACGACGTGAAGATCGCCCTCAAGGACGGCCTCGATTTCGTGGAGCTGGACGGCCTCCAGGGGGGCACCGGGGCCGCCGGAAACGAGGTCCTGGAGTACGTGGGGATCCCCACCCTCTCGGCCCTCATGGAGGCCATGGACGGATTGGCCGAACTCGACGCCGACGGTCAACTCCCCATCGTCCTCATGGGCGGGATCCAGAACGGCCTGGACGCGGCCAAGGCCATCGCCCTGGGGGCATCGGCGGTGGGCATCGGCACCGCCATGCTGGTGGCGGCCGGGTGCACCGGGTGCATGGATTGCAGCTCCGGCAAGTGCCCGGTGGGGATCGCCACCCAGGATCCCGAAAAAACCCGCCGCCTCGACGTGGACCAGGCCGCCCGCCGGATGCACCGGTACCTCGAATCGATCCGGTGGCAGATGGCCGCCGTCGCCCATGCGCTGGGGTATAACGATATCCGCGACCTGTCCCGGGAGGATCTGGTGGCCCTGACCCCGGAGGCGGCCGCCATGACCCGCCTGCCCCTGGACGAAAGCCGCCGGGAAGCCCCCCGGACCGGCTCGGCGGAGGACGGCGGGAAAACCGAGACCGGCACGGCCAGCTTCTCCCGACGGGACCGGCGGGCCATCCGGGCCATGTCCCGGTCCGAAGCAGGGGACGAAGGTGCCCAGAAAGAGATCCTGTCGACCCTGATGGTCCCAAGGGAAAACCCGTTTCCGCCGGACCGGAAGGCCCATCTGGACGACGTGGTCTTTCTCTCCGCCGCCCTGACCCGGCTGGTGATCGACCCATACCGGGAGGCGTGTTCCACCGCCACGGCCCTGCGCCGTTCCATCGAGATCGGCGGGGTCGATCCGGCGGAACCGGCCCTGGAACTCGCCCTGCCGTTCCTCTTCACCGGTTTCGATGACGCGCCGGCGTCGGTTCGCCGGGC